>NZ_JONQ01000008.1 GCF_000711905.1 Methermicoccus shengliensis DSM 18856
GTTTCAATCCTTGTTTTTTTGGACAGTGAATGCAATCCTTCTCTGCGCACCCTATTCTCGTGTTAGAGGTCTATACGGCCTCCTTTACCACGTGCATGGGTGCTGGCTGGTATGTATCTGTGCGCATAGTTTATATACCTTTACACCACACCAGCCAATCACAGCACGAGATGCTCTCTCTCCTCTGGCATATCCCCGATTACTATCCTCTTTTTCACGCAGCGGGCACACAGCTCCACTATATGCACCTTGTCGTTGTCCCCAAGCGCAAGCCCATCTATCTCCTCCACGATTGTTAGCTTCTCTCTTGGGCTCACAACTCCCTCAAACACACTGTACTGTATCCTCCTCATCCCGTAGAACATGAGGCGAGCCGCAAGCCTGCCTCTGATGGCGTTATCCTCTATGTCGTACATGATGTACAGATGCACACCCTCATCCATACCTTTACCCTCCTGTTGTCAGTGCCCCACAGGCCTTCATACACCGCACACTACCTCCACTTGAACCCCCTGTACTCGCAATCCCCCCTGATTGCACTCGCGAGCTTCCTTGCCTGTCCATGTATCACATCCAGAAGCTCGACCCTCTTGCCCCCATACATATACCGCTGCTCCATCCTCGTGTACAGAGCATCGAGGTACATCCGCTTCACGTTCTCACTCATGTAGCACATCTCGGGCCCTCTGTCGAAGTCCTCCACCCTCACACTTCCTCGTGCTATGAGTGTGAGCACCACCCTGTCCACTATCGGCTGTCTGAACTCCTCCATGAGGTCAAAGCTGAGAGCTGGACGGTTCCTGTATGCTACATGAAGCACACCCTCATAGGGGTTCAGCCCTGCGAGCATGAGCGCCCACTCCACTCGAGAGTGCAGTACGGTGTACCCATAGCTCAGCAGGGAGTTCACTGGGTCGTGGGGTGGATGCTTCTCCCTCCTCTCGAACCCCATCTCAGAGGGTATCACCCTGCGAAGCGCCCCGAAGTACACCCTTGCTACCTCGCCCTCTGCTCCCATAAGCTCCTCAGTACTCTCCGCCACAGCGAGCTGCTCCTTTCTCGACGTGATGTGCTCAATCTCATCATGGAAGTCCACATCTCGGTTCTTTGCGATGCTCTGCAGCATGCGGAGCTTGTTGTACGTGGCACACAGCAGAATCTCCCGTGCTATCGCCATCCTCTCCTCCAGCCCCATCGCTATCTGCCTCCGCCACAGCTCAGTTATCATGTTGGAGTCGCTGCGCACGACCCTTGCAAAAAAGCTGGGCCTGTGGCTCACGAAGACGAGGTCTGTGCTGTTCTCCACAAGCAGCCTGATGGCTCCAGTGCTCACCGATGCCTCGCCTGCCACTATTACCTGCTCGACCTCGTGGGGCGATACTCTGACCACCCTCTCCTCATCCCCATCCACCCACACGACCCTCAGCATATCCCCCTCGCGCCGCAGGCTACAGCCGTGGGCGGATATCACAACGTTTCGTAGCCGCCTTTCTATCATCCTTATGGAAAAACTCACACCTTGGCTCTTACGGTGCCAAACCCCTGAGAGACGCCTTTTCCGAGCCCCAGCAGGTCTGGGATGCGAAAGTTCAACCTGAACTCGCCTGTAAACCCGATGAGAGGCACGCCTTTGTACTCAGCAGTGTGCATGTCTAAGAGAGAGTGCACATACAGCTTTCTATCCACTACATAGGAGAGGCTCTTGCACATCGAGAGCACGTTTCCCACGAGAATGGCATTTAGCAGCTCCTTCTTTTTCTTCCACTCGTTCTCAGCACGAAACTTCTCGTAGTTCTTTGCATTCAGACCCAGCCACGGAGTGATGAAGGTGTACTGCACGTTTCTCCTGCAGGGCCCAAAGGGCGCTCTTTTCTGAGTTATCTGAACGCCCTCCACCCTGTAGGTGCTCTTGCCGAGCCTCAGCTCTTCAATCTGCCCAGATATCTCCTTCAGAGGCTCCACCCCCTCCTCAATCCCCACGATGACAGGTGTTCCCTCGATGACCTTGTACTGCACTCTTGGATAGGTGTACAGGTAGCCCGCTTCCATGTGATGGTGCAGCACTAAGTGCTCTCTGAATGTGCCGCCAATATACCCTCTGAGCTTGCTCGCATCCTCACGCACTGGACGCCCTGTGTCCAATGTGAGCACGAGAACTCTCAGGGACATTCTACAATCTGAGCTCAGGGACATTCTACAATCTGAGGAAACCTGCTCTTTTCCATCAGCTCATCGAGCCGTGAGGGGCCCACCACAGTGCGCGCGAGCTCTCTTGCCTTATTCATGAGAATGAGTGCCCTCTCCTCTCCCACGGGGTCAAGCCCATGTGCGAGTATTGAGTAGTTTCTCTTGTTTAGATTGTCTCTCAGCTCGGTGTCCATCATCCCTCCGAGTGGATGGCCCAAATCCCTCAGCAGCTCGAACGTCTTCTGGAGGGGTAGCTGCAGCTTACCTTCCTCGTCCGCCATCCGCTCGTACCTTGCAAGCTGTACCCCATCGAGTAGCCTCCTCAGGCGCTCGATGGCTACCTCTGATGTCTTCATGCCATACTCCCTCAAGAGCACAGTCTGACCAGTGAGCTCCACAGTCCTGTACAGCCTCGCAACAGCATCGTCATACTTGCCCTCTTTGATTCTTCTCTCTGCGTTGTTCAGGAGGTCTGCAATGAGGAAGTCCATCCTCTCGTGCTCATCTGCCCTCCTGAGCCTTCCGAGAAACTCCTTGTTTCCCGGAGGTACCCACTCTCCTTCACCCTTCAGAATCCCATATGCTCGCTCGTGGTCGAAGAGGTCCCATGCCGAGTACCCTTCTGCGAGCCTCTGGTATCTGTCCAGCTCCTCTCCCACACTCGGGTCTGCGGTGAGTCTTCGCAGATTCTCTGCTGTGGCGATGCAGGAGGAGTACTGGTGGCAGTTGAAAAGCCTCCTTATCAGCCTCATCTCGGCATCTACATACACTCCTGTGAACTCAAGCGTCTTTACATCCTCCTCCCCTCTGAGAACGAGATTGTTATCACCCCTCTTTCCACCCACATAGGTCAGCATGCAAAGATGCCCAGCCCCAGCAATCGCGGCACCCGCACTCATCGCCTTGGTACCCGATGTGAAGTCCACAGCCACCTCGTAGTGCTTTTCCCTGAGCTCACTTATCTTTCTGGAAACCAGCTCGTATGCAGCCCTTATGTCGCTCATATCCTCGAGGCGTATCAGCTCATACTCTGGCATGTTGGGGCACTGCTTTATTATCTCGGGGACGGTGCTCTCCTCGCTCTGCTTTGTTACAACAAATACCACGAGGTCTGGGTTATGGCTCCTTATCGACTTTGCTATGGCATGCGCAAGGCTCTCCACACCCTCTTTTCCCCCACCTATCCCAGTGCCAACAGTCGCTATCAGTGCCTTCATTCCAACCTCACCTTCACCCACCCCAATGGATAGGGCATTATGCCCATAAATGCCACCTTCCTCGTTTTTGGGAATGGAATGTTTCTTACACCCTTTCCAAGGTGGAATTTCATCAGTAGCTCGTGAAAGTCCATATTGGGACACTCTTTGAGCAGCCTTCCCACCGTCATTCCGTCCCACCCACTTCCCCATCCCAACCTCAGCAGAAACTCTCCCCCTGTAAGCGGCAGCCTCCTCATGTGCTCATAGAACTCGAGCATTCGCGCACCCATATTCGATTGGGCACAGTGCTCCCTGAAAAAGCGAAGCTCGTGGTCTATTAGGTCGTATGCAAAGGAGTTGCAGGATTCTGGAACACTCCTCATCATCTCGATTTTGTCCTGAAGGCCCAGCTCCCTCGCGATGGAGTCGTCAAGCAGAAACTTATCCAGAGAGATATCAAGATGAACCGTGGTTTTTGGTCTCATGGCCTCCACAAAGGTGGAGAACTTCTTCCATCCATATCCTCCACGCCTCGTGGTGAGTGTCTTTACTTCCAAGATGGTGAGGCTATCCAGGGGCAGTGCAGTGCTGTCTGTCACCCGCAATGACCTCATCACATCATGCGTGGGTGGATGGGTGTTGCCGTCGGGTCCCCTGAATATTTGCCCCTCTATCTTGTCGTCTGCTCTTCTCTTGTCTATTCTCCTGTTCTTCTCCAGATACCTGCACTCATCCATGAGCGCCCTCTTATCGTTCTTCAGTGCGTGCCAGAGCAGGGCCGTTCTTATGGCACCCTTTACAGAACTCGCAGGAATGTACGGCCTGTCCGCACTCTTGACGAACTCATAAATCTCAGCGTCCTTAGCACCTCGAGATGCCAGATTTCTGAGTTCAGAAAGCACTCTCCTCTCAGCGTCCACGGCATAGCGGATGTTCTCGCTCCTTCTATGGACACCCTCATCTATGCTGCCTATATACACCACACCACCCATCATTTCCCTGATATATCTCTCTGCATCGAACCTATCATCTCTGAACACGCTGTCCATATCCAGCCGGTACAGCCTGTCATCAGCGATGTACTCAATGGGGCTGATACGGCCACCGCTTCCTATGTGCAGGGGTGAAAGAGTCTCCAGGGTACATCTCATGCATGCACCTCCATGGGCATACAGAACGCATACCCGTAGCGGTATACCCTGTGGTCAAAAAACGCATCCGGGGTAACGTCCACGAGCTCTCCATATGTGCCGCATGGGGCATTGAACACAGACCCCTCAGCGAACATGCGCACACGCTTTCTCCTCATACCCCTACTACCCGATATCCACCCTCCTCGCCTGACCAGCTCGTAGTATGAGGGGCGTGTAAGAGATAGCTCGTCTCTCGAGGGGTGATACAGGGAGAGCGTGAGGAAATGGTCAGCAGTGCTTTTTGTTCTCACGTCCATCTTCTTTTCAGACACCGAGAACAGTCCTTTCCCGCACGTTCTGTCGCCTCCAATCCCCTCCTCTCCCAGCAGGCGAATTGCAGCCCACACCTTTTTTGTGTACCTCTTCTCCCGCATGTCCATGAGAAACCACAGCCCACATCCTGGGGCAAAGCTCACCTCACTGAACATATACAGGCTGGAGGCGTTGTCTTTTCGGTCTATTGTCACTCTTGGCACCTCTTTCACACACCAGACTCTATCTGGCACACTCTCATCGCTGCTCACGAGCACCCTCCCGTTCTGTACGAGCTTGCCCCTCACGACATCCTCGGCTATGTCCTCGCCTCTGACGAGCTTAGTGAAAATATCCAGCGAGACGAACTCGAGCTTCTTGTATTGCTTTCTCAGCGATTGATTGACATACTGTGCTAAGTTGACATTCTTTGGTATGGGTAGCAGCAGCACATTGCCTGCGTATGGAAATGCAGAGGATATCATAAATGGGACATCATGTTGCAAGAATCTCTCCAAAAGTGACTCAAGCTCTTCCCTTCCATAGAGCAGCCTGTACATACAACAGATGCCGCTGAAAAGTGTGTCCGAGTGTATGTAGTGCTCGGTGCTCTCGAGAGCCATCTCCCTCTCGCCCACGTGGAATGGGGCTCTGGGCTCCATTCTGCACAGCATGAACTCGGGCGTTGTACTCACCACCCCATGGCGCTCTTCAGCTCATTGAATCTCGCAACAATGGCTTTAGGTGTCTCATACCCCACCGCTTTGGACTCCACATCGACATTGCCCGACTCATAATCCTCCTTTGAGTTCCAGCACACCTTCAGCTCACAGAACTTTACCTTCCCGTATCCCCTCGAGCCCTGTCCACCAAGATAGTCGTCCTCGAGCAGAGCCATCGCCTCAAACACATATCGAAGCATATCCTTGTCCTGCTCATCAAAAACGTTATACACCATCTCAAAGGCAAACTCGGCACCCGCGGGGACTCTCTCCGTCTGCCTTGGATTGGCTGCAGAGGTTATCCTGTCGATGGCATTTTCGAACTTGACCTCGGTATATTCGAGGTCAGTGTTTGCCTCGCGCAGCATCTGCTCGCTCTCCTCCGTGAGGTGTGCGTCTCTCACAATAAGCCGTGTGGGCTCGCTAAACTCATCTGCTGGCAGCCCGAATATCTTGCACACATTGCAGCCAGCAAGGTCATCCCTATTCTCACACGAGTGTATCCGCACCCCACCTATGTTCTTGTTGGGCTTTTTGCCCTCCATCCTCTCCAGCAGAGACCTCATCTTTCCCTTCAGAGACGAGCCAGGGATATAGGGCTTCTCCTCCGCATCTTTTATCACCACGTTGTCCACACCGCCGATGTCGAGCCCAACGCTTGGGCCACCAATATGCAGCCCAGTCTCTGCCTTTATCTTCCCACGGACTATCACCTTTCCAAGTAATGTTGCATTATCCATTCATCTGCCCCCTACTCCTTTCCGTAGTACCTGTGATACGCGAGTATCGCCTCGAAGAACCTCTGAAAGTTTCTGAACCTCTCCTCCCCATTCACCTTGCGGATGGCGTGGTCAAGGATTTTCTGCAGGTCCACTATCTCTCCAGTGAGTTTTCCATTTTTTCTCCTCCCATGCCTTCCCGCAGTGTATGCCAGTTTGGGTCTTAGAAGGTTCAGCCTGTGGGGGTCATAGGAGCGCATAGCCTTTACCTCTGAGAACACATTCCTGATTTGAGAGGTCGATACTCCCTTACCTAAATGCTGGCCCAGCTTCTCTGCATGCATTACGAGCTTCTCGCTGTCTCCATCCAGGATGGCCTCTATATCATGGATAGTGCTCTCCACGATGGAACTTCCTCCATTCATCTTACCTCCTCCTTTCTGGTCAAAAACTCAACCCAGCGAACAGCAACAATGGCGTGCTCTATATTGCTTTGAACGAGCGCCTTCACATCCTCCAGCAACTCGTCCTTCTTCCCACCACTCCTCGCACGGGATATCACATATGCCAGCATCCACCCCCACCTGCCATATCTATCGTCATGCTTTGCAGCCAATGTACCCCCTCTGCTACGTTCATCCTCAAACATTCTGCAGATGGCATAGAGTCTCTGGAGCAGCGACCTGGACACAGTGGAATCAATGGACTCTGATTTAATGAGCTCCAACAGCCTGTCCCTCAGCTGTGCTACTCCACCACTAAACACTTCCCAGCTCATGGGACGCAAAAAGCAGATTGAGTTCTTCCCCGGGGATTGCTTTGCCCTGTCGAGCGACTCCTTGGCCAAGCTGGCAGCCCTGGACACTGGATACTTCTCAGTGGGAGCTATGGTGATACCACATGAGAGTGTGATGTCTGGGTTGTTGCACGTGAACGCCCTGAAGTCATCGTATATCTTTCCGGCAGCCTTTGGCAGAGCACTCCACGAGCCCACGATAAAAAGATCATCCCCGCCTGAGTATATACCATAGAGATCACCCTCGCTGTTTTCCTTGGAGAAGCTCTCACATATGACGTGCACCCATCCTGAAAAGTAGAGAGACATCATGGAGCTCATAGTGGATATTCGAGAGATACTCTGGTCATCTCCCAGGCCCTCGGAGAGGATTACACCCAAATCGTCCACATCACCTCTCAGCACGCCCCATTTCTTCATGCCCTGTGAGCCCTTGGCAAGATTACTCATCTCCTTGAGCCCCGTGTTCAGCAGAAACCTGAAGCCAGCAGATGCACATGAGCACAGTCCAGTTGGCATGGCAGTACTGTTGATCGTGTAAACATGGGCACCCTCTGGTAGAGTGCCAACCTCATCCACAAATACGTACCTCATTCCAAACATTCCGAGGGTATGCTCCCACGAGTCCTCTGGGGCACCATTCACATCCGTGGGGGTGGGAATCTCGAGCATGTATCTCTTTTCTGCCACCTGCTTTGCAAGATGTTCCAAAGACCTGCAGAACGCACACTTTTTGAGAGATGGATCATCCTCATCGGGTGTTAGTGCAGCTTCGGAACCACATACGCTGCATATGTCCTTAATACCGCCTTCCTCTGTGGCTCCAAACAGCTCATCGTAGTGCTCCTCGTTCATAATGCTGGAGAACTTCTGCCTCTTTTGCCATGCAATTCTCTCTGAAAGCTCGTGCCACCTCGAGCCAAACCTCTTGCTCAACAGGTCGCTGCTGGAAAGTCCCACCGACCCAAGCACCACATATAGCTCGCCCTTGTGAATCTTAAGAAGCTTCTCCGCAATCCACTTCTCGATTTCTTCCAGTTTTGGTGCAGCAGAGTGGGGTGCAAGAATTAAGAAATGGCCGCCCCCACAGTACAGAAGGTTTGTAATCGGAAGATTCAACCTAAGCAGCACGTGCTTGGCAATTGTCTCGCTTAGCAGCTGAATGTACAGCGACCTGCCTCGAAGAGCCTTTGCAGCTCCCTTGGAGACCACAGAGTATATGAACCTCTGGATGCCACACACATCGCCCCCTATGAGCAAGAATCGCTCATCATCCAGAGACTCCTTCTCTGCATCCGTCAGCTCCTTCTTACTCACATATCTGTATAGGGCAGTACAGTATGTGAGGTCGAGCTCTATATCACGAAGGCACGCCGCTATGGCACACGTAGTCGTGAGATGATTAAAGAGAGATATGTCTGGCCTTGACTTCCATACTGCAGAGGGTATGCACCACGTGTACTTCTGCAGAATATAATACATCGTATTGAAATAGACCTCGAACTCACTAACCTCCTTTATCTTGCTCACTTCTCTCACGAACTCACTCCAAAGCTCTTTGTACTCATGAGAGAGTTGTCTTTTTGGATATTGCTCCTTGGGGACTGGAAACAGCACATCATATCTAATCTCAAGCTTCTTCAGTGGGTAGCAATACTCCGAAGGCGATATGTCTCTGTTCTTACTCTGAGACTTCCTTATTTCAGGAAAAACACTTATCAGCGGGGTGTTCACGACATTGGCAGATTCTTCGTTGTTTAGGTTCTTCCTCTCACCAGAGGAAAGCCAATCAGCAGTTATCACTATCTTCAGGGGATTGTAGCCCTCGCTGAGGTATGCAGAGACGTCGTGGTGCTTCGAGATTATGCCTGCACACCCCTGCCACTGAGGTGGAATATACTGGTGAATGAACCTCCCACCCAGCTGCTGATGAGCTCCCTGCTCGCCAGTTCGTTGCCAAAACTTGCCTACATCGTGCAAAAGTGCCGCAAGCAAAACAAGCTCATATTCGTCTGGCAAATGACCACATCCCCATTAAATTCCTATAGTGTTTAAATTATAAAGATTTTGAATTTTGAAGCTATTTCTCACCCTTCTGCCAGCGCCCTTCTCACCGCCCTTTCCATCACGTCCACGGGCGGCTCGACGCCAAACCACAGCTCGAACGCCTTTGCACCCTGATGCACCAGCATCGCCACCCCATCTATCGTCTTTGCGCCAGCGCTCCTTGCAGCCTTGAGAAGCGGGGTCTCGGGCGGGTTGTACACGATGTCGAACACCACCTGTCCCTCGTGCAGCCACTCACCTCTCACGAGGCTCTCACCCCTCATGCCCACAGAGGTGGCGTTGATGAGCACATCACAGCTCTGCACCAGTGCTGGCAGCTCATCGAACCCCGTTCCCGTGGCTCTTCCGAGCGCCTCGCACAGCTCCACAGCCCTCTGTTTCGTGCGGTTTGCCACCACCACCCTCGCACCCTCGTGTACGAGCGCATGGGCTATCGCCCTCGCAGCCCCTCCAGCTCCCATGACGAGCACCTCTTTGCCCCCAACCCTCACTTTCGCCCTCCTGAGCGCCTCCATCGCCCCCGTGGCATCGGTGTTGTACCCCTTCACCTCATCTCCAAACACGAGCGTGTTCACAGCCCCTATGCTCGCAGCGAGCGGATCTGGCTCGCAGTACTGCAGTGCCGCCACCTTGTGGGGAATGGTGATGTTGAGCCCCACAAACCCGAGCGCCCGTGCCCCCTCTATCGCCTCTCCAAGCCGCTCTGGCAGCACGTCGAACGCCAGATACTCGGCATCGATGCCGAGCGCCTCGAAGGCTGCGTTGTGCATCACGGGAGACATCGTGTGCCCGATTGGATGTCCAAGCACCGCCACAATCTGCTTCATGCCCACACCTTTCCCTCTTCGATATTAAGCCTACCCTCTAACTCTCACTTTTTTGGGGTCAGAGTGGAGATTTAGATGCACAAAATAGTATTTATATATTTAATAATTAGTATATAATTATGTAATAAAATTTTAATAATAAGTATTTTAATAATAAAATAGATTATATCAGATTAAATAATTGAATTCATTTTTAAAAATAAAAAACTAAAATTAGATAATAAATTTTAATACGAGTAAATATATACTTTTTAATCTGTGCGATTTTGCCCATGAAAGAGCCATAAACTTAGTTATAAAATATGCTGAATTCTAATTTTTGCCATGCAATTTATGCATCAAATCTTCGTTACACAATATATATGAACAAAATCACCGCGGGTACGATTCTGCCGATTTTCTGCCGTGAAGCCCCCTTTTGCACTCCAGAAAGCGCATATTCCTATGATAGATGAAATGAATTTCCTACTAAAGACTTCGAAGAATGAAATCTGTTTCATAATATATGAGAATGCTTACTGTGTATGCAGCAGTTGATTGCTCTGTAATCCCCAATGGATATGGGCACTGAATACTCACGCAATCATCCCGCCTGCATGCGCAAACAGGCGATTCTTCTAAAATTTTTAAATTTAAATATTTGAATTTAATTTATTAATTAATAATAAAAGATTAATTTTTTAATATATTTATAATTAAAAATATTTTAAATAATTAATTTTTTAAGTATTCTTTAATTTAAATACACCTATTTCAAAGATTATTTTCTGTAAAAGTGAGAGTTGATTCCAACAAGCCACAAAAGACCAAGGCACGCGGGCGATGGCTTTATGTATTGACACGGAAGAGCTGCATGCGTGTCAGCAAGGAGGCGGACAAGAATCGCAAAGGAGCGGATCGAGAGGCTGTTTGAGCTCGCAGAGCGAGAGTTCAGACACGACCCAGAACTCAGCCACACATGGCTCGAGCTTGCGAGAAGAATCTCCATGAGGACGAGGGTAAGGATTCCGAGAGAGCTCAAGCGCAGGATGTGCAGGAGCTGCCATCGCCTGCTGGTGCCGGGCAGGAGCGCGAGGGTGAGGCTCAAGAAAGGGAGGGTGTGCATCACGTGTCTTGCATGTGGCAGGGTGATGCGGTATCCATACGATAGGGATATAAATACCAAGGATGATGAGCGGAAGGGGAGATGTAGCCTTGAGTGAAAACTTGCTCGTAACGTGCGGACTACCCTATGCCAACGGAAGGGCGCACATAGGACATCTTCGAACATACATACCTGCAGATGCATATGTCAGGATGCTCAGAAAGCAGGGAAAGAACCCCCTGTTCGTGTGTGGCTCGGACACTCACGGCACCCCCATCGTGATCAATGCCGAGCAGGAGGGCGTGTCCCCAGAGGAGCTTGTGAACAGGTATCATGCCCACTTTCTCGAGGTGTTCGAGGCGATGGGTGTGTGCTTTGACTACTTTGGAAGCACTCACTCACCCACCAACCACCACAGGACCCACGAGATTGTGAAGGCAAACATGGAGAATGGCTACATATACCCCAAGAACATAAAGCTCGCCTACTGCCCAGAGTGTGAGAGGTTCCTGCCAGACAGGTATGTGGAGGGAATATGCCCATCGTGTGGGGCGGTGGCAAGGGGGGACGAGTGCGACCAGGGCTGTGGCATTCACCTCGAGCCAGGGGAGATTCTCGAGCCCGTGTGCAAGGTGTGTGGCACCCCCGCCGAGTACAGGGAGCAGGAGCACTACTTCTTCCGCCTCTCCGCCTTCGAGCACTTCCTGCTGGAGTACCTCGATGGGCTGGACGGCACGCCCTATGCCATCAACTACGCCAAGGAGTGGGTGAGAAGAGGGCTCAAGGACTGGTGCATCACGAGAAATCTCGAGTGGGGTGTGAGCTTCCCGGGCCGCGATGACCTCGTGGTGTACGTGTGGGTGGATGCTCCAATAGGCTACATATCGTTCACTGAGGAGTGGTGCGAGCAGCACGGCAGGGACTGGAAGGACTTCTGGATACGCAACGGCAAAATAGTGCACTTCATAGGCGGAGACATAGTGTACCACCACTGCATCTTCTGGCCGGCACTCCTCAGGGGAGCGGGCTACAACCTTCCGAGTGCGGTCGTTGCCTCTGGAATGGTCAAGATAGAGGACAAGACGTTCTCCAAGAGCAGGGGATATGTGGTGTGGGTGTCCGAGGACTACCTCAACGCTGGCTTTCATCCAGACCTGCTCAGATACTACCTCCTGAGCTACACCTCGCACACAAAGGAGCTCAACTTCTCATGGGAGCTGTTTGCCGAGAAGGTCAACGGAGAGCTTCTGGCATCGCTGGGCAACTTCATCCACAGAGTGCTCACGTTCACCCACAGGCATTTCGGCGATGTGCCAAGTGGAGAGGTGGATGAGGAGATTCTCGAGAGGATTTCGTCAATCATCGATGATATGGTGGAGGCAAACTCCAGATATGAGTTCAAGCAGATGTGTGATGCCGCCATGAGCCTGGCGGACTTCGCCAACACATACTTCCAGAAGAGCGAGCCTTGGAGGCTGATAAAGACGGACAGGCAGGCGTGTGCACACGTGCTCAAGAACTGCCTGCAGCTGTGCAAGGCGCTGGCGGTGCTGTTCGAGCCCGTGATGCCCCACAAGATGGAGCAGGTGTGGGCGATGCTCGGACTCTCTGGAAGCGTGCACGATGCCAAGCTCGAAGACGCCCTCGTGGAGGTTCCGGCTGGCACACACATTAAAGCTCCAAAGGTGCTGTTCGAGAGAATAGAGGACGAGAAGGTGAAGATGCTCGAGAGGGCAATGCGAGAGCGCATAAAGGCTGCGATGGAGGGTAAAAAAGTGCAGGAAGGGGAAATAAGCTATGAGGAGTTCTCAAAGATGGACCTTCGGATAGGAAAAGTCATCAGGGCAGAGAGGGTAAAGGGTGCGAGCAAGCTGCTGCGGCTCGAGGTGGACGTGGGCGATAGTGTGAGGCAGATCGTGGCTGGCATTGCCAACACGTACGAACCAGAAGAGCTCGTGGGAAGGGAGGTCGTGGTGGTGGTAAACCTCAAGCCAGCAAAGATATTCGGGATAGAGTCGCAGGGGATGGTGCTCGCTGCCGATGTGGATGGCACGGCGGTGCTGCTCTCCCCGATGCATGAGGTCGGGGCTGGGGTGAGGGTGAGGTAGCCAAAACAGCTTAACGAAGCTGGCACGTGAGTGGATTAATGGGCTACTTAGCAGTAGCCCTTAATGCGCTGTATGCCAGCTGGACGGCAGCTGCAGCTTAAATAAGCTGGCCCCTGGAGTGGATTAATGGGGTGTGGCTAAGCCACACCCCTTAATGCGCTATTTTGCCGGCTTTTGTAAAAAGCCGACGTGAGTGGATTATGAGGGGATGGCTGTGCCATCCCCCTTAATGCGCTGTATGCCAGCTGGACGGCAGCTGCAGCTTAACTAAGCTGGCACGTGAGTGGATTAATGGGGTGTGGCTAAGCCACACCCCTTAATGCGCTATTTTGCCGGCTTTTGTAAAAAGCCGACGTGAGTGGATTATGGGGGATGCCATGCCATCCCCCTTAATGCGCTGTTTTGCTGGCTTTTGTAAAAAGCCAAGTGGACGGCAGCTGCAGCTGGACGACAGCCACCAGAAGTCAGAACAGCTATATATCTCAAGAGAAGAAGAAAGGTGCAACACCTCATGCGTAGTCCCGTAGGGTAGTGGTCAATCCTTTCGGCCTTTGGAGCCGAAGACGGCGGTTCGAATCCGCCCGGGACTGCTTAAAGTACTCTCCAAGAGCGGCGAGATGCTCGCAGAAGTGGGAGGCTAAGGGCTTATCTATGTTGAGCAGAAAGAGCCCCTCATGCACATGACGAAGCTGGAGGTGAGCGACTTCGACCTCGCCCTTACCTTGAGCTGTGGTCAGAGTTTCTGCTGGCAAAAAAAGGGAGGGTGGTACACGGGCGTCATTGACGGCAATGCGGTCGCCCTGAGACAGCATGGCTCTCCAGATGGTGTCCTCGAGGTGGTGGCATATCCAGAGCTGGATGAGGACAGGCTCACGCAGTACCTCGGATGCGAGGATGACCTGTTCGAGATAGCGCTTGAGGTGGGAAAGGATGCTTACATGAGGAGCGTGCTTCACCGATGGTGGGGGCTCAGGGTGATGAGACAGCCCCTCTGGGAGATGCTCGCCTCCTTCATATGTGCCACCAACAAGAGCGTGGTGGCAATAGAGAAGATGATACTGTGCCTGAGAAGAAAGGCAGGTGAACCCATAGGGGTGAGGGGCAAAGAGCCCTTCATGGTGGAGCACTACACCTTTCCATCACCAGAGAGGCTTGCCCATCTCTCCATCGGACAGCTGGAGAGGTGTGGGCTGGGATACAGGGCACCCTACCTTCTGGAGGCTACCCAGATGTTCGAGCCGCAGCCCCTCAAGAGCTACGAGGAGGCGAGGCGGTGGCTGCTGGGCTTTAAGGGAGTGGGCAACAAGGTTGCGGACTGTGTCAGCCTGTTCGGGCTTGGAATGCTCGAGGCATTCCCCATCGACCGATGGATGAGACATGTGCTGTACACCCACTATGAGGTGGGCTGCTCCAGCTCCAAAAGGGCACTCACACCCCGTGAGTACGAGAGGCTCTCGAGATGGGCAAGGGAGTACTTTGGAAGGTATGCTGGATATGCCCAGCAATACCTGTTTCACGAGGCGAGGATGAAAAACAGGGGGCGACCCAGGGGGCGACCCGCATCCAAACGCTAATATCTCTCTTATGGCAAGAGAGGGGCTGGTGGAGGACATGGAAGAGGAGCTAGATACCATCATAACACTCATCGGCAATGAAGTCGCGTTCGAGGGTTATGAGTTCATATTCAAGGGAGAAGCCACGGAGTGCAAGAGTTGCAGGCTAAGGAACGCCTGTCTAAACCTTCACGAGGGCTCCCGGTACAGGCTGGTGGCGCTCAGGGATGCTCCGGTGCACGAGTGTCCCTTGCACGAGGGAGGTGTGAGGGCGGTCGAGGTGGTGGAGGCACCGTTTCTCGTGGCAATCGAGTCAAGGAAGGCATTTAGAGGCTCAAAGGTGGTGTACACCCCGATGAGGTGCGGTGAGGAGGAGTGCCCCATGTACGAGCTGTGCCATCCCACCGGGCTCGAGGAGGGGGACAAGTGCACCATCACGAGGGTGGTGGGAAACCCCCCAGAGGGCTGTCCCAAGGGCTTTTCTCTAAAGCTCGTGGAGCTGGAGAGGTGAGCGGGTGGCAAGGCTGTTCACTGCGGTGAGGATTCCAGAGCACCTCGTGCCCGTGATAGCCGAGCTGGAGGCTCAGCTCCCCTCCAATGGGCTCAAGCTGGTAAGGCCTGAGATTGCCCACATAACCCTCAGGTTCATCGGAGAGGTGGCAGAGGAAAAGGTACCCCCAATCGTGGATGCACTGCGAAGTGTGCGCATGCATAGGTTCGATGCCCTCCTTAGAGGCATGGGGGCGTTTCCCTCTCCACGAAGGGCGAGGGTGGTGTGGATGGGGTGCGAGGGCGAGTTTGCATCCCTCTTCAAAAAGGTGGAGGATGCTCTCTGCTCCACGGGGATGAATAGGGAGAGAAAGCAGTACCACCCTCATCTCACGCTGGCAAGGGTAAAGAGGCTCACGAGGGAGGATGGCACGAGGCTGGAGGAGGTAATCAGCAGGCACAAAAGCACACAGTTCGGTGGCTTTGAGGTTGGCGAGTTCGTGCTCTTTGAAAGCACACTCAGAAAAGAAGGTCCCACATACCAAGAGATAGAGGCTTTTACGCTCGAGGAGTGAACGATGGAGGATGAACAGTTCATCCGGATAAAAGAGGAGGTGCTGAGGCGCATAAGGCCCCCAGAGGACGAGGTCGAGAGGGTGAGCGCCCTTGCGGATAGCCTCATCACAATCTGCGAGGAGTGTGCACATGAGCTCGGGCTCTGTGTGACGTGCACGCTGGTGGGCTCTGTGGCGCGGGGCACGTGGCTTAAGGGAGACCACGACTTCGACGTGTTCATCCTGTTTCCGCCAAGCACGAGCTGGGAGGAGCTCGAAAGGCTTGGGCTCGAGATTGGAAGGCGGGCTGCCCGCAAGTTTGCCTCGCTGTATAAGGGGGACGCAAAGGTCATAGAGCGGTATGCCGACCACCCCTACATCCAGCTCGTATTCGAGGACGGCGAGGTGGACTTCGTGCCAGCGTACCGCATCGATGATGCCTCGTGCATACTCTCCGCCGTGGACCGCACACCCCACCACACCAGATACGTGCTCTCCCACATCGCTGGAAGGGAGGACGAGGTCAGGCTGCTAAAGCAGTTCTTCAAGGCAGCGGGCATCTATGGCTCCGAGCTCAAGCGCCGCGGCTACTCTGGGTATCTGTGCGAGCTGCTCGTGATACACTATGGCTCATTTCTGGAGTGCATCAGGGCAATGGCCAGCTGGAGGCGCGGCACTGTGATAGACATCGAGGGGCACTCCACAAAAAAGCACGATGAGCCCCTCGTGGTGGTGGACCCCGTGGACCCGAAGAGAAATGTGGCATCCGCTCTCTCGCTGGATAACTTCGCCCGCTCCATCCATCGCGCAAGGGCTTTTTTGAGCTCTCCGAGCCCCTCGTTCTTCGAGATTGAGGAGGAGAGCCTCTCGATAGACCCAAGGAGGGGGACAGGGCTCTTAGCTCTGGAGTTCCCCAGACCAGAACTCGTGGACGACGTGCTGTATCCACAGATATACCACGCCATGGAGTCGGTGGCCTCCCTGCTGGAGAGGGAGGGGTTCAGGGTGTACTCCAAGAGGGTGGGCGAGAGGGACGGATACATATGCATGCTGTTCGAGCTCGAGGTGTGGGAGCTTCCCCCCATAAAAAAGCACATGGGTCCCCCGGTTGACCTCAGAGAGCATGCAGAGAGGTTCCTTGCTCGCTACAGAGATAACCCACGTGCATGCTCAGAGGTGTACATCGAGAACGGAAGGTACTGCGTTGACCTGAGAAGAGAGCACCAGAGGGCAGATGCGCTCGTTGCGGCAAGACTGAAGGAGTGCTCACTCGGTAAACACCTCAATGAGGTGCTCACCGGGAGGGCAGTGGTGCTCTTCGGGGAGGATGTGATGAGGAGGGGAAGGGTGTTTCGCTATGCATAGCCCACCTCCCTCAGCCTGTCCCTTATGGCACACCTCACGCTTTCCTCAGAGGTGTGGTTGGGAACCCAACCGAGCCTCCTGAGCTTCTCGCACGATAGCAGCATGTGGCGCACATCACCCACCCAGCCCCTGCCATCCAGCTCGTTCACATACACTATCTCCACATCCTCGAGCCCCATCTCATCGAGCACGAGCTCTGCGATGCGGTTCACCTCGGTGGTGTCATCAGAGCCTATGTTGAAGATGTTCACATCCTCCTGCGCGCTCTCAATGCTGTGGAGGATGGCATCCACACAGTCCCTCACATAGAGGTAGGACTTCTTCTGCGTGCCATCGCCGAGTATCTCCAGTCTCGATGGGTTTTCCAGCAGCTTCTGTATGAAGTCGTGAATCACTCCATGACGACTTCTAAGCCCCACGATGTTGGCAAACCGAAAAATCCACGAGCGCATGCTAAAGCTATGGCAGTACGCACATATCAGTGCCTCACACGCCAGCTTGCTGGCACCATACGTGGATATCGGTATGAGGGGCCCATAGCTCTCGGGCGTGGGAATGACCTCGGCCTCACCATACACGGTGGAGGTGGAGGTGAACGCAATCTCCCTTATGCCCTCACACCTCATCTGCTCGAGAAGTCTGTGGGTGGCGAGCACGTTCTGCTCGATGTGCACCCACGTGTCCTGCGCCCCTATGCGCACCTCCGGGTTTGCCGCTAAGTGAAACACGATGTCCACACCCTCACACGCACGTCTCAGGGCATGCTCATCGAAGATGCTGCCCCTGATGAACGTAAAGCCCTCCTCGTCCATGTGATGGCTGATGTTCTCCATCCTGCCACTGGAGAGGTCGTCGAGCACCACCACCTCGTTGTGCTCTGCGAGCGCATCCACGAGATGGCTGCCTATAAAACCCGCTCCTCCTGTTATGAGAACCCTAAGCCCGCTTAGCCTCATCATTCAAAGAATACCCCAACAGAATAAAAAAGGTGTGGTGCCCGCTCACGCAGGCTCACTGAGCGCATACAGCCTGCCAAAGACACTGGCAAGGGCGAGATACACGTAGAACGATACAAACACCGAGAGCACGACGCCGACGAATAGGGTCTGGGGGAAAGTCATGAGCGCCACATAGACGATTACTAAAACCACATACACCAGCAGGTAGACCACATACGTCAGCAGGTAGTCACCTAAAACCATTCTTATCCTGTGATAGATATCACCAACCCTCAGGGCCTCGTAGATGCTGTCGGTCATGGCAAGCCTCGCAGCCGCCATGGGCCAAAAGAGCGCAAACACCACCATCAGCACCGATGCCACAAAGGTGCCAGAGAGAACAAGCATTCTCGCTGCATGGCCACCAGCCCCGAGGCCAATGGCGGACATGGTCACCAGCCCCGTGATGAGCATGATGAGCAGTATGGGCACAAATAGGTACACAAAGGTGACCACCAGCAGCTTCAGCCCGCCCACGAACAGCTCCCCCCACTCTTTCCACTCTGGAAGATTGGGCTCCCCCATCGCTGCCATCCTAAACCTCCTTAGCACGTATCCACTCACTACAAGATTCACTATTGGGATGAGGGAGAGCAGCCCACCTATCACCACCTTCTTGAGCCAATCCTCGTCGAGGGTGGGGGATTTCAGTCCCTCCAAGATATCCATGGACATCATCAAAAGTTCGGATGGGAAGCTATATAAAGATACGTCATGATTGCAGAGCAAGAGAGTGTTGATGAGGTGAGGGTTTGACAAATACTCATGGTATCGGTAATCACATCAGAGAGGTTGACCCAGAGATAGAGCGCATACTGGAGAGAGAGTGGGAGCGCCAGCAGTACAAGATCAACCTCATCGCATCTGAGAACTATGCTTCGCCCGCAGTGAGAGAGGCACAGGGCTGCATCATGACCAATAAGTATGCCGAGGGGTACCCGCATCGCAGATACTATGGCGGGTGTGAGTGGGTTGATGAGGCTGAGGAGCTCGCAATCGAGAGGGCAAAGAAGCTGTTTGGTGCAGAGCACGTGAACGTACAGCCCCACTCGGGCTCGCAGGCAAACATGGCGGTATACTTTGCAGTGCTAAAGCCCGGGGACACGATACTCAGCATGGACCTCTCTCATGGTGGGCACCTGTCCCATGGCAGCCCAATCAGCTTTTCTGGCAAGCTGTACAACGTGGTGAGCTATGGTGTGAGCAGGGACACCGAGAGGATTGACTATGCCGAGGTCGAGGCTCTCGCAAGAGAGCACAGACCCCAGATGATTGTGTGTGGCGCAAGCTCGTACCCAAGGGAGATCGACTTCAAGGCATTTGCTGAGATTGCAGAGGACGTGGGGGCATACCTGCTCGCAGACATCGCCCACATCGCGGGGATGGTGGCCGTGGGGCTGCACAACAGCCCCATACCTCACGCCGACTTCGTGAGCACCACCACCCACAAGACGCTCAGGGGTCCAAGGGGGGGCATGGTGATGTGCAGAGAGGAGTATGCCAAGCTGCTGGACAAGGCGCTATTTCCCGGGATACAGGGCGGCCCCCTCATGCATGTGATTGCCGCAAAGGCGGTGGCCCTCAAGGAGGCTCTCTCCCCGGAGTTTGCCGAGTACCAGAGACGCATTCTCGACAACGCCAAGCGGCTCGCACAGGGGCTCATACAGGGGGGCTTTGACCTCGTATCGGGGGGTACGGACAACCATCTGATGCTCGTTGACCTGAACAGCATCGGCATCACGGGCAAGGAGGCAGAGGAGAGGCTCTCAGAGGTGGGCATCATACTCAACAAGAACACCATCCCCTTCGAGACGAGAAAGCCGTTCATCGCGAGTGGAATCAGGCTTGGCACGCCCGCCATAACCACGAGGGGCTTTGGCACCGCAGAGATGGACCAGATAGCAGAGTGGGTCGAGCACGTGCTCAGGGGCAAGCCCTCGAAAGAAGAGAAGCTATCCATACTGGAGGGCGTGCGGGAGATGTGTGCCAGATACCCCATCTGGTGAGGTGGCACATGCAGGACATCTCGGAACTCTACAAGGGATACGAGGACAAGGTTATCGACGGTAGAAGGATTGCCTCCGAGATAGAGGGGGAGGTCAAGGAAAAGGTCAGCGTGCTCAAGGATGAGGGTGTGGAGCCAGCGCTTGCCACCATCCTCGTGGGGGAGCACCCTCCCTCCAAGCTGTACGTGAAGCTCAAACACTGGGCATGCAAGAGGGTGGGCATCCGCTCGATAGACCATAAGCTGCCAGAGGACACGAGTGAGGGGGAGCTGCTCTCCCTGATAGCAGAGCTCAACGAGGACGATGAGGTGGACGGCATCCTCGTGCAGATGCCCCTTCCGCGCCACATAGACCCCCTCAAGGTGATGAGGGCAGTCTCGCCTGCCAAGGATGTGGATGGCTTTCATCCCTCCAATATGGGAAGGCTCATGCAGGGCGATGAGAGCGGGTTGGTACCCTGCACCCCGAAGGGCATCATGATAGCTCTGGAGCGGTATGGCATCGAGGTGCAGGGCAGGCATGCAGTGGTGGTGGGGCACAGCAACATAGTGGGCAAGCCCACCGCGGCGATGCTGCTGAACAGAAACGCCACGTTGAGCGTGTGCCATGTGTACACCCACGACCTTTCCCACCACACGAGGCAGGCGGACATCCTCGTGGTGGCAACTGGAGTCAAGGGGCTCATCAGGGGCGACATGGTAAAGAAGGGGGCAGTGGTGTTCGATGTGGGCATCACGTGGATAGAAGACAGGGTGTACGGGGATGTGGAGTTCTCAGAGGTCGTGGATGTGGCAGGGCTCATATCTCCAGTGCCAGGGGGCGTGGGACCCATCACCATAGCAGTGCTCATGTCCCACACCCTGAAGGCTGCACTCTCAAGGAAATAGGACATGCGTGCAAAAGACGTGCTGAGGAGGGATGGCAGATGTGCCATCATGGGTGTGATAAACCTCAGCAGTGAGTCCTTCTATGAGGGTTCCTACTGTCCTCCATCCCGCATCTCGGATACGATAGAGCGCATGATGGAGCAGGGGGCGGACATCGTGGATGTGGGCGCTCGCTCAACCGCACCCAACGCCCCCCACATCTCGGTGAGAGAGGAACTCGAGAGGGTGGAGGAGGCGATGAGCGCTCTGGATGGGGATGAGGAAGTGCTCATATCCGTGGACACACAGTACGCCAAGGTGGCGGAAAAGGCGCTCTCTCTTGGCGCCCACATCGTCAACGACGTTAGCGGGCTCACGTGCGATTCAGCACTCGCCCGTGTGGTAAACGACTATGAGTGCCCCATCGTGCTCATGGCATCGTGCGTGCGAAGGGGAGATGGGCTCGGGCTTGCCCACAGCCTTGAGTGTGCAAGAAGGACGCTCGAGAGGGCAGAGCGGCTGGGGGTGGACAGTGAGAGCATAATACTCGACCCAGCGATAGGAAGGTGGACACCCCAGCGGTGTGCCCTCCACGACCTTGAGCTGCTGGACGGGCTCGAGCACTTCAAGCAGATGGGCTTTCCACTGCTCATTGGAGTGTCCAGAAAGTCGTTCATAGGCGAGGTGCTGGGTGTGCCTCCACAGGAGAGGCTGTATGGAAGCCTTGGGGCAACCGCCATTGCGGCGTACAAGGGTGCCGACATCATACGAACACACGATGTGATGGAGACGCTACACACCGTGCGCGTGGTGGAGGCGATACGCAGAAAAGCGCCCTAAGCTCAATACTTTTATACCTCGTGCTCTAAATGCATCCACATGTGTGGATGCTCATGCTGTTCAGATGATAGTGCAGGAACCTGCACCACGGACTATGAAAGTGAGAACTCGTGCTGCACACGCACCCCACCCTCGAGTGAGATGGTGTGTAAGCACTGTGGAAGCCAAGGCATTCCTGTAGACAGGATAACGGTAATAGTCCACACCAAGGAGGAGCACTGGCACGAGGTGGGGGACGACATGTACTTCTGCCCCTCTCCTGAGTGCGATGTGGTGTACTTCAATGACGAAGTTTGCCTGCTCAAGGAGCACGTGAAGAGCAGAGTCACACTGAAGGAAAGAGAGCACCCAATACCACTATGCTATTGCAAGGGTGTCACGCTAAAGGACGTAGAGAATGCGGTTAGGAATGGTGCTAATACGCTTGAGGATGTTAGGAGGGCCACGGGGTTAGCCACAGGCAGGGAGTGCAGGATTGCCAACCCCATGGGAAGATGCTGTCTAACGGCCTATCCATCACTCGTGAAAGAGGTGCTGAACAGACATAAAGAAGCACAAAATCTATAACGTTGATATAGAGATAGAGATGAGAGCTTGTATGCGCTCGCAGGAGGTGTGCCATGGCTGGCAGTGAGGATGCGCCCACGCGCCACCAGCAGCAGAATGAGAAGGAGGAACCAAGGCACGAGATGACAGAGGAGCTAAACGAGTACTCCAGATACCTGCTCGAGAAGATGAGGCAGCTCGAGTCCAAGAATGACACACTGCGAAGCCTCAACTACCAGATGGAAACCGAGATACAGATGAGCGAGCGCATCAAGCTCAAGCAGGAGCAGGAGATAAAGCGGCTCAAGAGGGAGCTCGAAAAGCTCAAGACGCCTCCCCTGCTGGTGGGCACTGTGAGCGATATCATAGACGAGGAGAGAGCAGTGGTGAAAATCAGCAATGGCAACTCGTTCCTCGTGAGGGTGTCCTCAGGGCTCGATGGGCTGGACGTGGGCTCACGCGTGGCAATGAACCAGCAGAACCTCTCAATCGTTGAGGTGCTTCCATCCACATACAGCACCCTCATCAGGCACAGCGAGGTGATAGAGGACACCAACGTGGACTTCTCCCAGATTGGTGGGCTGAAGGAGCAGATACGCGAGCTCAGGGAGACCGTGGAGCTACCGCTCACAAGACCCGAGCTGTTCGAGAAGGTGGGCATCGAGCCCCCGCAGGGCGTGCTGCTCTATGGCCCACCTGGCACTGGAAAGACGCTGCTCGCCAAGGCGGTTGCCCACAGCACGAGGGCAACGTTCGTGAGAATAGTGGGCTCTGAGCTCGTGCAGAAGTACATCGGCGAGGGCGCAAGACTCGTGAGGGAGCTGTTCGAGCTGGCGAGGGAGAACGCCCCCTCCATCGTGTTCATAGACGAGCTGGATGCGGTGGGAGCAAAGAGGTATGAGAGCACCACGGGGGACAGGGAGGTGCAAAGGACGCTCATGCAGCTGCTCGCAGAGCTCGATGGATTTGAGCCAAGGGGAGATGTGAAGGTGATTGCAGCCACCAACCGCCCGGACATCCTCGACCCGGCCCTCTTGAGACCCGGCAGGTTCGACAGGATTATCGAGGTTCCGATGCCAGATGAGGGGGCAAGGGCGGAGATACTGAGAATTCACACCCGCAACATGAATATCTCGGGTGATGTGAACTTCGAGAGGCTCGCCAAGCTCACAGAGGGCGCGAACGGCGCAGACCTCAGGATGATTGCCATCGAGGCAGGGATGTTTGCCATCAGGCAGGAGAGAGAGTATGTGACCCACCGGGACTTCGAAATGGCCATCGAAAAGGTAAAGTCCGGGTCGTCGCCCTCCAGCTATCCAGAGGGCATGTTTGCATAGGCATCACGTGCCCTCACGCATCTCCATCCTCCATTCGCCTTCTGATCTTCGGGTCCCTCAGGCACTCCTCCAGCACACGAATGCTCTCTCTCACCTCATCGAGGTGCTTTTCTGGCACGCTCTCGATGCCATGGTCTGGTGTTGGGGGTGTATAGACCACCCTGTCTATGGTCTTTTTCAGCTCTGGCCTTCCCCTGGATGCGCCCTTCAGGGCGTCCACTGCCCTACTCCACTGCTCATGCCAAGCCCCCTCAGGAAGTGTGCGATGGCGTACCTCGCTCCTTTCCACCACGATGCCATCGAGGGGGCACGCATGCTCACATGCCCCGCAGTATATGCAGTACTCGCTCCTCACGCCGATCCGTATCCCCTCCACGCCCCCGTGCTCGGTGTCCTCTGGAGCCTTCACATAGAAACACTCTGAGGGACACACGTTAAAGCACGCATGGCAGCCAACGGGGTCGCACTCAAGAAGAGGGCCCCTGAGCAGCCTTATCGTACCCTCGAAGGGCCGGGTGAGCTCCACCGCATCATAGGGACACACCGCCCTGCACCACCCTGCCCTCGTGCACCGCTTGGCATCCACCTCCACCTTCCCCTCGATTGAGGGCGGCGCTACCGTGACCTCTGAGCCCTTCGTGCGCACCACCTTGATGGCATCCTCTGGGCACAGCTGGGCACACAGCGTGCAGTAGTCGCACCTGTCCTCATCCACCAGCACATCCTCGAACGGACATGGAGTGTTCACCTCTGGCTCTCGCTCTACCATCAACAGGGCATCACAGAAATGGGCACACAGCCCGCACAGCGTGCACCTCTCTCTGTCGATTTCGATGGTGCCCTCGGCATCTTCCTCGAAGGATACGAGCTCTTCTTTTCGTGGTATGTTCAGGGAGAGGGTTATGGCGTCGTTGGGACAGCTCCTCTCACACAGAAGACAGGGAAGGCAGCGCTCGTTCATGTGCACATTCATCTCGAGGAGGGATTGAGTGCTGCTCTCACCCTCCTCGTCCAAAGTGTGCATCTCGATGGCGCCGATGGGGCAAAGCGCAGCGCACATCCCACAGAACGTGCACCTGTCGATGTTCCACGTGATTGGGGGCACGTCCAGCCCTGTAGCTATCTCCGGGATTGGTCCCAGCTCGAGCGCCTCGGTGGGGCACGCCTTCACACACACACCGCAGCCGTTGCACCTCCTGTAGCTGTAGAGCAGGCGCTTTTTCAGCTGTGGCGTGTCCTGTGTGTACACCAGCACGTCATCGACTACATCGAGCCCTCTCTCGATGTCCTCTGGAACGAGCGCCCTTTCGTCCATCTCAGCTACTCTGCAGCTTCCTCCTCTTCCCTCTCTGCCTCTTCCACCACGGCGTTCAGGTCGGCAACGAGCTGGTCAACGTCCAGACCATGGGCGAGGGCTCCCTCCTCTATGGTCTCATAGCGGGCAATCTGGCAACCTATGCACCCCAGACCATACTGCAGAAACACCATCATGGTGTCTGGATACTTGCCCACCACCTCTGCTATGCGCATGTCCTTCGTTATCATTTCATTGACCCCATATACACTTCAATTTCCAACATAAAACTTTATTGTTGGGGCAGCTAAATGTGCTTTTGTTTCCATCTTCCACGCTTGAACACATACAGCATTATCACGCTCTGCACCATCGCAGCCACCACGATGGACACCCACAGCCCCTTTACCCCAACCACCCTGGGAAGCAAAAGAGCAAGGGGAACTTGGAACACAATGAGGCTTATGGCAGTACTCACCAGTGGTGGTGTGGTGTCCCCGGCACCATTCAGCGACATGGCGAGCACCATACCATACGCCATGAACACATAGGAAAACACGACCACCCTCACATACTCCGTGCCCATGGCTATCACCTCTGGGCTGGTGGTGAACACGGAGATGATCTGGGGGGCTACCACATAGAACAGCGCACCAACTCCACATAGTATGAGGGCGCATATCTTTGCCGCACTCATGGCAGTCGCCTCTGCCCTCTCTGGCTGTCTTGCTCCAAGGTTCTGTCCCACGAGGGTGGAGGAAGCTGAGGCGAGCCCGAACACAGGCATGAGCACAACGGAGTCTATCCTCATTCCCACGCCATAGGTTGCGATGGCCACGGTGCCGTACATCGCCACGATGGTAATGAACAGCACACCTGCACTGCTTCTGATGATGAGGTTCACTGATGCGGGAATGCCTATCTCCACGATTTTTCTCATGATGGAAAGCTCGATTCTGAGCCCATCGAGCCTGATACCCACATACGTCATTCCGCTCACGAGTATGTAGAGCCCCACGAGCAAAAACACACCCCTCGACAGCACTGTGGCAAGGGCAGCACCCTCGACCCCGAGGGCTGGAACGCCCAGCAGCCCGAATATCAGCACGGGGTCGAGCCCCATGTTGAGCACATTGGAGAGGGCAATGATTTTCATGGGCGTCTTGGCATCTCCCGCTCCCTGCATGATACCCATCACCAAAAACAGCAGAATCACCGTGACTATCCCCAAAAACATGATGTTGAGGTAGCTCTGTGCGAGCACGAGCGTCTCGCCCCTTGCCCCTATGAGCATGAGTATCCGTCTCGAGCTCAACATACCCAGTACCGCAAGAACGCCAGAGACGATAATACCGAGCATCACGGACTGTGCAGCCACCCTGTCCGCTTTTAGTCTGTCCCCTGCACCTATCGCCCTCGACACCATTGCTGTGGTGCCCACCGACACACCAGTGGTGGCCGCCATGATGACGAACAGCACACTGCCCGAGAGGGAGACGGCGGCGATTGCCTCTGGGCCCAGCCTGCCCACGAATATCATGTCCACGATGCCGAACATCGTCTGGAGCACGTTGCCCACCATCATGGGAAGCGCGAGCTTCCACAGGTTGCGCATGATGCTTCCACTCACGAGGTCTGGCACTCTCTCGTGCATGCAAACCTCATCTGAGCACCGAGCGGGCAATCTGGTATGCCAGCTTTATGTGCTCGAACGCCCGCTCCTCCACACTCCTTCCATGACCGGGATACAGCCTGCGCACATCGAGCCTCGAGAGCCGCTCGAGAGTGCGCAGGAGGTCGTGGCAGCTTCCGCCCGGAAGGTCGCACCTCCCAAAGCCGCCATCCGCATACACCGTGTCTCCAGAAAAGAGCGATGCACTCTCCCGCTCAAGCAGGCATATGCTTCCCCGGGTGTGCCCCGGGGTGGAGAGCACCTCGAGAACGGCATCTCCTGCCTGTACCTCATCTCCCTCTGAGAGCACCACGTCTGGCGTTATGTGGGGGGGCACGCCCCCAAACCAGCCAGCCACAGAGTATGTGGGGTCGGCAAGGTGCTGGGCATCGTGCTCTCCCATGGCCACGAGGGCACCCGTGTGTTCCACAATCTCCTGAACAGCTGCAGTGTGGTCGAAATGAGCATGGGTGAGCACCACCATCCTCAGCGCTGTGCTGCGCCCCTCGAGATATTCCAGCACACGCTCCAGCACACGCTGGGCATCCATACCCGCATCTATGAGCACATCATCAACGAGATACACGTTGGAGCCTGCGCCAAGGGGTGGTATGTGCTCGACCAGCATGCAGAGTGCATTATGCGGGCAGGCTAAAAGCTTTTGCCTCCCTCATCTGAATGGTACTTGGTGATGGGCTCTACCGAGTATCTTCCTTGCTTTACAGCGAGGATTGCTCTGGCAGCGGCCTTGGCGGCCTGTATGGTGGTGATGTATGGGAAGTCCATATCCACCGCAGCCCTTCTCATCTCATAGCCATCCTTTCTCGAAAGCTTGCTCGTGGGCGTGTTAATCACGAGCTGTACCTTGCCCTCCCGCATCATGTCCACCACATTGGGACTGCCCTCGGACACCTTCTCCAGCACCTCGACCTCGAGCCCCCTCTCCTTAAGATAGCGCGCCGTGCCCTTGGTGGCGAGCAGCTTCAGCCCTGCCTTGCTGAGCATCCTCGCCACATCCACCACCTCTGGCTTGTCCTCGTCCCTCACCGAGAGGAACACGCTGCCCTCGAGGGGCAGGGGGTTGCCAGCCGCAAGCTCTGCCTTGTAGAAGGCGATGCCGAAGTCGTAGTCCACACCCATCACCTCCCCCGTGCTCCGCATCTCGGGGCTCAGGATGGTGTCTGCCCCTGGGAGCTTGTCAAAGGGCAGCACCACCTCCTTTACCGAGATGCACCTTGCCTCTATATCTCCCACGAGCCCCATCTCCTCGAGGGTGTGTCCCAGCATCACCTTTGCCGCTATCTTGGCGAGCGGCACACCCACCGCCTTGGACACATAGGGAATGGTGCGGCTGCTTCTCGGGTTTGCCTCGAGGACGTACACCCTGTCCTCCTCGGGCTTGTATGCCATCTGGATGTTAATGATGCCCACAACACGGAGGGCAAGGGCTATTGCCCTCACATAGCGCTTCACCGTGTCCACCACATGCTGGGGCAGCGTCTGGGGAGGAATCACACACGCAGAGTCTCCAGAGTGTATTCCCGCCTCCTCGATGTGCTCCATGATGGCACCGATGAGCACGTCCTTTCCATCGCACACCGCATCCACATCTATCTCGACCGCATCTGCGAGAAACTTGTCGATGAGAATGGGGTGTCTGGGTGATACCCTCACTGCCTCGTCGATGTAACGCTCGAGGTCGCTCTCATCGTACACGATCTCCATCGCCCTTCCACCCAATACGTAAGAGGGTCGCACGAGCACGGGGTAGCCTATGGAGGCAGCCACTGCAAGAGCCTCCTCCCTCGACATCGCCATACCAGCATCTGGCTGGGGTATGCCCAGCGAGGCAAGGAGGGCATTGAAGCGCTTCCTGTCCTCTGCCATGTCTATGCTGTCTGGGGAGGTGCCGAGAATTCTGGTGGGGATGTGCGGGAGACGAGAGAGCTCCTCTGCGAGGGGCACCGCGAGGTTCACCGATGTCTGCCCACCGAACTGCACCATCACGCCATAGGGCTTCTCCCTCTCGATGACGTTCATCACGTCCTCGAGGGTGAGGGGCTCGAAGAACAGCTTGTCCGAGGTGTCGTAGTCCGTGGACACCGTCTCGGGGTTGTTGTTTATGATGTGGGTCTCTATCCCCTCCTCCCTGAGGGCAGACACGGCGTGCACCGTGCAGTAGTCGAACTCGATTCCCTGACCTATGCGAATGGGGCCCGAGCCCAAAATCAGCACCTTCTTTCTGTCCGAGGGTGCACTCTCGCACTCGTCCTCGTACGAAGAGTAGTAATAGGGGGTGGCTGCCTCAAACTCGGCGGCACACGTGTCCACCATCTTGTATGTGGGAATGATGCCATACGTTGTGCGAAGGGCATGCACCTCCTCTCTGGAGATGCCAACCAGACGGGCGATGCGCTCATCGGTGAAGCCCATCTGCTTCGCCTTTCTGAGCAGCTCCTTCGTGAGCTTCTTTGCACCCCTAAGGCGCTCATCCATCCTGCGGATGTTCTCTATCTTCTGGATGAAGAACGGGTCGATGCCAGATAGCCTCGCTATCTCCTCCACGGAGTAGCCAAGCTCTAAAGCCCTGTATATCGCGAACAGCCTCTCGTGCGTGGGGGTGATGAGCAGCTTCCTCACCTCGTCGGCATCGATGTCAAAGTCGCCAAGCTCCCTTCCGATGTCCAGCGAGCGCACAGCCTTCATGAGCGCCTCCTCTATCGTGCGCCCTATCGCCATCACCTCTCCCGTGCTCTTCATCGAGGTGGTCAGCGTGTGGTCCGCGGTGGTGAACTTGTCGAAGGGCCATCTTGGAATCTTGACCACGGTGTAGTCTATCGTGGGCTCGAACGAGGCAGGGGTCTTCTTGGTCACGTCATTGACAATCTCGTCGAGTGTGAGCCCGATGGCAATCTTCGCGCTCACCCTCGCTATCGGGTAGCCCGTGGCCTTGGATGCGAGCGCAGACGAGCGCGACACTCTCGGGTTCACCTCGATGACGGCATACTCTCCATTCCTCACGGCAAACTGAATGTTGCACCCTCCCTCGATTTTCAGAGCCCTTATGATCTTGAGGGCTGCGCTTCGCAGCATCTGATGCTCCTCATCGGTGAGCGTCTGGGAGGGAGTGACCACGATGGAATCTCCCGTGTGTATGCCCATGGGGTCGATGTTCTCCATGTTGCACACCGTTATGCACGTGTCCTTGGCATCCCGCATCACCTCGTACTCGAACTCCTTCCATCCGAGCACGCTCTCCTCCACGAGCACCTGATGGATTCTGGAGCGCTTGAGCCCCCCCTCCACGATGTCAATCAGCTCCTGCCTGTTCTTTGCGATGCCACCCCCAGCTCCCCCGAGGGTGTACGCTGGACGGATGATTAGGGGAAATCCGAGGGTGTCCACGAGCTCCAGCGCCTCCTCCACAGAACTCACTGCCCTGCTCCTTGGCACGGGCTCGCCTATGGACTGCATGGTGTCCCTGAACAGCTGCCTGTCCTCGCTCCTCTGGATGGCATCGAGGGGCGTGCCCAGCATCCTCACATCGTACCTATCCAGCACGCCCCGCTCGGCGAGTGCTGCCGTGATATTGAGCCCAGTCTGCCCACCGAGCCCTGCGATGATGCCATCTGGTCTCTCCTTGGCTATGATGCGCTCCACAGTATCCGGAGTCAAGGGCTCTATGTACACCACGTCCGCCATCTCGGGGTCAGTCATTATGGTGGCTGGGTTGGAGTTCACCAGCACCACCCTCACACCCTCCTCACGCAGCGAGCGGCACGCCTGACTTCCAGAAAAGTCGAACTCCGCAGCCTGACCTATCACGATGGGGCCCGAGCCTATGAGCAGCACGCTGTCCACATCCTCTCGCCTCGGCATCAGCGCGCCACCTCCTTCACGACCTCGTCAAAGAACGCCCCCTCTGTATCGTAGGGGCCAGGGCACGCCTCTGGATGGAACTGCACGCCCCTTATCTGAAGATAGCGACTCTCCACCCCCTCCACCGTGTCGTCGTTGAGGTTTATGTGGGTGATGGCAAGCTCCGTGTCCTCTGCGGAGTGCGCATCCACCGCAAAGCCATGGTTCTGGGATGTGATGTACACAGAGCCCGTGCGCACATCCTTCACAGGCTGGTTGGCGCCCCTGTGCCCGAACTTGAGCTTGTACGTCCTTGCCCCAAGCGCCAGCGATATGATTTGGTGTCCAAAGCATATCCCATATATGGGCAGGGTGCCAGCAAGCTCCCTCACCACCTCGATGGCGTGCACAGCCCTTGCTGGGTCACCAGGACCATTGGACACCAGGAGGGCATCTGGCTTGTGTGCCATGATTTCATCCGCGCGCGTGCCGTATGGAAACACGTCCACACAGCATCCCCGCTTTACAAGGTTGTCGAGCATGCTCTGCTTTATACCAAGGTCGAGCACCGCAAACTTTGGACCCTTGCCCTCTATACGGTAGGGCTCACTACACGTTACCTTGGGGACGAGGTCTATATCAGATATGTCCGGATGTGCTCTTGCAAGCTCCACTGCCCTTTCACCATCGCTGCTGCCAGCAAGGATGCAGCACCTCAGTGTGCCACGACTTCGAAGCTTGATGGTGAGGGCACGGGTGTCCACCCCATACAGCGCTATCTTTCCCTCCTGCTCGAATAGCTCGCCAAGGCTCATCCTCGATTGATAGTGGCTCGGTGTAGTGCACAGCTCGTGCACCACCATCGCCTCCACCTGCACATGCTCTGACTGGAACCTTCGCCTGCTAACACCGTAGTTGCCTATGAGAGGATAGGTGAACATGAGCACCTGACCTCTGTATGAGGGGTCAGTTAGCGCCTCCTCGTATCCTGTGTACTGTGTGGTGAACACCAGCTCACCGCACACCACCCCTTCCGCCCCAGCAGATGAGGCGTGCACCACCGTCCCATCCTCTATTCCCAGCACAGCCTCCATGCACATCCCCACAGGGAGAGAGGGGTTAAAAAGATTGTGGATGTTTTATTTAAGCCTTCGAAGATACCCCACCACGGGGAAACAAGTTGAACTCCCGCACGAGGTCTAACGCCTCATCTCTGTACACGCCCTCCTCGGCGAGATTCTGGAGATTCATCTATGAGGGCGAGCCTTTTATGGTCTCGCTCCACCTCTCCTGCCCCCCAGAATCCTCACAATCTCATTCACTATCTCATACGCTATTTCGTCCTTTTGCCCCTCCACCACCCTCACCCTCGTGCCCTCTGAAACGATGAGCACACGGTTATCGACTGTGCCCATGCCACCCCTGGCGATGTCGTTGGCCACCACCATCGCCAATTCATTCTCCTCCATGAACTCCCTTGCCCTCTGCTCGAGCTGTGCATCGTCCACGCCCGCCTCTGCCTTGAACCCCACGACCAGCGCATCTGGAGCCGCTCGCCTTACGGCACGCAGCACCTTGGGCGTTGGCTCGAGCTTCATGCTCATGTCATTCACTCCAGAGGGCACCTTTCCCTCCACCCGCACTGGAGAGTAGTCCGAGACGGCCGCCGAGGCGATGAAGATGTCGCACCCTTTCTCACACTCCTCGATGCACGCCTCGAGCATGTCCCTGCTCGTGAGCACGCTCCGCTGCTCGAGTGCCGGACAGTGCATCTCGCCGGCGTGCACGAGCACCACCTCAGCCCCCCGTCTGTAGAGCTCGAGCGCTATCTCCCTTCCCGTCCTGCCAGACGCCCTGCTCGTGAGCACCCTCACGGCATCCCATGGCTCGGCAGTGGCGCCAGCAGTCACGACTGCCCGCATGCCAGAGAGCTCTCCACTGCCACATGCCCTCTCCACCTCGAGCACGATGTGCTCGGTGGATGCTATCTTTGCCCTGCCCTCCTCCATCCTTGGACCCACGATGACCACTCCCACCCCCTTCAGCGCTTCCAGACTTTCTCTCACGAAGGGGTGGGTATACATGGACTCGTGCATCGCTGGAGCTATGAGGACTGGCATGTGGGCGAGGGCAGTGGTGGCAAACGTGCTCACGGGTGTGTCGTCAATGCCATGGGCGATTTTTGATATGGTGTTCGAGGTGGCAGGGGCAATCAGCAGCACGTCAGCCTCCCCTCCTATGCCGCACCAGCGTACATGCTCCACATCACCCGTGATCTCCGTTATCACATCGTTCCCACATGCATACTGAAGGGCATGTGGGTGAACGATTTTTCGGGCAGCCTCACTCATCACGGGAACCACCCTCGCCCCTCTCCTTCGCAGTGCGTGGGCGATGTCCACACACCTCACCGCTGCGATGCTCCCGCACACTCCGAGCACCACAGTCCTCCCCTCAAGCGTTCTTCTCATGTCCTGCCTCCATGTCGAGCGTGCACTGGCTCGTCTGAGAGATACCAAGTATGCTACGTGCTGCCCTTGCCACCCTTTCCACGTGCTCCTCTGGGCAGAACACCCCCAGCCTCCAGCTTTTCGCATGGGCAGCACCGAGCACCCTCACCACCTCGGACACCTGCTCCAGCCTCTTAAGCTCACCACCACACTCCACGAGCGTCTTCATCTCCTCCATCTCTGGCATGGGTGGAATGTCCACCAGCACCTCGTGCTTTTCCACCCCCGCCTCCTGTGCAATCTGTGTGGCCAGCCTATCCTTCCTGCCCAAAAGCTCTAAGGAGCACTCAATGGCATCCATGCCCACATACACGGCTCTCTTGTACAGCCTTCTACCCTTTATGCGAGCCACCATCTCGGACGCCAGCTCGTCCTCCGAGCTTGCGAGTAACTGAAAAAGCTCCCAGTCATCCATCATCCGAATGGCAGAGGGTTTTGCACACCCAGAGGAAAGCAATGACTCGATTCCAGCCCCGAGCATGCACTCTGCTATTCTCGAGACGTGGTGGAGATACACCGTCGGGTACATCAGAAACCTCGAGACGAGCAGAGACTCGGCGGCGTGCACACCCCCTTCGAGCAGCACTGCCTTCCCCCCCTTGAGGGTGAGCTGGTGAAGCAGGTGCTGCACATCCACCAGCCCATAAGCCACGCCCGTGTAGTGGGCATCCCTCACCAAGTAGTCCATCCGGTCGACATCGATCTCGCTGGACAGCAGCCTCCCAAGCTCTGTGTTGCCCCGCGCCAGCCTTCCCACCTCACCGAGGGAGAGACCCACCTCACCGAGCATCTCCTCGAGCTCAGTCGCCCTCATGATGTGTTCTATATTGGTATGGATGAGTCCATCGAACGTGCACAGCACTCGCTCTGTCGTGTGAGACATGGGGGGATGTCCCACATCGTGTAGCAGGGCTGCCAGCCTGAATGTCCTGAGCTCATCTTGGGGGATGGATGCTCCCATGAGGGAGCACAGCACGCTCGCGAGGTGGTATGTGCCAAGGGAGTGCTCGAACCTCGTGTGGTTGGCACCCGGATATACAAGAGAGCAGAAGCCCAGCTGGGCCACCCTCCGCAGTCTCTGCATCTGGGGTGTGTCCAGCAACCTTAGGGCATCATTCTCCACATGAATGTGCCCGTGCACTGCATCCCTTATTATGCGCATTCTGCCAGCATTCTGCCAGCGGGCTTACCGCCTTCCTCTGTACACCCTTTCGTATGCCAGCTCGATGTCCTCTCCCTTCACTGTCTTTCTCTTGGCATGCCTTGCCAGCTTTATCGCCTCGAGGGCTATCTCTCTGCCATAGCTCTCGAGAATGTCGGCGAGGGCTTCCTTCCCGGCCTTGCTCACCCTCACGTTGCCAGCACCCGCATCTCTAATCAGCCTCTCTACTGGAGCGCTCGGAATAATCCTCTTTTTCGTCAAGAAAGACACCTCCTGCCAATCTCTGACAAAACATACTCTTTACGCCATCCTATTAAATATTTACCCTTATTCCCTCTTCCAGAACTGCCACCACCTATTCTCTGGCTTTGGAGCAAGCGCCTGAAGCTGCTCGATACTCTATCTCTGCATCCTGTTCAAAAACTCGGTCAGATTCTTGAGCGAGGAGTTTAGCGTCTCCATCTGCCCTCTACAGCATCTCCAGCTTCTTTACCACATCCAGAACATCTGCCCGGCCAACAAACTCCAGCTTCTCGTTTATCACCGTCTTGGGCACCCCCCATATGGAGTACCTCTGGAGGTAGTAGGGAAACTCGAGCACATCTATCATGTCAGAGGTTATGTGCTCGCTCGCCACTGCCAGCCTGTGGGCAAGCTTCACCATCTCGGGACAGTTGGGACACGTGGGGGCGGTGAACACCTGAATATGCACGGGCTCTCTCAGCTTTTCCAGCACCTCAAGCACCTCTTCTGGGAACTCCACCCTCCCCCTCCCCCTCGACACGCTCACTATCGCATCCAGCAGCGCATCGAGTTCGTATCCCGAGGGTACACCGAAGAACCTCACCCCATACTCCCTCTCACCGTGCACCAGTGTGGCTGGAATCTTGTCCACCTTCAGCCTCTCTGCCTCCTTCCCGTCCTCAACAAAGTCGAGCACTCGAAGGCTCACCCTGTCTGAAAGGGAGCACACGTCCTGAACCATCTCCCTTGCTTCCCCACAGTGGGCGCACTCCGTCTCCTGAGTGAACATCGTTATCCTCACTGGAGCCTCGATGGCAGAGAGCCTCTCAGCCACCATATTTCTGGTCTTCGTGTCCAGCATACAATAGGGTGTGCAATATTTATATATAAGTCTTTATAGGAGCTGACCCAGCACCCGCTCTGCTGCATTGACGCCAGCACCCCTCCTCAGTATCCTGAGGGTGCCCACCTCGATCACCGTCGAGGGCTCTTCATACTCGCACCTTCCCCTTATCAGAATGTCCACGTCCAGCTCCACATCGCTCCAGTGCACGGGAGGGGCCTCACCAGAGCGGTTGGCGCTCGTGGAGGTGATGGGCTCGCCCAGCCTCTCGATGAGGGAGAGAGCTGTGGTGCTGGAGGGGTATCTCACCCCCACGAGCGCCCCACCTCCGGTGAGCTCTGGAGGGACTGTGTGCCTTCTTGGCAGCACGAACGTGTATGGTCCGGGGGCAAGTCTCTCGATGAGCCTTCGTGCCATGGAGTCGAGGTGCACATAGCGTGCCATCATGTCCAGCGAGCTCACCGCCATGGAGATGGGCTTTGTCCTCTCCCTTCCCTTGAGTGAGAACACCCTCTCGATGGCAGCTCTCTGCAGCCTTGCCCCAAGCCCATACACGGTCTCGGTGGGATATGCCACCACACCACCCTTCCTCAGCACCTCGACCGCCCTCTCTATTTCGTCCTGCTTCATCAAAACCCCCCAATAGCGATAATTTTATAACACACACGACCAACACCTATTAACCCTTTGGATGATGGGTCCAGACGAGAGGTCTTCCCATGGACGAGGTCATAAGAAAGATTACCGACCCAGAGCTGCTTTTTGAGATAGAGAAGGTAGTTCCCTTCCATGGATATCTCAGCACGGGGGCGTTCATAGGTATCCAGATGTTAAGAATCGCAAAGAGGGTGCTGGATGTGCGCGATGGGGAGCGCATATATGTGACGTGCGAGACATACAACTGCCTTCCAGACCCCTTCCAGATTCTCGCCGGAGCCACGATAGGAAACAAGAGACTCAAGATAAAGGACTGCGGCAAGATGGCTGTGGTGGTGAACAAGCGTGCCCCGGAGGGGGCGAGCCGTGTGCAGGGCGTGAGGATAGTGCTCGACCCAGAAAAGACCGCACGGTATCCAAGGCTGCATGCATGGTATATGAACACCGAGAAGGTGCCCCACGAGGAGGCGGTCTCTGACCTGATAGATGCCGGGGAGAGCGTGTACAGCTGGAAATGGGTGGAGGTACAGGTGCCACAAAAGCGAAAAAAGCACATAGTGCTGTGCGAGCGCTGTGGCGAGAGCTTCGTGCAGCAGGAGGATGAGGTACTGTGCTGCGCATGCAGAGCAGAGTCATGATGAGTCATGATTATGGAGAGGATGGGATGAGAGAGGTAGTGTTTGAATCAAAGGACGACCAGCAGCTGGTCTATCTTCCAGACAAGTGCATAGGCTGTGGAACGTGCGTGATTGTGTGCCCCAAGGGCTCTCTCGTGATAGGCTCTGTGGGAGCGGTGGCGCGGGGACTCATCGAGAAGGACTTCATAGAAAAGGGGGCAGAATGCATCCTGTGCACCATGTGTGCCAAGGTGTGCCCCACTGGCGCCCTCGAGATAAGAAAGGAGGGCGAGGTGATGAGGGACGACTCCCATCTCAGCGGTGCCATAAAGCCCACTGTGGTGGACGAAAGATGCGTGCACTGTGGGCTGTGTGAGAGTGTGTGCCCCCAGAGCTGCATCACCGTGGAGCAGTGGCTGGCGAACGATGGCAGTGCCCGTGTGGATGGTAAAACGACAATAGACCACGAGTGCTGCGTGCACTGTGGCTGGTGCGCTGCGGTGTGCCCAGTGGATGCGATAACGGTGGAAAAGCCCTTTGCTGGCGAGCTGTCCATAGACGACGATGTGTGTCAGGCATGCCGCACGTGTGTGGATGTGTGTCCGTGCAACGCCCTGTTCAACAAGGAGTGGAAGGCGGGCGAGATAGTGGAGAAGGTGAGCCATCGCCCAGATGTGTGCATATACTGTGGCGCTTGCGCTGTGGCATGCCCTGTGGGAGCGATTACCGTGAAGAAGAGCGCCATAGTGCCCGAGATGAAGCGAAAGCAGGCGTTCGAGAAGAAGCTGGTGAACGTGCCTGCCCCACGGCCCACGCTCACCTCGGTGCTCAGGACGGACGAGGAGGCGTGCCTTGGGTGTGGCAACTGTGTTATCGTGTGCCCCGTGAACGCCCTCTCAGACCCGTACCTTGCCGCAGGACACCTCAACGAGCTGGATGAAAAGCCCATGCTCGAGGTGAGAAACGGCACAGTGAAAGTGGTAAATCAGGATGCGTGTGGCTCTGACGGCACATGTGCCATGATATGCCCAGTGGATGCAATATGGCTTGAGAGAAGGGAGGTGTCATGATGGCGGGAACAGTGGTAATCAAGAATGGATATGTGTTCGACCCCCTGAACGAGGTCAACGGGGAAATGATGGACATCTTCATCAAGGACGGAAAGGTGGTCGAGGAGCTCTCTGGCACCGAGATGAAGGATGCCAAGGTAATCGATGCTCATGGAAAGACCGTGATGCCCGGGGGCGTGGACTCCCACTCCCATGTGGCTGGGGCAAAGGTGAACAAGGGCAGGCTGATGCGTCCAGAGGACCACTACCGATGGACGAGAGAGAAGACCGACATCACTCATGGGGGATGTGGGTACACCGTGCCCTCGGTGTACCTGCAGGGTTACGAGTATGCCACGATGGGCTACACCACCGTGTTCGAGGCTGCGATGCCCCCACTCGAGGCACGCCACACCCACGAGGAGATGCGCTCAACTCCCATACTGGACATGGGGGCATACCTCGTGCTGGGCAACAACTGGTTCGTGATGCGCTACCTCAAGGAGGGGGACATCGAGAGGGCTGCTGCATACGTGGCATGGATGATGAGAACGCACAAGGCGTACGGAATCAAGTGCGTCAACCCGGCTGGCGTGGAGAACTGGGGATGGGCAAAGAACGTGAGCTCACTGGACGAGGCAAACATACACTTCGAAATCACACCAAGAGAGGTGATTCACGGGCTCGCAGAGGTGAACGAGATGCTGGGACTGCCCATGTCCCTGCACCTGCATGGGAACAACCTCGGACATCCCGGATGCTGGGAAATCACGAGGGACTCGCTCGCAATACCGAGTGATGTGAAGCCCAGCTGCAACGTGGACGTGGAAAGAGCAGAGACCAAGATGGACTCCAATCGCTTCCAGACGGTGTACCTCGCCCATGCCCAGTTCAACAGCTTTGGGGGCACATCGTGGAGGGACTTCGAGTCTGGAGCAAAGGGCGTGATAGACTACGTGAACAAGGCGGACCACGTGGTGATAGACAACGGAGCAGTACCCTTTGGACAAGCCACCGTGATGACTGGGGATGGCCCAGCGATACACGACCTGTACGTGCTCACCGGAAACAAGTGGTCAAACACGGATGTGGAGCTGGAGTGTGGCTCTGGCGTGCTGCCGTTCACGTATCTCAAGAGCAACCCAGTGCACAGCGTGCAGTGGGCAATGGGTCTTGAGCTGCTGCTCATGGTGAATGACCCATGGAAGACCATCCTGACCACCGACCACCCCAACGGGGGACCGTTCGTGAAGTACCCACAGGTGATTGCGTGGCTCATGTCGAAAAAGGCAAGGGAGCAGACATTTTCCGAGTGCCACAAGTGGGCACATGACCGCAGCGAGCTTGCGAGCGTCGAGCGGGAGATGACGCTTCAAGAAATAGCCATCCTCACGAGGGCAAACCCCGCAAGGACAATCGGGATGGCACACAGGAAGGGACATCTTGGAATAGGCGCCGACGGAGACGTGGCGATATACGACATCGACCCCACGAGGCTGAACAGAAACGAGTACACCAAAATCGTGCAGGGCTTCCAGCAGGCAGAGTACACCATAAAGGACGGTGAGGTGATTGCCCACAGGGGCGAGGTGGTGGCAGTGCCAGAGGGAAGGACGTACTACTCCGACGTGAGTGTGAGCGACGAGATGGACAGGGAGATGCTGAAGGATGTGAGGGAATGGTTCAAGTACTACACCGTGGGCTTTGCCAACTACCCTGTCCCAGAGAAGTATCTCACAAAGCCAACGCCCATAAAGGTAGATGCAGGAAGGTGAGAGAATGAGTGAGATTGTGCTTACACCAAAGGGTAGCATCGACATCATGGTGGAAGCTGAGGTCATCACTCCTGATGCGTTTGCTGGAAAGAGTGTACACGAGATAGAGGCTCTGAAGGTGTGGCAGGGACCAAGGCAGCTTCCACTCTCCGAGTTCTTCGATGTGGAGGGCTCTGCGGGCACCACTGCCGAGGAGACCACCATCGTCATCACGGGAGATGTGCCCAGAGTGAAGCTCATCGGAGCTGGCATGAGCGCTGGCAATGTGATTGTGGAGGGCTCCGCGGGCATGCACGTGGGCTCCAACATGAAGGGCGGCAGCATCCTCGTGAAGAGAGATGCGGGCTCGTGGGCAGGCATGGAGATGAAGGGGGGTGTGCTCCACATACTGGGCAACGCCCAGGATCACGTGGGCTGTGCGTACAGGGGCAGCTGGCATGGGATGACGGGTGGACGCATCGTCATCGAGGGCAATGCGGGAAGCCAGCTCGGCGGCGGCATGTGCGGAGGAGAAATCATCGTGAACGGCGATGTGGAGAACTTCTGCGCCATCCGCCAGAGCGGTGGCCTCATCGTGGTAAGGGGCGATGCGGTGCGCGCCGCTGGAGCCGAGATGACGGGTGGCACACTGGTGGTGTGTGGACACATCATGCAGTTTCTGCCAGGATTCGAGCATCAGGGGACGGAGCACGACCTCACCATGGGCGATGTGGAGTGTGCTGGAGAGTTCATGAAGTTCGTGGGCGACTATGCCATCAGCAAGAGGCCCAAGGGAGTGCTGTACGTCTCGAGAGAGGCAAACGAGGGCCTGTGAGGTGGTGTGGATGGAGGCCATACTGAACACGGGAAGCACGATAGATGAGGGCAGGCTCGCCAAAGGGGGAGACAAGCTCACACCCGAGTACACAAAGGAATGTGCGGTGTGCTGGATTAACCCAGAGGACTTTGCAGCACTGGGCTCTCCTGAGAAGGTGAAGGTGAGCACCTTGGATGGTGAGCACGAGGTGGTGGTGTATGCGAGATGCGATGACGCCGTCATGCCGGGAAACGTGTTCATACCAAGGGGAATATGGGCGAACGTGGTGGTGAGTCCACAGACGTTCTCCACGGGCTCGCCCCTGTACAAGGGCCATCCCGTCATCGTGGAGCCCACGGACGAGGAGGTGCTCAGTGCGGAGGAGATAGTGCTCAAGGTGTATGCAGGAGGAAGATGATATGGTGTTCAAGAACATAATATGCCCGGTGTGCGGAGCCTCGTGCGATGACGTGCAGGTGGAGTTCGAAAATGGCAAGATTACGGTCAAGAATGCGTGCAAGATGGGCAATGCCAAGTTTCAGGAGGTCGTGAGCCCCCACCGAATAAGGGAGCCCCTCATAAAGGAGAACGGCACATTCCGAAGGGCGGAATGGGATGAAGCACTCACCAAGGCTGCCGAGATTCTGGCCTCTGCCAAGCGCCCCCTGCTGTTCATGGGCAGCGAGACCTCGTGTGAGGCAATGGAGGTGGGGCTGCACATCGGCGAGTATCTCGGAGGCGTGGTGGACTCCAATGCCACGATATGCCATGGCCCCACGGCGATGGGCATACAGGAGGCTGGAAAGGTCGGGGCAACGGCGGGCCAGAAGAAGCTCAGGAGCGACCTTGCAGTGTACTGGGGATGCAACCCCTTGGAGTCCATGCCCAGACACATGTCGAGGTATGGCGTGTTTCCAAGGGGATACTGGACGAGACGTGGACGGTTTGACAGGACCATCATAACGGTGGACCCAAGAAGGACGCCCACCGCGGAGGCATCAGACCTCCACGTGCAGCTCAACCCCAACACCGACTACGAGCTGCTCTCTGCCCTGCTCACCATACTGCACGGAAAGGATCCACATCCCTCTGTGGAGGACATCACTGGGGTGCCCATACCCATCATGGAGCAGATGGTGGACATGATGAAGAGCTGCAAGTTCGGCTCCATATACGTGGGGCTGGGCATAGCCTCCTCGTATGGGAAGCACAGAAACGCGGAGATGGCGATGACGCTGACCAAGGAGCTCAACAACTTCACGAAGTTTGCCATCGGGGCGCTCAGGGGGCACTGCAATGTGGCAGGGTTCAACCAGATTGCCTCCTACCTGTACGGCTACCCATTCGGGCTCGACTTTGGAAGAGGATACCCAAGATACAACCCCGGGGAGTTCACCACCGTTGACGTGCTGAGGGAGAGGGATGTGGACGCGGCGCTGGTGCTCTCCGCAGACCTCGTATCCCACCTTCCAGCCACGTGCGCCAAGTACCTTGCCGAGATTCCGATGGTGTGCATAGACATCGCCCCGTGCCCGACCACGCTCGCCTCGGATGTGGTGCTGCCGGGCGTAATCGATGCGATGGAGTGCGATGGCACGTTCTACCGTCTGGACGATGTGCCCATCTACTTCAGACCATTCACCAGCTCTCCATTCGAGTTCACGCAGAGCAATGAGCACACGCTAAAACAGCTGTTCGAGAAAATCAAGCAGCTCGTGTGAAAAATGGGAGAAGACTGGCACGCAAATCGGACAGGGGGGTGGGTGAGCTACTGGAGGGAGGAGCCCCACGACCCCTCGGCTCCTTACCTGCCCACACAATGCATCGAGCTCTCAGACCACGGTGCCTCTGAACTCGAGGTGGACGTGGTGCTGGAGCAGAGCATTGGGCTGGTGCTCAACGACCGCCCCATCGCCACTCTCCTCGCCCTTCCAAGAGAGCTCACCGAGCTTGGGGTTGGGTTTCTGCTGTGTGAGGGGCTGCTCGACGATGTGGACGAGCTGCGCTCCATCAGCGTGAAAGATGACACCATAGAGTGCAGAGCAGCGCTGAAAGATGAGGATGTCGAGCTGTGGATGGAGATTCGAAGCTCGGGCTGCATAGGCATACGTTCCTCATGGGAGGGGATTGAGCCCATATCCTCGGAAGTCGAGGTCAGCAGGAAGCTGATGCTGGACGTGGTGGAGCAGCTGAGGGAGCGGGCAACGCTGTGGAGGAGGACGGGAGGCACCCACTCCTCGCTTGTGTGCACCCCAGAGGGAGATGTGGTGGCGTTCTGCGAGGACGTTAGCAGGGCGTGCTCTGTGGACAAGGCGATAGGCACTGCCGTGCTCTCGAGTGCCGACCTCTCAGAGTGTGCTCTCATCACCACCGGAAGGCTCTCTGGAGGCATGGTGGCAAAGGCAGCACGGGCAGGGGTGCCCATCGTGGTGAGCAAGGCAGCCCCCCTGAGCACCGGGGTGGAGCTTGCAAGAGCTCTCGGGATGACGCTCGTGGCGTTTGCGAGGGGGTCCAACCTGTACGTGTATGCTGGCTCCCAGAGGGTAGTATGAGGGTGGCAGCGGTATGAGGGTGGCAGCGGTATGAGGGTGGCAGCGCTCGCCTCTGGGGGCAAGGACTCCTCCTACGCCATGTACAGCGTGCTTCAGGAGGGGCACGACATCACGGCACTCGTGGCGATGGTTCCACCCTCTCCAGAGTCGTACATGTATCATCATCCCAACATCCACCTCATGCCCCTGTATGCAAGGGCGTGTGGCATTCCGCTCGTGATGGAGCCCACGTGCGGAGAGAAGGAAAGGGAGCTGGACGACCTCGCAAGGGTGCTCGCAACGCTCGATGTGGACGCTGTGTGCACTGGCGCCGTTGCCTCTGTGTATCAGAAGAGCCGCATCGAGCGGGTGTGCGACGAGCTGGGGCTCGAGGTGCTCTCCCCGCTCTGGGGATGTGAGCCTGCGGATACACTGCTCGAGATGGTGCAGCGCATGAGCATCCTCATCGTGCGAGTGGCGGCAATGGGTCTCGACAGCAGATGGCTTGGACGCATGCTCGATGTGGAGTGTGCCCAAGAGCTCATCTCGCTCTCCAGCAGATATGGTGTGCACCCAATGGGTGAGGGTGGTGAGTACGAGACGCTGGTGCTCGATGCCCCCTTCTTCTCCAAGCGGCTAAAGGTCGTGGATGCACACGCCACGTGGGAGCGGGACAGCGGAGCGTACATCGTGGACGGGGCAACACTCGAGGAGAAAACACTCGAGGAGAAGTAGCATGAGGACTGGTGTGCTGGGACCCGTGGGCTCGTTTTCCCATGCTGCCGCCATGAGGACAAGACCAGACGGCACACTTGTGTTCTTCGAGACCATCTCCGATGTGTTCGAGGCAGTGGAGAGGGGAGAGGTGGATGAGGGCATCGTGCCCATGGAGAACTCTCTCGAGGGTTCTGTGGGAGAGACTCTGGATTGTCTGCTCTCCCATCGGGTGTATATGGTGGGGGAATACGTGCTCGAGGTGCGCCATAACCTGCTCTCCCTTGCCCCCACGCTCGAGGATGTTCGTACGGTGCTGTCCCACCCACAGGCGCTCGCCCAGTGCAGGGGGTTTCTCAGGCGTCTGGGGGGTGTGAAGGTGGTCGCCACCTCCTCGACATCAGAAGCGGCACGTATGGCGGCTCTCGACCCCTCGGCAGCAGCCATCGCCTCGGTGGAGGCTGCCGCCCATTACGGGCTGAAAGTGCTCATGAGCGACATACAGGACGATGAGAGCCACACGAGATTCGTGAGCATAGCAAAAAAACCCCTGAGGGAGGTGCATGGACCAGCCAAGACCTCGATAGCCCTGTTTCTCAAAAGGGACAGACCCGGAGCCCTCTACGAGATACTGGGCGAGTTTGCAAAAAGGAGTATCAACCTCACGAGAATTGAGTCGAGAACGAGAAGGCGGGCTCTGGGCGAGTACTACTTCTTCATCGACCTCGAGGGACAGCTTGGCGATTGCAGGGTGAGGGATGCGCTGAGCGCCATAGCAGAGTGCACCGATGTCATGCATGTACTGGGCTCGTACCCAGCGTTTAGGGCATAGGGGGCTTTGGTGTGGAGCCAATGATGACGTTTGCCCTTGGCATGGTCATGGGCATCATCATTGCCATGACCTCAGTGGGGGGTGGTATTATCATGGTGCCCATACTGCTACATGCTGGCATCGGTGCGGTGTATGCCATAGGCGCCAACTTCTTCTTTGTTCTCACTGTCAAGTCCATCTCTGCCATAAAGTACTATCGAATGGGCGAGGTCGACATACACTCACTGAAGCCCATGCTGGCATCTGCAGGCATTGGACTCGTGAGTGGATTATGTTTTCTCTGGTGGCTCACCACGTACTATCCCGGTGATGTGGTGGAGAGTGCAATTGTGGGATTGCTGACCATTGCCATCCTGCTGTCAGCTGGAATGTATGCAGGCAACGAGCTCGCACATCTTTCTCAAAGGGTGGGTAGAGGAAAGTGGCTTGTGACACTCTCGGGGCTGCTGACGGGGTTTATCACCCAGACCACCTCGGTGGGCAGCGGGGTGTTCACGCTCATGATGCTGAGCAGGCACTTTGAAAGCCCCCACAAGCTCATAGGCACCAACATGGTGTTTTCCCTGGTAATCATGCTGGTGGCAGCCATCGGCTACCTGTCTGTGGGAAAAGTGGATGTCCTCCTTACGATGATGCTCATTGGTGGGGGTGCACCCGGCATGATGCTCGGATGGCGGATGAGTCAAAGACTCACTGAGCGCCAGCACAGGGCAGTGCTCACGCTGACGATTGGCCTCTCTGTATTACTGATGCTGATGAAGGTGCTCGGGAAGGTGCTCGGGTGAAAAGCAGGATGGATTGCACTCGGAATGAGTATATACGTAATGCAGATATAATTACAATTCGGGATGATACATGCAAGTATATGAACGAGTTGTCCGAAATTGGGGGCGACGGGCTTAGGGGGCGAAAGGATGAAACTTGAGGAGGTTATTCGGAAGATCAAACATAATGAGAAAATGCTGAACGAGAGGTTCAAAATTAAGAGTATTGGGATTTTCGGCTCTCTTGCACGAGAGGAAGAGGTCGTCAATGACATTGACATAATAGTTGAATTCTCGGAGCCCGTAGGCTGGGAGATTGTTGATCTGAAGGAGTTTCTCGAAGATCTCTTGGGCATGAGAGTGGATGTCTTAACGAAGAAGGCTGTGATGAGCAAGCCCTCGCTCTGGAAATCCATTGAAGGAGAGGTCGTGTATGTCTAAGAGGAGTCCTTTGCTCTTCATTCAGGACATGCTTGAAGCCATTGAGAAGATCGAGAGATACACGCGATGATCCGAGATTTAAGTATGGCATACCACCGGACAACAACGGGAACTTTGCCTGGATTCAGCAGGTGTTATATGCCGGAGTGTAAAAATTGTGCCCCTCGCCCGCAACTCTCCGCTTCGCTTCGGTGCTATCGCATGGACGACAGCAGGTATGCAGTTCACTTACGCCTCCCTCAGATGCCCGGCTTCGCATACCCGCAAAACGTTAAGTGAAGTTCCCATCGGTATGGCAAACCTTTAAAAGCGATGCCGATGTTGGGTGCGTGGCTGCGGGAGGTGTCCCGCCGGGATGTGGCTCACTGAGCTGAACCATAAAGCAGAGATGGAGGCACTGTATGAGGTCGATGTACCACTACATAAAAGAGGCCTGGAAGAGACCAAATGAGGGCTATCTTCGTGAACTGAGATGGAAGCGGCTGCAGGAATGGAGGCGGCAGGGCTCCATTGTGCGCATAGAGAGACCCACAAGGCTCGATCGGGCAAGAGCCCTCGGATACAAGGCAAAGCAGGGGATTGTGGTCGTTCGTGTCAAGGTCAGAAGGGGTGGAAGAAGGCGCTCGAGGTATGTGAGGGGGAGAAAGACCAAGAAGATGGGGGTGCACAAGATCTACGGCGCCAAGAGCATCCAGAGGATAGCAGAGGAGAGAGCTGCCAGAAAGTATGTGAACATGGAGGTGCTCGGCTCCTACTGGGTGGGCGAGGATGGACGCTGGAAATGGTACGAGGTGATTCTCGTTGATGGCAACCACCCAGTGATACAGGCCGACCCAGCACTGAGCTGGATTGCCCACGATAGGGGCAGGGCATTCAGAGGAAGGACAAGTGCTGGACGCAAGGGCAGGGGAATGCGAAAGCGTGGCATCGGCACCGAGAAGAACCGCCCATCAAAGCGCTCTCGACGCTCTTACTCCAAGAGGCGCATGTGAGTGAGGCTCGGCAAGGTCACAATAACCACCACCTCACAGGCCACCGAGGATTTGAGCAAGGTGGAGAGAGCTCTCTCCCTTTTTCTTCCTCCAGATATCAGCCCCACCATCAGAAAATATGAGGGGCACCATGGCAACATCATCCACCTTCTCAGCGCAAGCCTCGAGAAGAACAGAGACATCAGGGCATTTCTCACTCTCCTGAGAGAGGGCATGAGCCGGCAGATGCGAGAGGTGCTGTGTGAACAGATACCAGAAAGAATGGATGCAGATGGAGTGTTGCACCTCAGGTTCGACAAGCAAAGGGCTTTTCTTGGAGAGATAATGCTCACGAGGGGTGCGGACTCCATAGTGGTGAGCATGAAGATACCCACATACCCCAAGAGCAGGGACGAGGCCATCAAGAGGGCGAGGGAGATGCTCTGTGGATAGGGCTGGCTTTGTGGAGCTGTGCCTCCAGCCGCGGCTGGAGGGCGTGGAGAAAGACATAGAAAGAGCGCGCACGCTCATAGATATGGCGCTCGAGATGGGCCATGCGGCGGTGGGAGTGCTCGCCCCTCCAGCCCATGTGCGCTCGCTAAGGCAGCTTTCCGATGAGAGGGTGGCGGTTGGGGCCATTATCGATGTGAACTCTGTACCCCAGCTGAGGGATGAGCTCTCCCGCACGAAGGGTGCCGAGATTGTGGTGGTCAGGGGAAAAAACGAGAAGCTCACGAGAGTGGCGCTCGAAAGCAGGCGGGTGGACGTGGTGCTGAGCCCCTATGCAACCGACAGGCTGAACCACGTCCATGCAAAAATCGCAAGGGACAATCGCACCGCAATTGCACTGTCCCTTCGGGAGTGCATCATGCAAAGGGGTGGGGCGCGCTCGAGGGTGCTCGCTGGCTACAGGGAGTGTATCAAGCTCTGGAGAAAGCTCTCGTTCCCGCTCGTGCTCACGGCAGAGCCAACAGATGTGCTCTCTCTCCGATGCAAAAAGGAGGTGGAGGCTATCTCTGGACTGTTTGGGCTCGAGGGAAAGGAGTTCGAGTGCGTGCTCAGGGAGGGTATGGAGGTCATGAGAAGAGCACGCAGCGAGCTTCCAGAGGGGATAGAGGTGCTGGACTGACTATCTCTCGAGCACCCTCACCTTATTTGCACTGCCCACGACCACTGTATCTGCAAACGTGAATATCCCGTGCTCCACCAGCCCCACTATGCCATTCAGGCTCGCATCGAGCCTGGCGGGCTCCTCGATCTCTCCAAAGCTGGCATCCACAATCCAGCCCCCGTTATCGCTTATAAGGGGCCCATCCTTTCTCAGCCCCATTCTCAGCAGGGGCTCACCTCCAAGCTGTTCCACCTGCCACTGCACGAGCCTCAGCGCCTGGGGCACGATTTCGAGCGGCACTGGAGAGTTCAGCACTGGCGAGAGCTTGCTCTCGTCCACCACCAGCACGAACCTTCTGGCGCTCATTGCCACCACCTTCTCGAGGGTGTGGGCAGCACCACCGCCCTTGATGGCATTGAGCTGCTCGTCCACCTGATCGGCTCCATCGAACGCCATGTCCAGCATGGGACACTGCAGCAGGCTGGTGGTGGGAATTCCAAGCTCAGAGCAGATGAGCTCCGTGGAGTACGACGTGGGCACACACATCACCTTTAGCCCATCGTCCACCATCTGTGCGAGGTGCTCGCAGAGCACCTTGATTGTGGAGCCAGTGCCCAGACCTATGAACATACCATCCTCTATGAACTCGCACGCCTGCGCCGCAGCCCTCCTCTTTGCCTCCAAGTTGGCATCCTGCTGCACATTTCTCATCGGTACACCTCCTCTGGCTCGAACACTCGCACGCCCACCACGTTTCCATCGAGCGTCCTAAAGAAGCACGAGCGATACCCCACGTGGCACGCCCCTCCCGTCTGGCTCACCTCGTACACGATGGCATCCCCATCGCAGTCCACGAGTACCCTGTGCACCCTCTGGAGCATCCCCGAGCTTTCGCCCTTCTTCCACAGCTTCCCCCTTGAACGGGAAAAGTAGTGGGCATAGCCCGTGCTGAGCGTTTTCTCCAGTGCCTCCCTGTTTGCCCATGCCAGCATGAGCACCTGCCCACTCTCCACATCGTGAGCCACCACTGGGATTAGTCCATGGTCATCAAACCTCAGCTCCACCCATTTCTCATCCTCCACGGTTAATCACCTCCCTGCCCCTTGCATACACCGCACACACATCACTCGCCTGTGCCCGTCTAACGAGGGAGCGTAGGGGGTTTGAGCATCCCCGCAGGTTGGGAGTGGATAGGTCGAGCACCATCAGGTCTGCGGGCTCTCCCTCCTCGATTACTCCTCCCCCGAGCCCATACGCCCTTCTCGCTCTCCACGTGAGCATGGAGAGCACGTCCTCCTCCCCCAGCCGCAGCACCCAGCTGAGGGCATGCATCTCCTCGAAGGGGTCGCACGAGGCGAGCATCACGTTGTCGGTGCCACACCCCACGTTTATCCCAAGCTCGAGCATCCTTTTCACCCTTGGCACGCCCACACCTGTGAGCATGTTGGACCTCACACACACCACGATGCTGATGTCCTCGTCAGCACACCTCCTGAGCTCCGCATCGCTGGCATGCACCATGTGCACGAGCACGTCTGGCTCGAGCTCGATTGCGGCATCCACATCCTCTCCGTCCTTCTCTCCGGCATGGATGCACAGCATTTTCCCAACATGTCTGCACGCAGACGCCCACTCCATGAGCGCATCCCATGGATGGTCGTGGCATCCAGAAATCCCGAGCCCATCGCACACACTCAAAAGCTCGCCAACATCGTCGCCATCGGGCCTTCCAAAGCTAAGGGCTTGGATGCACATCCCCTGCACCGCCTCATCCAGCTGCAGTACTCCGTCCACCCCCTCCTCTCTGAAGTCCGCGAAGCCAGTGCACCCAGAGGCGAGCATCTGGATGGCAGAGAGCCTCATCGCCTCAATCTTCTGATGCCTTGGGGTGTGGCTGAGTACCCTGTGCTTGAGCCCATGGGGTGGCTTTACAAGCTCATCCAATCCGCCAAGAGGAGGGTCCTTGAATACGCCATCGCCCACATGGGTGTGGGCATTGAAAATGCTTGGGGCAATGAGATACGGAAGCTCGCACCTACCCTCGGCGACGTCCACGATGACGCCATCCTCTATCACAACCCTGCCCTCTGTAAGCTCAAGTCGCTCCCCGCTCAGAAGCTTGCCCTCGAGCACGCGGCTGTCCATCCCGCCTCTCACCCTCGAAAGGAGTCATTGAGGCAGTGCGTCCACTCCCCCAGGGCTCCACAGTACTCTGGATAGCACTCCTCTGTGCATCCCGCACACGGTGCTATGCACCCACCAGAGAGGAGCAACGAGTAATCAATATCCTTTCGGAGCTCCACCCTGCGCCTTGGCCTCTCCACACCCACGGGCCTTATGAGGAATGTTCGAGTGCCGTTGGCGGTTATGGGCTCTCTCGTGATGAGCCCCTTCTCCAAAAGTCTCGCCACAATCCTCGAGCACTTTCTGCTATCGATGTTCAGCACCTTCCACAGGCTGCTCTGCAGAATCCCGCTTTCCCTCTCCCTGATGAGGGCTAATACGTCGCTCTCATCCACGCACATCACCTCTCCGACAGGGGGTTGATGAATACCACGTTGTTGCCCCTGAGCACCACTGAGCCCAGCGAGCGCTTGCGCTGTCCATCCACCAGCTCCACCACATCCACAAGATGCATATTCAGGTACTCATCCACACTCCTGAGCGTGCCCTCGAGCAGTGCCCTGTCGCCCTTCATCTCAATTTGCACCCTCATGCCCACGAGACTCTGGACCATCTTGTTGGGAAACATTCTCAATCCTCACTTCGTAGGGGTGTCTCCATAAAATTTAGCTCTTGTGCTTTACGTAAATGGATGTGGCCCAGCACTAACTCACGGAAATCATCCCTCCGGCATCCGGCGTCCTCCCATGTAACCCTCGTGCTGGGACAGTGCGGCTGTAGCGCACCTGGGTTGGCCATACGCTCATCGACATGGGCTCTGCCCGCTCTTGCGATGGGACCTAAAGATGCGCCCTGTGCCGCTGGCTTGCACCCGTGTTCACGGCAATGCACCTGCATCCTCACACGAGTCCTCTGCAGCGGTACATCTATTTTATCAGATAGACATATATAAGGATTGAGGTATTTGCTCCCAAGGAGGGTCTGGTGAATCCGAACAGGCCCGCACCGGGTTCAGGGGGAAATTTAGAGAGTGCTCAACGAGACCATCGGTGGTGGATCGGGAGGAGGGAGGAGGGGAGGAGCGTCATGGTAAAGAAGGGGTGTACGGGATTCACCAATTTCCGGACAGGGGTGCCAGATGTCCACGAGCATTCGGGCCGTCCCAGCCCTTAGGCCACCTTACGATAGTAAAGGAACATCTGTAAAAGGGTTATGACTATCTTCCTGCTCTCATCCCCTGCCGAAGAAGTTTAAATAGCACCACTGCCAATCTACTGCGGGGAGTGAAATAATGGTGGCGTATGAGTACATGGGCCTTGCCCTTGTTGTTCTGCTGATACTCTACACATCACTCAGGATAATCAGGGAGTACGAAAGAGCCGTGATATTCAGGCTCGGCAAGTTCGCTGGGATTAAAGGTCCGGGGATATTCTTCATCATCCCGCTCGTGGACCAGGTTGTGAAGGTTGACCTGAGGGTGGTGACTGTTAACGTGCCCGCGCAGGAGGTCATCACGAGTGATAACGTTACCGTGCGGGTGGATGCAGTTGTGTACTACCGCATCACCGACCCCGACAAGGCGATAATCAATGTGGAGGACTACCAGAGTGCCACCTCGCTGCTCTCTCAGACCACGCTGAGGACAATACTGGGCCAGTTCGAGCTGGACGACCTGCTCCAGAGGCGCGAGGAGCTCAACCTCAAGATAGCCGAGGAGCTGGATGCTGCCACCGAGAACTGGGGCATCAAGGTCTCGAGCGTTACCATCAAGGATGTCATCCTTCCCGAGAGTATGCTCAGGGCGATAGCCAAACAGGCAGAGGCCGAGAGGGAGAGACGGTCCCGCATCATACTTTCGGATGCCGAGCTCATGGCATCTAAGAAGATGCGTGAGGCGGCAGAGGAGTACGAGAAGACACCAATCGCGCTCAAACTGAGGGAGCTCCAGACACTCGCGGAGATATCACGTGAGAAGAACCTCATTGTGATTTCTCCCTCCACGGGATTCTCAGATATGGGAGCCATCATTGGCATGATAAAGGGGATGGAAAAGAAAGAAGAGAGATGAGAGCCCTTGCCGTCCTTCTCACATGGTCGATAATTCTCCTTGTGCTCGCCTCCCCCACTGTGGCTGTGGAGGGCACGGCCCTTCTCGTCGAGATAGACGGGGCGATAACATCCTCCACGGATGACTACATCTCGGAGGCGGTGGCCACTGCCGAGGAGGGAGGGTATGACGTCATCGTCATCACCCTGAACACCCCCGGAGGAAGGCTCGATGAGACATTCTCCATCATAGAGAGCATAGAGAACACCAACATTCCCGTCATCGGCTTTGTGTATCCCCACGGGGCAACCGCATGGTCTGCGGGCACCCTCATACTCATCAGCACTGACATCGCCGCGATGGCACCATCCACGGTGATAGGCTCGATGCAGCCAGTAGAGATATCCGGAGAGGGTGCACAGCCCGTGAACGATTCCAAGGTGATAAAGGCGCTCGTGAGCTACGCCAAGGTGCGAGCCAAAAAGCACGCAAGAAACGAGACCGCAGTCGAGCAGTTCATAGTGAGCAACCTCAACATGGACGCCAGAGAGGCTGTTGAGTATGGTGTGGTCGAGTACGTTGTCGAAGATGTGCCCTCCCTGCTGCGAGAGGTGGATGGCAGCGAGGTGAAGGGACAGACCCTCCACACTGCTGGAGCAAGGGTGGTGAGCTTCGAACCCTCGCTGCGCACCTCTCTTCTTGCAATCCTCTCCGACCCCCTGCTCTACTCCATCCTCCTTCTAATCGGCATCTACAGCCTCATCTTTGGCCTCACGAACCCAGGAGCTGGAGCAGAGATAGGGGGAATGATATGCATCGCCCTTGGGCTCATCGGGATGGGGTTTGATGTGAGCATAGCCGCTGTCTTCCTTCTTATCTTAGGAGTTGCCCTCATCCTCTTCGAGCTCTCCACCCCAGGGCACGGGATATTCGCTGTGGCAGGGCTGATATGCACCACCGTGGGCCTTGTGCTGCTCGTGCCCATGGGCTATCCAGACCAGCTCATCTCCCCCGAGTTCACCAGGACGCTGCTTCTGAGCATCCTGCTTCCAGCGCTTGCCGTCGGCGGGCTTTTCGTGTTCGCAGCATACAAGGTAGCGCAGGTCCAGCGAAAAAAGCCCCTTATGAACATGGGACCAAGCGGTGAGAGGGCGAGGGTGGTGACTTCAATCCCTCCAGGGGGAAGTGGGTTTGTGAGCCTTCATGGGGAATACTGGAAGGCGACCTCGACTGTGGGGGCAGCGAAGGGAGACGAGGTGGTGGTGGTCGAGAGAAGGGGAGCGATACTCGTGGTGGAGCCCTCCAAGGAGGAAAAAAATGAAGAAGACACATATGGGAAAAGCTGAGAGAAATGCAGCGCCGCCACCCCTGCCGCCACCTCTTCAAGCCTGCATCTTCCCCCTAGGCAGCGGCAAGTTTAGAGCTCTGCGACATGCGACATGATTCATGCATGCGTTTTTTGAAGAGAGCCTCGGGCGGGATTTGAACCCGCGACCTCTTCCTTACCAAGGAAGCGCTATGCCCCTAAGCCACCGAGGCGCATCGGCTACCTTATGCACATACCCTATATAAAACCAACGAGTGCATCCACATGAGCAGAAAGCTCCATCAGCCTCCTCATCGCCTGCTCTCTGGAGCTGCCATGTGCCATCAGGCTCACGAGCGGCTCCCCCTCGGGCATGTGGGTGCCCACCCTCGGCACATCCCTGAGCGTCCCGCTTTTTAGCCCCTCATCGAAGAATGGTTCATCCCCCACCACCACATCCACCGGGGTATGGTATATCCCCCTCGCCCACACCCCACTCCTCGACGTGGCAAGCTTTATCTCCCTGCCCAAGATGGCGTCCACGTGCGCCCTGAATATGCTCACTCCCAGCGCTTCCTCCACAGTGTCGAGACTTCCCTGAAACCTCGGGTTCACCTCTATCACCCACGGCTCGTCCCCCACCACGAAGTCCACACCACACGAGCCCAAGAGCCCCAGCTCCTCGCACACGAGCTCTGCGAGCCTCTCTATTCTGCGCTGCCTGTGGCACGATATGGGCGAGATGTTGCCACAGTATCTCAGATGTGGTGCATGAAGAAACGGCTCCCCACAGAGTTGCTCGTTGAGGCACACTGTTTTGGCCCCATCTCTGGTGGCAACCACCGAGGCGCTTATACGCACACCTTCCACCAGCTGCTGCACGATGGGCTCTGCTCCAGTGCTGGCGATTGCCCGCATGGCTCTTCTGAGCTGCTCATCGCTGTACACCACCGTCACATCCCTTCCCCCAGCACCGAACCTTGGCTTCACCACGGCTGGATAGTGAGCATGCTGAGGTGTGAGCAGCTCTGGAGTGGGTATGTCCAGCTCGGACAGCACCCAGAACAGGCCACACTTATCCGCCGCCCTCCTGATGGCGTCCAGAGGTGGGTTTAGAGGCATCCTCACACCCCCTGGGATGGGGTGGGTCTCGATGCCACTTGCGACGAGGAGACAGTCGCACACCCCTTCCTTTACGAGTGCATCTGCCCTCGTGAGGGCTGTGCCCATGTCCTCAAAATCAAATGCCTGCTCGCACATGGCGAGAAGGTCGCGGTCAAGAAAGCCATCGAATGCCCACACCCTAAAGCCAGCTCTCGTGGCAGAGAGTGCCACATGGCGCACATTGGCACCCACTATGGCAATCCTCTCAAAGCACATCTATGAGCCCGTCCTCGCTCTTCGAGGGTTCTGGTCCTCTCCTGTATCGCCTTCTGAGCCGCTTGATATCTCCCTCGATGTCCATCTGGGACAGGTCGCACACGCCAAGCCCAGCCCTCTGCGCAAGCGTGAGGTATCCCACCTCCTCTGGCTCGATGCCCATGAGGTAGCACCCGACGGCATCACACGCCACGACGTTGTTGGACGCAATCACCACGTTGGACACCACTGGGCTGCCCCTCGTCTCATGTTCCTCACAGCCCACCACGCCATCGATGAGGCTCAGTGTGGGGGCAAACACCCTGTTCAGGTCCACTATCTTCTCATGGATTCTGGTGTGCATGATGTTCTTTGGACGCACGCCCCCCATCATGTTCTTCATGCACAGCGTGGCGGTTGCTAAGGAGTGCACCTTCAGCTTGGCACACGAAATCAGGCAGTCGTGGTTTAGAAAGCTCTTCGCGACCCCCACCCTCCTCAGCACGAGGGCGCCGGGGATGTTCACCTCAAACCTCTCCTCCCTGTTCAGGTCCACCAGCCTCACCCGAGTGCCCTCCAAGGCGCTCTTAAGCCCAATGCGCTCAAAGGTGCGTAAGGTATCGTATGAAGCCATGCCGCCCTCTCCCACGCTCAGCTGCTCAGCCGAGAGCCCGCATCCCATGAGGTAATCGCACACTGCCCTCACCATCATGGGATGGGTGGTGATTCCGCTCTCTGGAGAATCATCAGTCACGCAGTTGGGCTTTATGAGCACCCGCTGTGCCTCTTGCACATACTCGCATGCGTTCAGTCTTTTGAGCGCCTCAGTGGTGCCCTCGCCGGGGTCTGTGGTTTCTATCACCACCACCTTGAACTCACTCATGGGCAATCCTCCCTCAGCACTGTATATCATCTACCATACTCCATCCGCTATCTCATTTTCGGGTGTGCACACCCTTGCCACAAAGGGATGAGCCACGTTTCCCACATGCAGCTTAACTAAGCTGGCACGTGAGTGGATTATGGGGGATGGCACAGCCATCCCCCTTAATGCGCTGTTTTGCTGGCTTTTGTAAAAAGCCGACATCCCCCTTAATGCGCTGTTTTGCTGGCTTTTGTAAAAAGCCACGGTGTATGCTGGCTGGACGGCAGCCACTTCCTTAGTACCTCCTCGCGCTTGAGGGTTCCGTACACGAACAGCTCGGTCTGCAAACGGGCTCGTCGGGACTTGAACCCGAGACTTGGGCTCCGGAGGCCCACGTGTTATCCAAACTATACCACGAGCCCTCACCATGCAACGCTATGCAGCAAGCCTTATCACGTTGGATAACCATCAGCTGTCGCTACCTTACATTATTTAGACTTTGCTCTGGCAGGCATGTTGTCGCCTCCATGACCCCCTTAAGTGAAGTTCGACTTTGTCAGGCTGTACAACTGGCTCATGCTCTTTGGTTTTCAAAGAAGGTGGTCATGCCAGAGGCTGCATAGCCCATATTCCTGTAGGCGCAAGATGCACAGCAAGATGCACAGCAAGATGCACAGCAAGATGCACAATCCCTTTAAGTATCCAAACACAACCCCCACATGAGCATGACGGGTGGTCCGAAGCGCAGCGAGGGATTGAGCCTTCTGGCTACAATCGCGTTTGCGGTTGGCAGCATGGTGGGCGCCGGCGTTTTTGTGCTGAGCGGCATGGTGATAGCCATCGCCGGAGCCTCTGCCATCCTCTCGTATGCGCTGTGCGGCGTGCTCGTGTGCCTCTCTGGGCTCTCGTATGCCACGCTCGCCAGCATATTTCCCGAGGACGGAGGGGGCTACCTGTATGCGAAACGCATGCTCGGAGAGTATCCGGGCTTTATTGCGGGCTGGGCTATGTACGTGAGCATGATGATATCCACAGCGTTCGTGGTGCTGGGCTTTGGGATATACCTCAATTTGCTGCTCGGGACACACATAGACCCGAGGTTGGCTGCGCTGGGTGCCGTGCTCTTCCTCACCCTGCTGAACATCAGAGGGCTCTCGGAGGCCGGAAGGGCGGAAGTGGTGCTCGTGGGCACCAAGCTGGCAATACTGTGCGTGCTGGTGCTCGCAGGGCTGGTGCACATCCGGGCGAGCGCGTTTGTGCCCTTCATGCCGTATGGGATGGAGGGCATGGTGCAAGGGATGACTATGGTGTTCTTCACGTATGTGGGCTTTCAGGTGGTGGCCATGATGGCGGGCGAGGTCAAGGAATCGAGCAGGGTAGTTCCCATCGCCACGCTGGCCTCCATTGCCATCGCCGCAGCGATATACGTGGGGGTGGTGGTGGCGCTGCTCTCCGCAGGGCTGCCCTCCTATGGCAGCGAGAGCGTGTTCGATGCCGCTGTGGCGCTGCTCGGGGGCTATGGGGGTGCCATAGTGGCGCTGGCAGCCGTACTCTCCACTCTGTCCTCTGCGAACGCAGGCATCATCGGCGCATCGAGAATCACGATGGAAATGGCATCCGAGAACCAGCTGCCGGGAAGGTTTGCGAGGCTCAGGAATGGCCAGCCCACCAACTCCATCCTGCTCGGCTCTGCCATCACAGTGGTGCTCATCGTGCACGGTGGTCTGGACTTCATTGTGGACCTCACGAATGTGACGGTGCTAATCTCGATGCTGCTCGTGAACGCAAGCACCCTCATTCTGATGAGGGGAGGCAAGCCCATATCTCCAGAGAAAAGGTACTTCAGAATTCCGCTGGGCGGGCTGTTCCCCACCCTCGGTGTGCTCTCGTGCGTGCTCATGCTCCTCACGCTACCCGCCACCACCCTTGCGATGGGGGTGGGGGCACTGCTGCTGGGCACTGTGCTGTACGTGCTCGAGGACACGCCAGCGGGAAGGGAGGCAGTGGAAGAAATCAGAAGGGTGCTCAACAGGCCAAGCCCCTGAGGCTACTCGAGCGGTCTTGAGTGAGTGGATTCAAACTCCTCTCTGTAGAGGGTGTTGTACGTGCAGAATGGCACGATTCTGCCATCTGGAAGGGCGTAGTGGATGCCGCACCTGCACACCCTGTCCACATCGAAGTTGTAGCAGTCCTGAAAGTGCATTACGCCGAGGAACACAGTCTTTCTGTGGAATGAGGCAGTGGACGAGATGTCTCCCTTTACGAGCACATCATAGAGCAGCCTGAGCACGTCCACCCCCTCAGGCATCTTGGAGCGGTCCACATACTGGGGAAGCTTGCGCAACAGCCCCGCCGAGAACTTCCACCTCCCCCACCTGCCCTTCACCTCCTCGGCTTCCTCCTTTATGTACTCCAGCATGCCCTCCACATCAAAGAATCTGGTGATGGGCACAATCTTTCCCTCGTCCTCAAACAGGTACGTGCCCGCACCGCAGTGGGGATGCACTGTGAACTCCACGTAGTGCTCTCCCTTCAGATTCTCAACAAACTTCGAGATGGGCACCACGAAGGGCACTGGATAGAAGTCGTCCCTCGTTATCTGACCGTCGGTCTGCTCCTCGAGCAGCACGAATAGGTCAGGGATGGTGATTCTCATGCTCTTTAGTTCCTCTGCCTCCACCCTTCCCGCAAATGAGATGGGCTGCACGTTCACACACTTTATCACGTCAGAGTTATCGAGGGCAAACCGCACGATATCTCCCATCTGCCCGTCATTCACACCCCTCACCAGCGTGGGCACCAGCACGATGCTCTTCAGCCCGGCCTCCCTGCAGTTCTCTATCGCCCGGAGCTTGTGGGGAAGGTAGTTTCCACCTCTCGAGGTGTAGTAGGGCTCTGGGGTGATGCCGTCGAACTGGAGGTACACCGTCTTGAGTCCAGCCTCCCTCAAGCGCCGGCAGTACTCCACACTGCGCGCCATCTCGAGGCCGTTGGTCGCCACCTGTACCTGCGCAAACCCCATCTCGCTCGCCATCCTCACGATGTCCACGAAGTCCCCCCTCACCGTGGGCTCACCACCAGCGAACTGCACCGCAGGGCAGGGCACGGGCTTTTGTGCTCTCAGCATGAGGAGCATCTGCCTTACTTGCTCGAACGTGGGCTCGTACACTCTACCAGACACGTGCGCATTGGCAAAGCATATGGGGCAGTGCATGTTGCACCTGTTGGTGAGGTCGATGTTGGCAAGGACGGTGGTGGTCTTGTGCTTCTCACACAGGCCACAGTCAAAGGGGCAGCCCCGCTGGGTGCGCCGCTGGGGATTGTCCACGCCAGTGCCATCATATCCAAACCTGGCAAACTTGAGGTACATTGCGAGGTCTGACCAGTACAAATCCCTGAAAAACCCGTGCTCTGGGCAGCGCTTCTCCATGAACACCTGCCCGTCCTCTGCCACCACGTCGGCATCTATCAGAGCGGTACACACCGGGCACACTGACTTCGTGGTCTTCAGCACCCGCCTCGAACTTTCGTCGGTACTTCCCGCAAGCCCTATGTTCTCCACGTTACCCTCCCGAGAGAGTATTATCTGCTCTGGTCATACATAAAACTGACGCCATCACCCAATATCACCAAATGAATAAATATGAAGGCTCAAAACCACACTGTAGGGTGTTGGCATGAGCACCACACAAAGGGTAATAGAGCGTGTCAAAGAGATAGAAGGGGTCATCGATGCCCAGCCCCTGAGCGAGGAGCAACGAAAGAGAATAGAGGAGCTGGAGCATCAGGCAGAGGACTTTGGAGCATGTGGGGGGATGATGAAGTTCGTGAACGAGGGGGTGTGGGAAGCCCTCAAGCGCGAAAAGCTCGTCGTGGTGTTTGCAGATGACCTCAAGGGGTTCAGACCTCCTCCCCAGCCATGGGTAATCATATGCGATGAGAACGGTCGATGTGTGGGCGAGTGGCTCACCAAGGACAGGATGGAGGAGCTCAGGGGCGACCCCAACTGTGTGTTCGTGAGCAACGACTTCGTGCTGTACAAGGACAGATACCAGTCTGGAGATGTGCACTTTGTGATGCCGCCGCTGGAGTTCCCAGAGGTCGAGGAGGTGGAGGGCGTGAAGAACGTGATATCTGGAACGCCCTCCCCGCCCGCAGACTCGTACGTGAGGGAAGTCACGGGCCATCAGGGAACAAAGTACTGGGCGATTCTGCTGGGCTGGGACGAGACGTGAGGAACCATGAGGAATCGTGAGGAACCATGAGGAACCGTGAGGAATCATGAGGAACACCCCGCTGGTCAGGTTGCCAGGACTGGAAGTGTTTTTTGATGAGGGCAGGCTGGTTGCCAGCGGAGCGCTCTCGCCCCTCGCGGCTCCCATCCTCTCCCGCATGAACGAGCGGCTGTGCACTGAAAAGCCCGCTGCCCTCCTCGAGGACGGCTCGCTCGTGATGTCCACGTGGCTACCTCCCATTCCCTCACTGGCATTCAGGCGGCTCGTGAGGGCAGAGGTGAAAAGACAGCTTGGGATGCACACACCCTCCACCCTTTCCATCGAGATAACGAGAAGATGCAGGTGCAGATGTGAGCACTGCGAGATGAGCGAGGGGGAGGGAGAGATGGGCACCGAAGACATCATCGACGTGCTCGAGCAGGCGCTTGCCATGGGCACGTGCATAATAACGCTCACTGAGGGTGACCCCCTCCTGAGGGAGGATGTGCTGGACATCATCGCAGCAGTGGACGAGAGGGCAGTGGTGAACATGTTCACCCCCGGCACCGAGATGACTGAAAAGAGGGCACATGAGCTCAGGGAGGCAGGCTTGCACACACTGCTCGTGAGCCTGTACAGCACACACCCCGCTGCCCACGATGCGGTGCGCCATCTCGATGGTGCGTTCGATGCCGCACTGCGCGCCATACGTCATGGGCTAAATGCTGGGCTGCTCGTTGCCCTGTGCACCCACGTGAGCCATGCCAGCATGCACGAGCTTGTGCCCCTGTATGAGCTGGCACGGCGGCTGGGGGTGCACGAGTTTTCGGTGTGGGAGTCCACACGCAATCCACCCACACAGCAGGACAGGGATGATATCATCGCGATGTACCACAGGGTGAACACCTCACAGGAGGGACCGAGGATGTTCGCATCCACAGTGTTCGAGGGCGTGGACTTTGGATGCCTTGCTGGCAGGAGGTGGATTCACGTTGGAGTGGATGGAGAGGTGAGGCCATGCCCGTACATTCCAGTGTCGTTTGGAAATGTGTGTGAGGAGCCCCTGAGGAGGATATGGAGGCGGATGAGGGGTTGCTCGTGGCACGATGGCAAAAAGAGATGCCTCATGCACGAGCCCGCATTTCTCCAGTGGCTCCAGGGGCTCTCCATGGAGGATGTGCCAAGGCGCACGCGATAGCTACAAGATGGTGCTCCTCACGGTGGTGAACACCGGTCCCCTGAAGTCTATGCTCTTCTTTCTCGCGGTGATGTGGCGCTGCACGGAAGGGGCAATCCTTATGTTGATTTCTGCTGGCGTTCTGATGCCCCTCACCCGAACCTCGGTATCCTCGCCCGCAAGCACCGCCTGCTCGATTCTCGATGCGGCATACACCGCAAAGCCATCTATCAGCTTGATGTTCGTCCTTGCGCCCTGCTCGTATATGTGAGAGAACCGCTCATCGTGGGGAGGTATTGCGAGCACGTTTGCCTCGTGAACCACTATCTCATTGAAGGCTGCGGGTCCGCACAGCCGCGTTCCCTCCTCGGGCTCCACCACACTCACTCTGATATTCTTACCGAGAAGCTCGCCCTCCCATGCAGTGAACTCGCACGGGCTTTTCTCTCTGCCGTACCGCTCGCACGTGCTGCTGATGGCGGCAGCGATGCTCCAGCCCTCGTCCGTGAAGGGCACCTCCAGAAAGCCTATCCTCGATGCCATCTCGAGGTCTGAGAACTCACGCTCGAACATCTGAGGATATGTGAGCCTGCGCAGGTCATCCGAGCCGTGCAGTATCATGGCGAGCCTCTCCACCCCCAGCCCGAGGTTCATCACGGGGTAGGGCACATCGTACTGGGCAAGCGCATATGGAGAGTACATCCCGAACGTGGCAACCTCCACCCATCCATCCGAGTACTTCGTGTTCGAGCCCACGAGCCCTGGGTGGTATGCAAACACCTCCGTCTGGGTATCTGGCACGTAGTACTTGCTGCGCTTCTCGTCTGGCCTGAACCTGAAGTTGGAAAAGCCGAACTGGGAGAGCAGGCCAGCGGCCACCGCCTTGCCGTCCTCCACGCTCACGTCCTCCCCCACCATCACGCACGAAGCACTAAAGTACGTCATGAGCCTCGTGGCATCCTCTGCAAGCTCCCTTCTAAAGCACCTGTCTATGGAGAACAGCCTAAGGGGCGGGTCTTCACGCTCAGCCATATGCCTCAGCGTGAGAAACCACCCAGTGGTCATGTGGCTTCGCAGCGTCCTTCTCGAGCACACGGGAGAGAGGGAGCGAAACTCGGCGAACACCTCATCGAGCAGCTCTGTGGCTATGGTGTCAGTGGTGTGGGCACGTCGTGCCAGCTCGTACACGAGGTCGTCTCCATCTATCCTTCCCTTCTTGTACTCGTGAAACAGCTCCCTGATGCTTTCTGCCTCCTCCTCTGTGAGTGGTCTTCCAGTGCGGCGCTCGATCTCGGCGATGCTCTCCTCAGAGAGCCCAACATTGGGTCTTGGAAGTCCGCCGAGATAGAACACGCGGTCGAGCACCGCAAGCGCCTCGGGACCAAACTGGCGGTGCACCTCCATCTCGTCCACGATAAGCGGGTTTACCACCTCGCTAAAGCCCATGCGCATGTACGCCTCTCTCAGCCTTGCAATGGTCTCAAACACGGGATGGGGGCTTCCAAACCCACAGGGGCGTCTGGGAAAGCGCCTGTCGAGACGCACCTTGGGCAAAAGCTCGAAGGAGTGCTCCCACGCACCATAGAAGTCTTCCTTTGCCTTATTTCTCAACTGCTCTGGGTCAAACATCCACTTTCCCCCACATCGTCCCGTGATAAGGCTGCTGCTATGCGGTGCGACCCTCGAGCGCCTCCATCACCCTCTTGGCGATGTCCTCGAATGCCCGTGCAGCTGGAGAGTTCGAGCCCGCTACGAATGGCACGCCCGCATCCCCAGAGCGCGCAATCTCTGGCTCGAGGGGTATGCTTCCCAGAAACGGCACCCCCATCTCCTTTGCCATCTTCTCGCCGTTTCCGCTTCCGAACATCTCGAGCGGCTTTCCACAGTGCGGGCATACGGAGGCGCTCATATTCTCTATAACGCCGAGCACTGGAACGCCAAGAATCTTTGCCATCTTCACAGCCCTTCTGACGTCCATGATGGCGACCTCCTGGGGGGTCGTGACTATCAGCGCACCATGGGGCTTTACGAGCTGGGCTATGCTCAGGGGCTCATCGCTGGTGCCCGGGGGCAGGTCTATGACGAGGTAGTCTGCATCTCCCCATCTCACCTCCTCGATGAACTGCTCTATTGCCCTCATCTTGAGTGGTCCCCTCCATATCACGGGAGCCCCCCTCTCGAGGAAGAACGCCAGCGACATCACCCTGATGCCGTGGTCGCACCCTATCGGTATCTCCACTGGGTCTATGTAGCCCTCCTCGGTGGCAGTGGGCATCCTGTCCTCTATGTTCAGCATCTTGGGGATGTTGGGTCCAGTGATGTCGGCATCGAGCAGCCCCACATCCCTTCCCAGCATGGCGAGCGCCATCGCAAGGTTGGTGGCCACTGTGGACTTGCCCACACCTCCCTTGCCACTCATCACCATTATCCTGTACTTCACAGAGCCTATTCCTGCCCCTTTCTCCTGAGATTCGCCTGCCTGTCTCTCCTGCTGCTCGTCTCTATCTTCCTCCATACACCATCCTCCAGCATTTAGGCTTGGTTAAGATTGGGGTGGGGATAAAAGCTTTCTGCATGGGGCATGATGGGATGGTGAGTCTTTTATACCCTCAGTGAGTCTTTTATACCCTCAGGATGAATATGGAAATGGGGAAGCAGATGAATCTGGACTTGCGGGTCAAAGACATAATGACCAGAGAGGTCGTGGTGGCGGATGTGGGCACGCGTCTTCCAGAGGTGGGAAGGCTACTAATAGAGCACGACATAGGCTCTGTAGTGGTCGTGGAGGATGACAAGCCCGTGGGAATCGTCACAGACAGAGACCTCGCAAGAAAGGTGGTGGCCAACAACAAAAAGCCAGACGAGCTCACGCTTCGAGAGGTGATGACAGCTCCCCTTATCACAATTCATCCCGATGCCACCGTGCTGGAGGCAATAGACAACATGCTAAAGGAGAAGGTGAGAAAGCTGCCCGTTGTGGAGGATGGAAGGCTCGTTGGAATAATCACCGAGCGGGACGTGCTCAGCGTGAGCGCCGAGATCAATGAGATAATGAGGCTACTCGTTGAGGGCAGGGGGTGCCCCGAGCCTGAGCGGAGCGATGAGGGGTTTGTGCAGGGGATATGTGAGGCATGTGGCCAGTTTTCTGAGAACCTCCAGCTTGTGAATGGAAGGCTGCTGTGCGAGAGCTGCAGGGAGTAGTGCCAAAGCAGGGGTGGACATGAGAAGGAGGCATACAGCAGGTTCGCCCACCCCCTCAGATGAGGGGGCAATCCGTGGGGGCACGGCCCTGTGGGCAGGCACCCGAGAAGTGGTGTGCATACCCAGAACCACCACCATCATGGGTGCCGTAAAGACCATGCTGGAGCATGGAGTAAGGCGACTGCCCGTGGTGGATGCGGGCACCTACAGGCTGGAGGGAATGGTGTACACCACTCACATAGTGAACCTGCTTGGAGGTGGGCACCTTCACAAGCTCGTGAGGAACAGGTACCGCAACAACCTCTTGGCAGCCATCAATGAGGATGTCCGGGCCATCATGGAAAGGAATGTGCCCACCCTTTCGATGGAGGCCGATGTGCACGATGCCATAAGCACGATGGCAAAGGAGGGGGTGGGAGGGCTTCCACTGCTCGACGATGAGCGTAGGGTGGTGGGCATCATCACCGAGCGGGACGTGCTCAGGCTCGTGGCAAGAGACATACCAGCCGAGATGGAGGAGCTTGCCATGGCCATACGAGCGCTGGACGGCATTCGTGTGGAAGAGGTCATGAGTACAAACGTGGTGTGCGCCGATGCAGAGGACGCACTGCTGGATGGGATGAAGCTCATGGTGGGTCGGGGTTTTAGGAGATTGCCCCTCACAAAGAACGGCGTGCTCATCGGCGTTGTCACCTCCTCCGATGTTGTGAGGTATCTTGGAGAGGGGGAGGTGTTCTCGAGGCTCGTGGGCGGGGCGGTGGGTGAGGCTCTCCAAGTGCCCCTCAAGAGCCTCGTGAGAATGGACGTGCTCACCACGGACATAAAAAGCTCTATAAAGGATGCTGCCCTGAGCATGACGGCATGGGGTGTGGGCTGCCTTCCCGTGATAGGAAGGGGTGAGCTTGTGGGAATAATCACTGAGAGGGACGTAGTTCGCGTGCTACACGAAAGGGGGTATGCGTAGTTGGAGGAGGAGGCGACGGTTGAGAAGGTGATGTCCACCCCAGTGTATGTGGTGGGTCCCAATGAGCCCCTGTCGAGGGCGAGAAATCTCATGCTCAAGCACAAGGTCAACAGGCTGGTGGTGGTGAACGAACAGGAGGAGCCCATGGGGATGATCACCCAGACGGACATCCTCGATCACCTGCTTCAGCCAGATGCCCCATGGAGGAGAAGACCCGTGGACGCCATTCCCGTGCGTAACGCCATGTCTGAGGGGCTGATAAAGATACATGGGGGCGCAACAATCGAGGAGGCAGCCGAGGTGCTGCTGGAAAACCAGATAGAGGGGCTGCCCGTGGTGAATGAAAAGCTGGAGGGCATCATCACACTCATGGATATCGTGCGGTACATCGGGGAGCTCGACCCTGACATCTTGGTATCCGATGTGATGGATGACTTCGTTGTGAGCGTGCATACCAACCAGTCGATGCCTCAGGTGATAGAGAAGATGCAGGAAAACGAGGTGGACGTGGTTGTGGTGGCTAAGGACTCCGAGCACCCAGTGGGGGTGATTACCAGCACGAACCTCGCACTGCTCGAGCTGACAGAGCTCCTCGATGACATAACACGGGGCAGGGAGGTGAAAATGGTCAGAAAGAACAGCCATGGTGGCAGGAGAAGGTACAGATATGTCAAGGAGCTGCCGCTGATGGCGAAGGATGTGATGAACAACACGATGGCGGTGGTGCTCCACTTCGAGCGGGTGAGCAAGGCGTGCGGCGTGATGGTGGAGCACAACCTGAGGGCCCTGCCCGTGATCAACGAGAGCAATGAGCTTTGCGGCGTGGTATCGCGTGCAGACATCGCCAGCATTCTGGTAAGGGAGGATGTGTGAATGGGACTCTCCAAGCTGACGGTAGCGGATATAATGAGCGAGCCATACACGATAGATAAGAACGAGCACCTCTCCACGGCCCTCGATCTCATAGACAAGCACAAGACGAGAAGGCTCGTGGTGGCTCACAATGGTGAGCTCTATGGTGTACTCACATTGAGGAATCTCATGAAGACGCTGGGCGAGAAGAGAAAGGCCACCGTGTCCCCATCGAGCCTGCATGTGAGTGCGTGCGTGGCCAGGAACTTCGAGGTGGTTGAGCCGGACAGGAGCGTGACGAGTGCAAAGGAACTCCTGAACTCGGGGATGGAGATGCTCGTGTGCATGGAGGATGGGAACATACTCGGGTGTGTGGCCCCGAGGGAGGTGCTGCAGGCATACTACGACCATGACATGATCAGGGGAAGTGCATCGGATGCAATGATCGTGCCCTATCCGGTGAATCCGAAGGACAGGCTCGTGCATGCCCGAAGGCTCATGATGGACAGGGATGTGGGAAGGCTGCCCGTGCTCGATGAGGGTGAGCTGGTGGGCATCATCACCGAGCGAGATGTGGCAAATGCGATGAGGGCGCTCAAGGAGCTCGTGCCCACAAACCAGCAGGAAAACAGGATAAGGCTCGTGCTGGTGGAGGACGTGATGAGCCGCACCGTGGTGTCTTTCAACATGGACGACCCCCTCTCAGAGGTGGCAAGGACACTGCTCGAGAAGAGGTTTGGTGGCGCGCCCGTGATGAACAACGAAAACGAGCTCGTGGGCATGCTCAACAGGAGAACGATACTCAACACCCTCTGACCATGGTGCACTTCACGGTAAGAGCGGACATATACCCCACAGAGGACGAGGACGCCGTCCTCTCTGCCGTGGAGCAGGTGCTTCCGCTCGAGAGTGTGAGGGTGGAGGGGGAGCGGCAGGAGGTGCGGGTGCTCATGGGAAGGGGAGGTATGGAGGGCCTGCGGGTGCTCCATGCGCTCCTGCGAAAGCAGAGGATACTGGACACTGCAAGGTCGGTGCTGCTGGCTGGGTGTGGTGCTGGTGGGCTCACGTTCTCCCTGAACAAGCAGGCAGCCACCGTGGGAAGGGTGAGCTTTGCGATAGAGAACGAGCTGTATGGCCCGATAGACGTGCTGGTGGTGTGCGCACACCCCGAAAAGATGGTGGACTGGCTGGCCCCGCCCACGCATGAGGGTGTGCCCCTGTTTGAGATAGAGGAGCCCGAGGGATGAGCCAGCTTAACTAAGCTGGCACGTGAGTGGATTAATGGGGGATGGCACAGCCATCCCCCTTAATGCGCTATTTTGCCGGCTTTTGTAAAAAGCCGACATCCCCCTTAATGCGCTATTTTGCTGGCTTTTGTAAAAAGCCACGGTGTATGCTGGCTTTACTAAGCCATACATCTCTCTCAATGGGACAGGACGCTGGCTCGATGCGGCCCCTTACCACTCCTCATCACTCTCAAAGGCTTCCTTTAAGGAGAGGTAGTCCACGAACTGCTGCTGCAGGCGCTCGCACTCGTGTATCAGCGGCTGCGCCGTGGAGGCTTCCACCCCCAGCACAACCACATTCTTGTTGAGTTCGACCAGCTTTCTCACCACCGGAAGAAAGTCCTTGTCCCCGCTCACGATGACGAACGTGTCCACGTATGGCTTTTCATACACAGTCTGGATGATATCACGTGCCATCATAGAGCCAGAGAGGCTCTTGGAGTGCTCGAGGTATATATACTCTGGAGCATACACTGGCTCGTATCCGTTCTCGAAGTACTTGTAGAACAGCCTGTCAACGAGCCCGGCATCTCCACCCTTGATGTTGGCGTTGAGGTATACCTTTCCCACGACGGGAATGCCCAGCGTCTGCACAAACCGAGATATCAGCTCAAAGTCATACTTTTCCTGAGCATTCACACACGAGTTGAACATGTTGGAGTGGTCTATAAAAACTGCAACCTTTCCCATTATTTCTCACCTTTGGCTTTCTGCTTGGAGAGCACAACCACCATCCAATATAAATATCCTCCCATCAGCTTAACGAAGCTGGCACGTGAGTGGATTAATGGGGTGTGGCTAAGCCACACCCCTTAATGCGCTATTTTGCCGGCTTTTGTAAAAAGCCAAGTGGACGGCAGCCATCAGAAATACCCCTTGCTGTACACCCTCGATGCCACATCCTGCTCAAAGAAGTCCTGCTCACTCCTTATACGCAGTGTGTAGAGCACCCGCCTCCATATATAGCGGGGATACAGCTTGAGAATGGCCTTGAGCGACCACAGAGGATAGTTTCTCACAACTCTCGTGTGCAGCAGCCAGCGCACATCGTAATACTTGGCGAACATCTTCCATGTCTCATACTGGAGCTGCTTGTCCGAGAGATGCCTCGTCCTGATGTTGGCCGTTAGTCCATCGTACTTCGAGAAGTCGTCCACGTTGGTGATGAGCCCCTCGGCGAGCATCTCCTCCCTCAGCCTTGTGGCTGGATAGGGCGTGGAGATGTAGAATATGGGAAGGTCAACACCCATGGACTTCGCGAGAGTGTAGTTGGTCCACAGGTCCTCTTTCGTGTCGTCTGGTGTTCCGAGCACGAGCCCCCCAGATACCGCTATGCCGTTGTCACGAAGGTACCTCACCGCCCGCATGGCATCGTCTGAGGTGCCACCCTTCTGATAGAACTCGAGGTTGCGCTTTAGCACGTTCTCTATTCCCAAGAACACGAACTTGAACCCTGCCTCCGCCATTTTTTCGGCGACCTCTGGCTTCCATGCAATGCCCTTGACGCTCGCCTGTGTGTAAAAGTGGATGTGGCTCAAGCTTTCCTCTATCAGAAGGTCGCACAGCCTCATCAGCCGATGGGGGTCGAGTGTGATGTTGTCGTCCGAAAACACTATGGAGCGTGCCCCGTGGTCAACCGCGTCGTGCACGTCTGCAACCACCCGCTCGAGCGCAAAGCGCCTGAACGAGCGTCCGTACATCCCCTGTATGCTGCAGAACTTGCATCCCTGCGTGCACCCGCGCGAGGTCTCCACCGCATCGATGGGCTTGTTGAACGCATAGAACCCCTTTCTGATGAGCCTTGCATCCCTGTTGGGAAGCTCAATTTTGGAGAGGTCGAGAAGGGGTCTTGGCGGGTTGTGCACGAACTCGCCATCCTGCCTGAAGGACAGCCCCAGCACCCCTTCAAGGCTCTCGTTTCGCTCCAGCCTCTGCACCAGCTCCCGCATCGTCGCCTCACCCTCCCCCCTGATGATGAGGTCTATGTGCTCTGAGGCAGGGGACGAGGCTATCTCGCTGTACATCAGCGTTGGATGATACCCACCCACAAGGGTGATACACCCATGCTCCTTTGCCATCTCACACGCCTCGAGGGCATCTTTGAACTGAAACGACATGGCGCTTATGCCCACGATGTCTGGGGAGAGCCTCGAGAGCGTGCGCGAGAGGAATGCTCTCCAGTCTCCAGCTGCCTGCAGGTCGGCAATGTGGACGTCACACAGGTCATCTATGTTGCCCGCTATCGAGGCTATGCCGAGGTTGGGTATCCTCGCTATGAAGTCAAAGTCAGGAAGTATCGTGGGTGAGTTGAGTAGCAGTACTCTCATGTGCACTCCAATGGCTCACAACCTTTAAATCAATCCACTATATATGGTTTTTTAATGGAAAGAGAAGAGCGGGCCAAAAGAGACAGAGGCGTCATACGCGTGCTGCTGCTCACGCTTTTTCTTAACCTGCTTGTGGCACTTCTCAAAGGTGTGTACGGGTTTCTCACGGGCTCGCTCAGCATGCTCGCCGATGGGTTTCACTCCCTTCTGGATGCCTCCTCAAACGTGGTGGGGCTCGTTGGTGTGTACATAGCCTCAAGGCCTCCAGACAGAAACCACAGCTATGGGCACAGCAAGTTCGAGACACTTGCAGCCCTGACGATTGCCGTGCTGCTGGTGGTGGCAAGCATCGAGATAGTGCAGATGGCACTGGGAAGATTCGTCCATCCAGTGCAGGTGCGCATAACGGTGTGGAGCTTTGCCATCATGCTGCTCACCATGGGGATAAACATCGGCGTGAGCACATACGAGGCTGCTGCCTCAAAGAGGCTGAAGAGTGACCTGCTGCACGCCGACTCGAGGCACACGCTCAGCGATGTTTTTGTATCCCTCAGTGTGTTAGTGGGCCTTGCCGCCACCAAGATGGGCTATCCAATAATGGACACGGTGTTCGCGCTCGGCATTGCAGCATTCATCACATACACCGCCATCAGAATCGTTATGGTGTGCTCCGACACGCTGTGCGATGCCGAGAGGCTCGAGAGCGAGGAGGTGCGCACCACCACGCTCTCTGTGGATGGAGTGATGGGGTGTCACAACATACGCTCCCGGGGAAGGGAGGACGAGGTGTACCTCGACCTCCATATCACCGTTGACGAGTGCATGTCGGTGGGAGATGCCCACGACATCGCCGACTGTGTGGAGGAGCGATTAAAGGAACGCTTTCCCAGCCTCACCGATGTGGTGGTGCACGTGGAGCCAGAGGGAATACTCGAAAGACTAAAAAAGGACCGATGAGAAAGGTAGATGGGAGCCAATGATGAGGATGGCGGCTGATGCATGATGAGCCTTATGAGTTCTGAGGTTCCTGCATGACTACTAAATGGAAAGGGCATCGCACATATCACACATCACCCTGTAATCCTCCAGTACTTATCCCTCTCGCATAGGGGACACGTGGCATCTATGCCCACCTTGGTGGTGGTGCCGTCCTCATCGCACGTGGGGTCCAGTGAGCTTCCCCTCACGTGCGTTATGATGAACACGTCCCTGTCCGCCCTCACCCGAGTGGCGATGGCATACTCCACGTCAGTGGGGTCAAAGATGTCGATATCCTCGTCCACGACCACCACGTGCTTTAGGGAGCCATGGGCAGCCAGCGCCGCGAGCGCCGCATTCTTTCCATCCCCCTCCGTCTGCTTATCTATCTGCACGACCGCATGAAGATAGCAGCACCCCCCCTCGCTCATAACCACGTTCTTCACCTTGGCAACCTCACTCACTGCCCTAAAGAGCTTGGGCTCGTATGGGATTCCCATGAGCAGCCTGTGCTCTTTTCCAGCTGGCATGATGGCATGGTATATCGCATCCTCTCTGCAGTACATGCGCTCGAACCTCACCACGGGCTGCGGACGAACGATGTCGTATGTGCCCGTCACATCCACAAACGGCCCCTCGTCCACCACCTCATCCTTCGAGATGTAGCCCGTGAGCACCATCTCACAGTGGGGAACCTTAACGCCATTTTCGCACTCAAAGACCTCCACTGGCTCGCCTGCCAGCGCGCTGGCATACCTCAGCTCCTCACCCATGCCAACACGGGTGCACGCAGCCACCATCACATGGGGGTCAACCCCTATGCACACCGCAATGGGCAAATCATCACCGTTCTCTGCCGCCCTTCTGTGAAGCAGGTATGTGTGCCTTGGGGCAACCAGCCTGATGGCACCGCGCACATCATCGAGCACTTGGATGCGGTGGATGGAGGCGTTGCTCATCCCATCGTACTCACTGAACACCACCCCTCCAGTGATGTATCTCCCACCATCGTTCTTGAAATGCTGGAGAATGGGAAGCTCATCGAGCTGTACTCTCTCCTCCACTTCAAGGGTGGGCGAGTGCTCCACACACACCAAGCGTCCATGGGCGGGTCTCGAGAGCAGGCTCACAAAGCCCTCCTTCGTGCATCCGAGGGCAGTGCACAGTATATCCCTCGTGGATAGCACGTTGGATACCACCCTGTGCCCGTCGCAGTCCTCAAGCAGGCACGGTCCATCTATACTCCTTATAAAGCGGGCAGCCTCGAGATGGGAGGATATGGGCCGAGAGAGAACCTCGAGCATGCCCCTCCCAGCCAGAAGCTCGAGCAGCCCCCTGAAGTCCATCTCTACATCTCCTGATCGTGCACGATGGTGGTGAGCTTGAGGTGCTTTACGCCCTTTAGTGCCATCAGACGCTCCGCAATCTGCCTCACATCCTTTGCCTCGCCCTGAAGCACCACTATCTCGAGACAGTTGTCCTCATCGAGATGGATGTGCAGTGAGGAGTGAATGGTGCCCACGGCATGGTGCTGAATCTCGTTCAGGGCGTTGGTGAGCCCTCGCTGATGATGGTCGTACACCATCGTGATGACGCCCAGCCTCCTTCCCTCTATGGCGCCCATCCACTCGTAGTGGTTGATGTACATCCTGATGGCATCCCGTATGCCCTCAGAGCGCGAGGAATACCCCCTCCGCTCTATCACCTCATCAAACCTCGAAAGCAGGTTGTCTGGAATCGATACACCAATCCTCATAAGTTCATTAGTCACCGTCCCACCTTCTCCCTCACCCACATCGCCCCATGAGTATAAAAAATATTTGTCGAAATTAGCACTTTGGGATGCGCCGAAGGTGAGAAATCGTGCAATCCCAACCGCCTATCGATGTGTCAACTTTCTTATAGAGATGGCACACAGCTGTGGGAGGATGTGGCTCTCCATCGCAATCCTCCTCATCACATACGTGCTCATCGTGGTGCAGCGCCTGCCCATGGTAACTGTGGACAGGGCGGCTGGGGCGCTCATCGGAGCATCTGCGATGCTCGCCTTTGGTGTGCTCACCTTCGATGAAGCCATCCAAGCGATAGACTTCCCCATCCTCGCCCTGCTGCTGGGCATGATGATTGTGGTCGCATATGTGAATATCTCGGGAATCATGGACGTTCTCTCATGCAGTGTGCTGAAGATAGCAAAGACACCCCTTCAGCTACTAATCCTGCTGACGTTTGTCAGTGGGCTGCTATCCGCCTTCTTTGTGAACGACGCCGTGTGTATAGCGCTCACTCCAATCGTGATAAGGACGCTGAGGAAGCATCTCAACCCAGTGCCATATCTGATAACTCTTGCCACCTCGTCCAACATAGGCAGCGTGATGACCATCGTGGGCAATCCCCAGAACATGGTGATAGGGTTGAGCTCGGGGGCATCGTTCTTCCACTTCTTCATGAAGTTTCTGCCCATTGGGCTGGCTGGGCTCCTCCTCAATATCGTGGTCGTCTATGCCCTATACCGCGACGAGATGAGGGACAAAATAGACCTCGTGAATGAAAAGCTCCCAAGCCTGAGGCTCACAAGAACTCAGCTCACAATATACGCCCTCACCCTGCTGGGGGTGGTGGCGGGCTTTCTGCTGGGAGATGAGATGGCTGTGGTCGCCCTCACTGGAGCTGCCATACTGCTGCTAACGGGAGACGTCCAGCACAAAAAAGTGTTCAAGATGGTAAGGTGGGAGCTTCTCCTGTTCTTTGCAGGGCTTTTCGTGGTGGTGGGGGGCGTGGAGAAGCAGGGCTTTATGGAGCTCATCCTGAGCTATATGGACCCCCTGCTATCTGGCACCGCCGTGTCCTCTGCCCTGTGGCTCTCAGTCCTCTCAGTGGTGATGTCAAACGTGGTGGGCAATGTTCCCCTCGTGATAATGCTCTCTCCCATAGTGCCACACCTCCCAGACCCCATGACGAGCTGGTATGTGCTGGCAATGGCAAGCACATTCGGCGGAAACCTCACATTCATGGGCTCTGTTGCCAGCCTCATAGTGGTGGAGCTTTCAAGGGCGTACGGTGTGCGCATGGGCTTTTTCGAGTTTGCCAGAGTGGGAGTGCCCCTCTGCCTTCTGACCATTGCGATGGGCATCGCCCTCCTGCTGTTGTGAGCATCTGGCTTTATAGGGGAAAACGAGAGAGAAAGGTGAGAGAAAGAAATGATGGACACACAGATGAGAAGAGCATGTGAGTGGATATGCTCCCAACTGAAAGCACACACCACGAGAGAGGATGTGCTCCGTCTAAAGAGGGAGGCTGCCGTTCGCTTCAAGCTCAAAAGGCTCCCAAAGAACTCGGAGGTTCTCGAGGTTGCTGGCAACGACCGCTCCGTGGTGGAACTCTTGCAGAGAAAACCCACACGCACGCTCTCCGGAGTGGCGGTGGTCGCAATCATGACCTCACCCCATCCGTGCCCGCATGGCGTGTGCGTCCCATGCCCGGGAGGCCCCCATACACCGTATGCATCGCCCCAGAGCTATGTGGGAAAGGAGCCGGCAGCCCGAAGAGCCGCCCAGTGGGGGTTCGACCCCTACATGCAGACGAGTGCAAGGCTGCACCAGCTCTCCTCGATAGGGCATGGTGTGAGCAAGGTGGAGCTCATCGTGATGGGGGGCACGTTCACTGCCCGCCCTGCCGCATACCAGCGCTGGTTCGTGATGAGGGCTCTGCAGGCAATGAACGAGTATCCCGACAACGTGCAATGCCAGCACGTGTGTCCCGAAGGGGCTGCAAGCCCTGAGGAGCTCGCCCACGCCCAGAGGATGAATGAGGTGGCATCAGTAAGGTGTGTGGGGCTCACGCTCGAGACCCGCCCTGACTGGGCAAGAGAGGAGCACATCGACATTGCCCTCGAGCTCGGTGCCACCAAGGTGGAGCTTGGCGTGCAGAGCGTGTTCGATGACGTGCTCGCAGCAATCGAGAGGGGGCATACGGTGCAGGATGTGGCGAGGGCAAACCAGCTTTTGAGGGACAGTGGGCTCAAGCTGGGGTTTCACATCATGCCCGCCCTTCCATGCTCCTCATTCGAGCGGGACATCGAGATGTTCAGGCTGCTGTTCAGCGATGAGAGGTTCATGCCAGACTACCTCAAGATATACCCCACGCTGGTGATAAGGGGAACGAGGCTGTATGAGCTGATGGAGCAGGGCGAATACACCCCGATGGACACAAAAAGAGCGGTGGAGCTTCTGGCAACTGTCAAGCCCATGCTTCCGCCATGGGTCAGGGTATCCCGCATCCAGAGGGACATACCCTGCCAGCTCGTGGATGCCGGTGTGCAGAAGAGCAACCTTCGGGAGCTGGTGCACCGTGAGATGAAAAGACGGGGCACGCGCTGCAGGTGCATTCGGTGCCGAGAGGTGGGAAGAGGGGAGGGGGCAGAGCCAAGGCTGATGTGTGAGAGCTATGGTGCGTGCGGTGGAACAGAGCACTTCATATCGATGGAGGACCCAAAGAGGGATGTGCTGTTCGGGTTCATCAGGCTTAGATACCCCAACGAGCCCCACCGAGCCGAGCTTTTCGAGTGCGCGCTCATCAGGGAGCTTCACGTGTATGGGAAGATGGTGGACATCGGTGAGCGCCCCTCCGGGACAAAATGGCAGCACAGGGGGCTTGGAGAGCTGCTTCTTCGGGCAGCAGAGCGAAGGGCTGCAGAGGACGGTTTTTCGAGTATCGCCGTTTTGAGCGGGGTTGGGGCAAGAGAATACTACCTCCAGAGGGGCTATGAGCGTAAAGGGCCATATATGGTAAAACAAATTGGGCATGAAGAGTGACCCTCATCCGAAGGCGAAAACATCAAAAGAATAAAATCCAAGGAGCACCCTCTCCTCAGCAATGGCAAATCTTCAGGTCGCCCTCGATGTGCTCGAGCTGGAAAGAGCGGTACAGATTGCAAAGGAAGCCGTGGAGGGCGGTGCGGACTGGATAGAGGCTGGCACCCCCCTCATAAAGAGTGAGGGAATGAACGCCATACGCGCCCTCAGAACAGCGTTCTCCCAGAGAGTGATAGTGGCGGACATGAAGATAGCGGATGCCGGCGCCATCGAGGTGGAGATGGCTGCCAAGGCTGGAGCCAGCGTGGTCACGCTGCTCGCCTCGTGCGATGATGCCACCATAGAGGATGCGCTGCGCTCTGCCCACCGCTATGGTGTGAGGCTCATGGCCGACCTTCTGGGAGTGGAGAACCCCGCTGAGAGGGCAAGCAGGCTGGAGGAGATGGGCGTGCCCATCGTGGTGGTGCACGTGGGGATAGACCAGCAGATGGTGGGAAAAGAGCCCCTCTCAGTGCTCAAGGAGGTCAGAGAGGCGGTGGAGTGCGATGTGGCAGTGGCGGGCGGGCTGGACGAGGCGGGGGCGGCGATGGCCGTATCGCTGGGAGCCGACATTATAATCGTGGGAAGCCACATCATCCGCTCTCCAGAGCCACGCCTTTCGGCTCAAAGTGTAAAGCAGGCGATGGAGGGACAGATGGAGGGACAGATGGAGGGACAGCCCCTCAGAAGGGCAGCGAGGAAGGATAACATCGTGGACATGCTGCTCTCGGTGAGTACTCCCAACCTCTCCGATGCCCTCCACAGGGCACCCTGTCTCCATGTGAGACCTCTCTTTCCCTGCAAGACGGCGGGCAGGGTGCTCACCGTGCAGACATGGGGAGGGGACTGGGCAAAGGCGGTGGAGGCAATCGACATGGCAGAAAAGGGCGATGTGCTCGTAATCAAGGGGGAGGATGACGTTGCGGTATGGGGAGAGCTTGCCACGCTGAGCGCTATGAACAGGGGGCTTGCGGGCGTGGTGGTGTATGGCGCCATCAGGGACGTGGAGGAGATACGCAGGCTGGGCTTTCCAGTATTTGCCAAGAAGTTCGTTGCCAGTGCTGGGGAGCCCAAGGGATTCGGGGAGGTGGGTGTGGAGCTCAACCTTGCTGGACAGCGCGTGCGAACAGGAGACTTTGTGCTCGCAGATGAGAACGGAGCAGTGATTGTGCCAAGGGAGCGTGCCTACGAGGCTGCAAGACGTGCATTGGAGGTGAAAAAGCTGGAATCGAGGCTTAAGGAGGAAATCGAGCGGGGTTCTACCCTATCACAGGTCGCACAGCTTCTGCGCTGGGAAAAGAGACGGTAGCTCTCAGGCGTTTTTGTATGCCCTCACCACCTCAGAGCCCTCCACGAAGGGTATCCCCTTCAGACGTGCATATCGCTTCGCCGCATCCTTCGAGAGGGCGTTCCCGCTCTCATCATCGAGCATCTCGCATATCGCCATCGCAGGGGTGATGTGTGCCATCATGGCGAGCGCCACCGAGAGTTCTGTCTGCCCCCTTCTGCTCTCCAGCAGCCCCTCAGACGCTCGAAGAATCGCCACGTGTCCGGGTGTCCTGAAGTGCTCGTGGAACACATAGTGCTCTCCCCGCATTACTCTCTCCACGGCGTTTCCTATCTCCCTTATTGTGAGCGCCCTGTCCCTGTCTGGAATCCCCGTGAACACGCTCCTGTGGTTCACCCAGAGGGAAAACGACGACCTCGAATCATACCTGAGGTCACCCCTTCTCTCCACGAGCGAGGCGATGTCCCCTCCACACCTCAGGAGCACATCGGAGATGAGGGGCAGGGAGAGCCTGCTCGCAGCCTCTGGGTGTATCGCCACACATATCAGCCCTCCCCCTTCCTTCCGCATGAGCCTGATGTCTGCCGGGGTGATGTGGGTGGCAGGAAACACGAAGTCAGTCTCCCCCTCCCTATCCTCGAAGTCAAACAGCAGCACTGGTCTGCCCCTTCTGAGCTGCTCTATCGCCTCTTGAAGCATTCCTCCCACCTGTCCTTCGGAAGTATTCTCACCCTTGCAGGGCTGCCATCTGCAAGCCCAAGCTCCTCTCTCAGGCACACGGGGGAGATTACCTCCACGATGTCCTCTCCATAGTGTGTTCTGCTGGGCTCCACCACAGCACAAGGTATGTCCTCCATCAGCGCTGGATAGCATCTTCCGGAGCCAAACGTCCTGTTCTGGTCGGTGAACCCCTCTATGGGAATCCCCTCCAGCATCCTCATCCTTCTTCTTCCAGCCATGCTCTCCTCATCCAGCCTGATGTTGAGGGTGCCGGGGTATGGGTCGATGCCCAGCTTTTCGATGAACTGTGTTCTGTAGCCATCTACCACCGTGTAGTACTGTCCCTCGCCCATCCCCCTCACCACCACGCCGCTCAGCACGAACTCGTCATCTCCCTGGCTGGTGAATATTGCCCTGTAGTCCTCATACTCCTCCCTCAGCCTCTTGGCTCCAAGAGGGGTGATGCGCACAGCCGTCCTTCCCCCAGACCTCACCCTCTCGATATATCCTGCCCTCTCGAGCTGCTCGAGCCTGCGAGCAGCGGTCTGGGGGCTCTTGCCTATGAGGGTGCCAAACCTCACCACACCCATCTCCACGTTCTCGTGCAGAGCTCCCAGCATGGCAAGGTGCTTAAGACAGCTCACAGCATCTGAGTTTCCATTTTTGGTAATCATTCCATATATGAGCTATAGCTTCTCCTACTTAAGGATGCTCATGTGGACATGCACACCCTGTAGAGCTCATTCGTCCTTTCGATGGTGCACTCCACATCCACAAAATGCTGCACTGTCCACACATTCGTTCTCGTGTGCTCTGTGATTTCTCTCACCACAAACTCGCCCCCGCCAGAGAGAGCCATGTATGGTATGAGCTGGTCCGCAAGATGCACATCCACAGAGGCGCCCGACTTTATCTCCTTCAGGAGCTGTGAGGCTGCCATCCTTCCCACCCTCTCGGCTGGAAGCCCGCGCCTCCCAAGGGCACACGCCCCCAACAGACCACTCCAGAGAGTGATGCCACATCCCACAGAGCGGGCCCGCGTGTGCTCCAGCGCTATGTGGGCGGGGTGTCCATGCTGCATCAGGAATGTGGCTGCAGCATCCCTAATCCGCTCCGGAACATGGCTGGGTAGGGCGAAGCTGTGCACATTTCCCGCTATGGGCGCATCCGAGCGCTCAAACTCTCTGGGGGATATGTGAATGTGAGAGGGAGACACCTTCATGCTCACCACCCCTCCTCCCTCTGGATAGTACCCTCTCATCAGCAGCCCTGCCTCAACACTTGCACCCATCTGCCCCAGCGCTGCAAGGGTGATGTGCTCGAAGTAGTCCCAGCTCGGCGACCACTCCACATCAGTGCCCCCCCTGACGGTAAAGCTGGAGCTCTTTGGAGCATGCAGAAGAATCGGAAGGATACACTGCAGCAGCAGGGTTATGCTTCCAGCCGTTCCGATGTCAACCTCTCCATTGAGCGGATGGATGCACGTAGGATGAAAGAAAAGCTCGGTGGAGTGCAGCTTTAGCCCATCCACCCTTGCGTCGGTTATGTGGGCAGCGGTCTGTACTGCCTTCAGGTGCTGGGGTGCGAGCCCCTCGCTCCTTCTGCCCTTTCGGATGTTGTACAGCCTGAGAGGTTGCCCAGTAATGGCAGAGAGGGCAATGGCAGTCCGCAGAATCTGCCCCCCGCCCTCTCCATAAGAGCCATCGAGCTCGAGCATCACCGAGAAAGGGGGCTCACCCAAATAGGGCACCGAGCCCCTCGATGCCGCTCTCCTCGGCTTCTTCCTCTTCCTCCTCGGCTTTCTCTTCCTCTGCGGGCTGCTCCTCTGCAGCCTCTTCTGGCTGGGCAGCAGCCGTGACGGCTGCTGGAGCAGGAGCCATTGCCACCTGCTTTGAGATTGCCTCCTCGATGTCCACTCCCTCGAGAGCAGAAACGAGAGCCTTCACCCTCACGGGGTCAACCTCGATTCCCGATGCCTTCATCACCTCAGAAATTGCCTCCTCGGTGATTTCCTTCTTGGCACTGTGAAGCAACAGTGCTGCGTAAATATACTCCATGCGCCTTACACCTCTCATGAGTTATTATCCAAATAGGGCACCGAGCCCCTCGATGCCGCTCTCCTCGGCTTCTTCCTCTTCCTCCTCGGCTTTCTCTTCCTCTGCGGGCTGCTCCTCTGCAGCCTCTTCTGGCTGGGCAGCAGCCTGAGCTGCCGATGAACTCACAAGCCTCAGGGTGCCCTCATCCAGAGCCTCTGGGCTCTTGGAGGCCACCACCGATGCGAGGCTGAGGGCACTGCCATAGCCCCTCGAGAGCAGCAGCTCCATCACCTCGGGCACAAACAGCTCCGCCTCTGCTGCGAGCTTGAGGGCATTGGATGCCGCCATCGACAGCAGCACTGGGACGGTCTCTGCCGTTGGATGGGCGATGTTCACAGCGAGGTTGAAAGCCGCAGATGCGCCCCATGCCAGCTGGGACACATACTGCTCGACATCTATTGCCAGCTCAGAGGACGTGAACACCACTCCGTCCTCGAGGGCAGCCCTGAGGGTGAGTCCAATCTCCATGGGGTATATCTCGAGCTTCGTGAGCATGGTCGCAAGCTCATCGCTCACGACCTCACCTGCCCTGGCGACTGTCTTGCTCTCCCTTATGACGACCTTTCCACCCTCTATGGCCGCAGGTATGCCGATGCGCTGAAGCTCTCCCACGACCGGGCCCGGTGCAAAGCTCGTGGGACCTTCACTCACCACAATATCCCTCGGAGCAGTCATTCCCCCCTTGATGGGTGCTGGCGTCTTGCTTGCTTCGAGCACCCTGTAGAGCTTGAATGGATTAAGCCTCGTGAACACGAGCATCGTCTGCTCTTCCAGATACTCCTTGAGCTTGGGATACTCTCCTCCCAGTTCATCCAGCGCCCTTGAGATGAGGGTGTTCCTGCTCATCTTGAGCAGGGCAGTGCCCCTAAGCTCCCGTCTGATCTGCTGCATCTGTCTTGCGGGGATTCCGAACACGCCCGCAAGTGCCACCACGGGATACTCGGAGAGCAGCTTCTTTAGTGTGCTCACCTCCTCGAGCTTCCATGATGGTATGTGCTCTGTCCTTCTGACCTCGACAAGCTCGCCCATCTACATCACCCTCACAGACGGTCCCATCGTGGTGGACACATACACAGACCTTATGTTCTGAGCACCCCTCGGTAGGGCTGCCTCCAGCTTGGAGAGCACCGCATCGATGTTCTCGGCGATTGCCTCTGGCTCCATATTCGCCCTGCCCACCGAGACGTGGAACGTGGTCTTATCCTTTGACCTCACCCTCACCGACCTCTTCAGCCTGTCGATGAGCTCCACCACATCCTTGTCAGGCGTAAGGGGCGTTGGCATCTTTCCCCTCGGTGCGAGCAGGGCACCCATCGCCTTGCCTATCTGAGGCATATATTGTGCCTCTGCAATAAAGATGTCGTACTGCCTTGCAAGCGCTCTGGCCCTCTTCTTGTCGGCTGCAAGCTCGGCTATCTCCGCGGGGTCAATCACGTCTGCCCCAGCTTCCCTCGCCCTGAGTGCCGTCTCGCCCTTGGCGAACACTCCTATGCGAAGCTCTTTTCCAAGGCCATTTGGCAGCACCACCTCGAGGTCAACCCTGTTGGCAGGCTGGCTCATGTCAATGTTCTTCAGGTTCATGGCAAGGTCCACGCTCTCCAGAAAGTTTCGCTTGGGAGCCTCGGACAGTGCCCTTTTCACATTCTCAACCAACTCATCATCCATACAATCCCCCCGTAGTGTCGGGCAACACCCCACGACCTCGATGGGTCTGCTACGGGCGTCGCTACCAACACAATACATCTATTTAAGGCTTGTTGTCAGAGCTCCCTGTTGTCAGAGCTCCCAGTACTGTGAGAATGTTCGACGCACCTTTTCCTTGAGATGCCTCACAGAGGGGGGCACCTTCTCATCCATCTCGGGCACAAAGTGCTCTGGAGGAGATGGGTGCTCAGAGAGCATCTGCCGCAGCACCGCCCCCACAGAGCGAGCGAGGGCATCCAGATGATATCCTCCCTCCAGCTCGAATATCACTCCTCCTCCACAGCACTGCTCCGCGATGAAAAGGCATGTGGAGACCACTGCACATATTCCCCTCTCGGTGACATCCATGCGACCAAGAGGGTCGTATCTGTGGATGTCGAAGCCAGCAGACACAATCACCACATCTGGGGCATACTGAAGGGCGATGGGAAGCACCACATCCCTGTAAACAAGCGCATACTCCACATCCCCACTTCCCGCACTCATGGGCAGGTTCACGGTAAATCCCTCCCCGTCCCCCTCCCCTATCTCCTCCATGCTGCCAGTTCCGGGAAATATATGGGGGCAGTGGGTTGAGACGTAGAGCACGCTGGATGTGTGGTAGAAAATCTCCTGTGTGCCGTTGCCATGATGCTGGTCAAAGTCGACGATGAGCACCCTCGATGCCGCACGGCAATCGAGCACGTGCTGGGCAGCGATGGCAGGACTGTTGAGCAGACAGAAGCCCATGCCCCTATTCCGTGTGGCATGATGGCCAGGGGGCCTTACGAGGGCGAACACCTTTGCGCCCTCGAGCGCCCCCACAATCCCGATGAGCACTCCTCCAGCCGCAAGCAGCGCAGCATCCAGCGAGAAAGATGAGAGGGGGGTATCTGCATCGAGAGGTATGCCCTGCTCCACGAGCCCACGTAGCCTCTCGATGTAGTCCAAGGTGTGCACGGAAAGCACGCTCTCCATCGGGACGTATGCGGGCTCCACAAGCTCGAGTCTGTCCAAGAGGCCAGAGGCACCAAGGTGCTCCATCGTGTGGGAGAGCCTCAGCGGGCTTTCGGGATGATTGCCCGTGTCGTGCAGAAGATACCTCTCATCATAAACGAGCCCACAACGCCTCATCTTCCTCTCAGTACAACAGTATGTCCCTCCCCTTCTCTTCCTGCTTGGGCTCTGACCTCGACTCAACGGGGTTGGAAGGGTGTTCCCATCCCTTTATCATGGACTTGAACTTTATGATCTCCTCCACGAGAGAGCTTATGGTGGCTGCCATCTCCTTGCTGGTGGTCTCAAGCCTCTCCAGCCTGCCCTTTAGCTTCTCCACCTCATCCCCATCATAGCCAAAGGCTGGCCCACCCCACTTCCCCTCCTTTAGAGCCTGAAGCTCGGCTCTGAGCGAGGCGATTTCCTCGTCCTTCTGCCTTATGATGTTCTCCAGCCGCTCGATGAGTATGTCCCTCTCCCTCTTCGCATCCATCGCCATCCCTCTGGACATATGCTTTTTATTATCTTGGTATTTAACTCTCCCCATGCTCTCGAAGACCACACTCAAAAAGCTGGTGGAGGATGGACTCATCAGAGACGCTCCAAACATTGCCCTTCAGCTACAGCCCAATGGCGTGGAGCTCACGCTGAGCTCTGTGGAGCGCTTCACGGGGGTGGGCAGGCTCGCATTCGACAACTCTGAGAGGATAAATGCTCCCACCGAGAGCATCCCGTTCGACGAGGATGGCTGGGTATATCTCCCCCAAGGGGCGTATGTGGTGAGGTTCAACGAGGTGGTGAGTATTCCCCGTGGCTATGGCGCCCTTGCCAAGCCCAGATCGAGCCTGCTGAGAAGTGGTGCCACCCTTCACACAGCCGTGTGGGATGCGGGATACGTGGGAAGGGGAATGAGCCTGCTGATGGTGTACAACCCCCATGGGTTCTGGCTGAAAAGGAACGCACGGATTGTGCAGCTCGTGCTGTTTGTGCTCGATGAGGGAGCAGATGAGGTGTATCGAGGCGAGTATCTGGGCGAGGGAGTGGAGTGAGGGAGTTTTCGCAGTGTTGCTTACTTTGACACGATGCATCCATGGGGCTCGCAAACACATATAGCACATCCAAATCCTTTTAACGTCCACAGATGACTTTCTCCCATGCTCACCCTTCTCACGATAGCGGGCTCAGATTCTGGAGGTGGGGCTGGCATTCAGGCAGACCTGAAGACGTTTGCGGCGCTGGGTGCCCATGGCGTGAGCGTGATAACTGCCACCACTGCCCAGAACACCCTTGGCGTCAAACACGTGCACCACATTCCCACAGAGCACGTGGCAGCCCAGCTGGAGGCGGTGCTCGAGGACTTCGATATAAGGTGGGCAAAGACGGGTATGCTCCCCACAGAGGAGTGCATCGAGCTCGTGGCGCGCCACGCCAACGAGCTTCAGCTGGTGGTGGACCCCGTGGTGTATGCGCAGAGCGGTGCAAGGCTCATAGGAAACGATGCCTTAAAAGCGCTGATGGAGCTGCTCACACGGTGTGCGGTTGCCACCCCCAACATAAGGGAGGCCGAGATGCTCTCTGGCATCAGGATAAGAGACGAGCGGGACGTGCTCGCTGCTGGCAACGCCCTTCTGGACATGGGCGTGCCGACAGTGGTAATAACTGGAGGACATCTTTCTGGCTCAGACTACCTCTTCAGCCCAGAGGGAACACATGAGATAGGAGGCAATCTCATCGAGGGGGGGACGCATGGCTCTGGATGCACATACTCCGCAGCCCTCGCGTTCTATCTCGCAAGCGGGCTCTCCATGGTGGATGCGTGCGAAAGGGCAAAGCGGTTCGTGGTGAATGCCATCCGCTTCAGCCATTCATCGCTGGGAGGGGGCACAAGTCCCGTAAACCAGATGGGTGAGCTTCGGATGACCGCAGAGCGCTATACCGTGCTCTCTGATGTCAGAAGGGCGGTGGGCATGCTGACGTCCCATGAGGGCTTCGCATCCCTCATTCCCGAGGTGGGCTCCAACATAGGCATGGCAATCGAGCTGGCAGAGAACGAGGGGGATGTGGCTGCGGTGTGTGGCAGAATCGTCAGAGCCAGAGGACTGGCGAGGGCGTGTGGTGATGTTGAGTTTGGAGCCAGCGGACACGTTGCCCGCATGATTCTTGCCGCAATGAAGGTATATCCCGACCTTAGGGCAGCGATGAACATCAGATACTCGGAACCCGTGCTCGATGCGTGCATGGACATGGGACTTACGATGGGCAGCTTTTCCAGAAAGGACGAGCCAGAGGGTGTCAGCACGATGGAGTGGGGCATCACGAGCGTGCTCTCTCGAATGAAGGCCGATGTGGTGTATGATGGCGGTGATGTGGGCAAGGAGCCTATGGTCAGGCTGTTTGGGAGGTCCGCCACAGAGGTCGCCAAGAGGGCGCTGAGGATAGCACAGAGTGTGAGACGATGAGCAGGGCAAGGACAAGATTGAAAGGCATTCAGAGGTCAAAATGCTTATAAACATGGGCGGCAACCATATCATTGTGAGAGAGGAAGGGCGGCTCACGCACCGAAAGGTGTGAGGAAAGTCCCCCCACCGTTTGGACGCGCGGGCGTCCGCAAGGGCGCAGGGCGAGAGTCCTGGCAATTGCACAGAAACGCCACCGCCCCTCATGAGGGCGATGATTCCGAAAGGATGAGGTCGTGAGGCGGCGGATGAAACGGCAAACCCCGCGGGTGCAAGTGGGGAGTATGGTGGACGTCCAACCACCACCCCGTTGTACGCTAAGCCAAATGCCGCCAGAACAGAAGGGGGCTTACTCTCCTCACTCACACTCTTTCATTCACATTTGCTCTGGCGTCTTTCACGCCCTCACTCTTGAAATAAAAATCCAAATGGCACTTGGCAGCACGTCCCTACCATTACACCTCAACTGCGCTCCTCCGTGTAAACCTGAATCACTTTACATAGGGGGTGCAATAAAGCATTTATACTTGCCATCCCTACGCCCCCATATGCGACCGCTCTACGTACTCGTGGGCATGCTACTTCTCACCGCCCTCGCCCATGGATGCGCCGAAAGACCAGAGCAAACGCTCACGGTGCTTGCTGCGGCATCGCTGACAGAGCCCTTTGAGGAGATTGCACATGCGTTCGAGCACGAGCATCCCGGGGTGAGGGTGGAATTGAGCTTTGCATCATCGGGTGCGCTTCGCTCACAGATCGAAAGTGGGGCAGTGGCAGATGTGTTCGCCTCTGCGAGCGCTGAACATGCAGAGGCACTCGTCAGGGAGGGGCTCGCCTCATCCTCAAAGACGTTTGCATACAACAGCGTGGTGGTGGCTGTGCCCCCCAACGGCAGGGTGCACTCCCTCTCTGACCTCGCAGAGAGGGGAGTGAGGGTCGTGATCGCCAGCGAGAATGCGCCCATTGGCAGGTATGCGAGGGAGGTGCTCTCGAGGCTCAATAGCTCAGGGCTGTACGGGAAGCAGTTCGAGGAAAGGGTGCTGAGCAACGTGATTTCCGAAGAGGACACCACCAAGCATGTGTATGCAAAGGTAGTGCTCGGTGAGGCGGACGCTGCATTCGTGTATCGCACCGACATCACCAACGAAACTGAGTTCATCCAGATACCAAAAGAGTACAACGTGCGTGCCACCTACGAGATTGTGGTGCTCGATGACACCAACCCATACGCAGAAGAGTTCGAAGAGTTCGTGCTCTCGCCAAGGGGACAGAGCATACTTGCCGCATACGGGTTCGAGGGGGCAGGCTCGTGAGGCTCTCCGCTGGAGCTGTGGGCATGTGGGTGGTACTGTGTCTCGTGGCTATGTACTTTGCCCTGCCGTTGCTCTCGGTAGTGCTCAAGGTCAGCATGGAGGGTTTTCTAACATCGCTCCTCAGCCCCGTCGTGCTGAGCTCCCTCAGGCTCAGCCTCTTGACCTCCACCACGTCCCTTGGACTCTCGATGCTCTTTGGCACCCCGGTGGCATACATGCTCGCACGACGGGAGTTCGTGGGAAAGAGAGTTCTCGAAACACTGCTCGACCTTCCCCTCGTGATACCTCCTGTGGTGGCAGGTATCGCGCTGCTCATGGCATTTGGAAGGATGGGGGTGCTGGGCTCATACCTCCATGCCCATGGGGTGAGCATAGCATTCACAACCGTGGCAGTGGTCATGGCCCAGACGTTCGTGGCTGCCCCGTTCTACATAAAGTCTGCAAAGGCAGGGTTCTCTGGCGTGGACAGACGGCTCGAGCAGGCCGCCCGCACCCTCGGTGCAGGGCAGGTGCACACCTTTTTCTCGATTACGCTGCCGCTCTCGCTCCCATCGGTGCTCACCGGGGCACTCATGACATGGGCGAGGGCTCTTGGAGAGTTTGGAGCCACCATCATGTTTGCGGGAAACTTCATGGGGAGGACGCAGACCATGCCCCTTGCCATATACTCCAGCCTGCAGAGCAGCCTCGATAGTGCGCTAACGCTCTCCGTCATCCTGATGGCTCTCTCGTTCAGCATACTCATGACGGTGCGCATCGCTGCACGGAGGGTGGAAGCAATTGCTTGAGGCGGTGCTCGAAAAAAGGAGGGGGGATATACACATCCGCATGAGGCTCTGTGTGAGGCGGGGTGTGCTCGCCCTCGTGGGACCGAATGGAAGCGGAAAGACCACCACACTGGACATGCTCGCCGGGCTCATACAGCCTGACCATGGAAGAGTGGTGCTGGGAGGGAGGGTGCTGTTCGACTCTGAAGAGGGCGTAAACGTGCCCCCAGAGCACAGAAACGTGGGCTACATCTTCCAGAACTACGCCCTGTTTCCCCACATGAGCGTGCACTCCAACGTGGCGTTTGGTCTAAAAATGCGCGGTATTGAGAGAGCACGTGCGTGTGAGCGCACAGATGAGGTGCTGGAGCTGCTGGGAATATCTCACCTTGCGAGCAAAAAGCCACGCGAGCTTTCTGGAGGCGAGATGCAAAAAGTGGCGCTTGCGAGGGTGCTCGTGCTCACACCAAGGCTGCTGCTGTGCGATGAGCCATTCTCGGCAATGGACAGCACTGCAAAGCACATGGCAAGGGCAGAGCTCAAACGGGTGCTAAAGGAGCTCGACATTCCCGCCGTGCTCGTAAGCCACGACCCGCAGGAGGTGGAGTCGCTCGCGGACAGCGTATGCACAATGAGTAGGGGCAGGGTAATGCACACCAAAGGGCACGAGAAGTGCGTGCATGAGGAGGGGATGAGATGAAAGCTCCAGCACCGATGGTGGACCCATACGGAAGGACAATCACCAGCCTGAGAGTGTCCCTCACCGAGCGGTGCAACCTCAACTGCATATACTGCCACAGAGAGGGGCATGTGTGCTCCGGGCGTGAGCTGAGCTGCGAGGAGGTCGTCAGGGCATGTGCCGCGGGATTCTCGCTGGGAATCAGAAGGCTCAAGCTCACGGGAGGGGAGCCCCTGCTGAGGGATGACCTGTGTGAGGTGCTACGTTCACTTCCACCCTTTGAGGATGTCTCGCTCACCACCAACGGCACGCTGCTGTCCTCAAGGGCATGTGAGCTCAAGGATGCTGGGCTTCACAGGGTCAATGTCAGCCTCGACACCCTCGACCCCAGCACATACAGACGCATCACGGGAGGGGGTACTCTGAAGAGTGTGATGGAGGGCATCGAGAAGGCAGTTGAGTGCGAACTCACGCCCGTAAAGCTCAACATGGTGCTCCTCAAGGGAATAAACGACTCTGAGGATGCCCTGAGGGACATGCTGGAGTTCACGCATTCTCTTGAGGGCTCGGCAGTGCTCCAGCTCATAGAGCTCATACCCATAAACGGACTCAATGGTCTCAAAGGGGACCTTGCGGCAGTGGAGAGCGTGCTCGAGCAGCGAGCAAGCCTCGTGTGGGAGAGAAGGATGCACAGAAGGAGAAGGTACCTCGTGGATGGGGTGGAGGTGGAGGTGGTGCGCCCCATGGATAACACCCTGTTCTGCAGGTACTGCAACCGCATTCGCCTCACCGCAGATGGAAAGCTTAAGCCCTGCCTGCTCTCTGAGGAGGGGCTGGTGGACATAAAGGGCCTCGATTTGGAGGGTGTGAAAAGGGCATATATGAGGGCAGTGAAAAACCGAAGGCCATACTACAGGTGAGAGAATGAAGGTAAAGGTGTACTACTTTGCTCAGCTCAGGGAGCTCGCAGAGAAGGAGTGTGAGGAGGTGGAGCTCGAGAAGGGGGCAACGCTCGAAGAGCTAAGAGAGGCGCTCGTGCGTATCCATCCAGAGCTCTCTCCGCTCAAAAAGCACATGCTGTTCGCCATTGGTAAAAGGCTCGCCCAGAGCGGCAGCGTGCTCGAGGGCGGCGACGAGGTGAGGGTGTATCCGCCCGTGTCCGGAGGATGACACCATGGAGAAGGTGATGCTCACGAAGAATGAGCTTCCAATTGAAGAAGTGCTGTGCAGCTTGGATGCCACCACTGGTGCGGTGGTGAGCTTTATCGGCATCGTAAAGGGGATGGTGAAGGGCAGAAAAGTAAAGTGGATCGAGCTTGAGGTGGACGAGGAGGTTGCCCTGCACAGGCTCGAGGAGATCAGGCAGGAGGCGCTCAGTCGATATGCCATTCACGATGCCATTATTGCGCATCGCCACGGCAGGCTCGGTGTTGGAGAGGGTATAGTGCTCATTGCCACCCTTGCAGAGCACAGAGAGGCGGCCTTTGAGGCATGCAGATACATCATAGAGGAGCTAAAGCACTCGGTGCCCATATGGAAAAAGGAGTGTACCGAGGATGGCGAGTACTGGGTGGAGGGAGTATAGATGGGAATGGTGGATGTGGGAGAAAAGCCCCTCGTGAACAGAAGGGCAGTGGCTCGGGGGGTGCTGAGGCTCAAGCCCAGCACGATTGAGGCGATAAGGAGAGGGAGCGTGAAAAAGGGAGATGTGTTCTCGATATCCGAAGTTGCCGCCATTCAGGCCGTAAAGGGCACACCCCATCTATTGCCACTGTGCCACCAGATACCCATAACGAGCATCGACGTGCGGTTTACGCTGCTCGAAGATGGCGTGGAGTGCACGTGCGCCGTGAGTGCACGCTACCGGACTGGAGTGGAGATGGAGGCCCTCTGTGGTGTGAGCATGGGGCTGCTCAACATATGGGACATGGTAAAGTACCTCGAGAAGGACGAGGAGGGACAGTACCCGTATACCCGCATAGAGAATATCGAGGTGGTATCCAAGCACAAGGAGCAAGGAGGAGTATGGCAGCAAGGAAGAGGGAGAGAGTGAGCCTCTCTGAAGCGACAGAGCTGATGAAGAGAGAGGGTGTCGCCTTAAGACAGAGGCTGGGAAGTGAGAGACTGGCGGTGTGGCAAGCGCACCTGAGGGTGCTTGCGAGCGATGTGTGTCTCGAGAGAGATCTTCCCCCATGGGACATCGCCACGATGGATGGCTTTGCGCTGTCCTCCTCATCGGACTATCCCCTCAAGATATGTGGAAATGTGTATGCTGGGGATGCGTGTCCCCCACCCCTCAAAAACGGCGAGGCGGTCAGAATAGCCACTGGAGCGCCCCTGCCATGCGGCGCCGATGCCATCCTCAAGATGGAGGATGCAATTGTGAGGGGCACGGAGGTGAGGGGACCTCCTGTGCATAAAGGAAGCTATGTGCTTGCCAAGGGCTCTGACCTCAAAAAAGGGATGGTGCTAAAGGCAGGGGTGGTGCTCGACTGGCGAGCAATGGCCTTGGCCGCTGCGTGCACGCCCTTCGTGGAGGTGGTCAAAGCACCCAAGGTGGGCGTGCTCTCGAGCGGAGATGAGATTCGGAGAGGGGCGGTGCCAGATACCAACGCATCCATGGTGTGCGGGCTTCTTCGAGGGCTGGGAGCACAAGCCCTCCACCTTGGTGTGCTGCCCGATGAGCCCCGCACATGTCAGACGATGCTTGAGAGCGTATCCGATGAGGTGGACGTGCTGGTCACCATAGGGGGTGCCTCCGTGGGCGAGCGCGACTACGTGTGGAGGGTGCTCGAGAGAACGGTGTTTCGGGGAGTTGGTGTGCGCCCTGGTAAGCCCCTCACCCTTGGATACGTGCACGACACGCCCCTCGTGTGCCTTCCGGGAAAGCCCATTGGAGCATACACCGCCATGAGGCTGGTGGTATCCCACCTCTTTTGCACCCCCTCCACCACGACGTGTACCGCGAGCATGGGATGTTCTGTGGACATACCATCGGATGGCTTTCAGTATGTGCTCTACGGGCATCTGTCCAATGGCATCTTCACACCCATTGGAGTCGTGGGCAAAAAGTACAGCGTCTCGGTGGTCTCTGCGATGCTCTCTGGCATGATGTGCGATGGCTATGTGCTGCTCGATGAGCCCGTCGATGCGGGAGATAATGTAGAGGTCTCTCTGATGTAGCCTCTGGATAGCTGAAAGGCCTAATTATAGTCGAAAAAATAAAGCTATCTGTAGCCTTTCCATCTCTCAATACCCTCATCCCATCTCATCCAGTCTTTCAAAATTTCCCTGTAGAGGAAAACTTAAGAAAATCTTTTGAATAATTCAATTAAAGTCTTTGCTAGGGCTTTCTCTCATGTCCTTTTTGCTCTTTGTCTTGTAAATCTCCATTATTCTCTACCTTGAAAAATCTGCAAAAGAGTAGAGCAAAAATCACTCGCAGGATCTAACGAGCGCAAAATTTATAAGCACAGTGGGTATGCTGGTATCTGGGTATGTGGGTATGGGGTTAAAAAGGCTCGATGAACCCAGCGAAATTAAAGAGTTTATCAAAAAGGTTAGGGCAGATTTGGGAAGAGATAACAACATCGACAGTGATGCTTTAGCCGTTTGGACATTTAACAGGCTTCCAAAGTTCTTTTGGGACGGTTGGAAGGAAGAGCTGAAGGTAATGGGTGTCAAATGGCAACTGTTTTTAAAGATAATGCGAATGCACACTGATGACTTTATCAAGTGGGTGCTCTATGATAAAATGAGCTGGGATGAGGTTGTTGATAGGGTGATTTCAACGATTGAGCAGTATAGTGATGGTGAGTGAAATGGAGAAAAAGCTCGACAACTTTCTCAAAAAAGCACCAAGGCTAGAAAAACTTGGTGAGAACAAATATCGTGACCCGAGCTGGGATTTCACGAGGGCAGATACAAAAATCCTTTCACACGGCTTTCACAGTTATCCGGCGATGATGATCCCACAGGTTGCAAGGAAATGTATCGAACTATGGGGAAAAGAAGCTAAGTACATTCTCGACCCATTTATGGGAAGTGGGACGGTTCTCGTTGAAGCTAAAATCCATGACATAAACTCATTCGGTTTCGATATTAATCCTCTTGCTGTTCTCCTCGCAAAAGTAAAAACAACTCCAATCGACACCAAAATTTTAAAACAAGAGTTTGAGAGAATTGTAAAAAGGACTGAAGAAAAAATCCAAAGGTTCAGAAAGGGCGAGCTCAATGTTGAAATTCCAAATTACTACAACATTGACTACTGGTTTAAACCTGATATTTCTAAACAGCTCGCTCTTCTGAAAGAGGAGATATGGGCCATAGATGACGAAAATGTAAGAGACTTTTTTAAGGTTGCATTTAGTGAGACGGTAAGGTACGTGAGCAACACGAGAAATTCTGAGTACAAACTTTATCGCATTCCTGAAAGTAGATTAAATGGTTGGAGTCCGGACGTTTTTCATACTTTTAAAGACTATGCAGAGAGAAACATAAGAAAAATGGGCGACTTTTACAGAATTGCGAAGGATAAGAGGGCTTTTGCAAAACCAATGCCACACAATGTTATAGAGCCAGTGGAGATTGAGAATGTTGATATGATACTTACTTCACCTCCCTACGGTGACTCTCGGACAACAGTGGCTTATGGACAGTTTTCTCGGTTATCACTACAGTGGATGGACTTTGATTACGAACTTGTTCGTAATATAGACAGAATTGCCCTAGGGGGGAAATCAGCAAAGTCTCTAATGCACTATGTCCCCTCAGAAAAACTCAATGTCGTTTTAGAAAAAATTGCTGAGATTGACGAGAAGAGAGCAAGAGAGGTGTTAAGCTACTTTATAGACTTCTACAAAGCTAGCAAAATCATTAACGGCTATTTAAACGAAGGAGGGGTTGTTGTCTTTGTAGTTGCAAATAGAACTGTGAGAGGGATCCAAATCCCTACTGACGAAATTTATGTGGAGATTTTTGAGAGCTTTGGGTATAGGCATGAAGTCACATATCTTCGTGCGATTCCAAACAAAAGAATGCCTCACAAAGTCTCTCCGAGCAATAAAAAAGGAGAAACAGTAAGTACAATGGCATTAGAAAACATTGTTGTACTAAAGAAGCAGTAACAGTATTGATATAAAGTCCGTTATCTTTCTATCTTTTTCTCTTGTATCTTTATCCTCGATTATTATCGGGTTATCACAGTTAATATCATTTGGAATGTCATCGTTCAACAGGTCAATTTCACGAGCATAGAGCTTGAGGACATCTTTCTTTTTGATCCGCCAGCCAGTCCCATGATTATGCGGCTTGCCGTCTTTATATCGCCCAAAACGAATATCCAGCGCTATTTGCCCTTCTTGTACCAGTTCTATAAATCTTTTTTCACTAAACCCAGTGTAAAGCTTCGCACTTTTCAGCTTGAATTCCTCTCTATCATCAACTGTTCTGCTTTCTGCCTCAATTATTAAAAGGCATCCCTTCAATTTCTTTGAAATTCTTTGTACAATTTCGTCAACAAGGTAAGCAACAACAACGTCACGTGGAAGATTCTGATTTATGCCTACAAACTCTCTTCTTGTCACCGCACAGACCATCTCTGTTCCATTGATTTCTCTCACTTCGAGTTTGAACTGCTGGGCATTTGAAGTGTAGTGTGTTGCATATACTGTGATATGAAAAACAGGGCCACCGTTTTCAAAGCCTGTCTCACCGAAAGTTGCTACGAGATCATCGAGTGTCCAATTCACATTTCTCCACTCTTTCGGTGGTTCAAAGGTTATGAGTGTGATCATACTTTGAGTATATTCTCGTGAGCTCTTCACCTCGATTCCGCCGACATCTGGCAATTGTAAATTGTTTTCAGGGATTCCTAATAGATCTTCAAAGGTTTTCCCAATACCTGTGTCCCTACTTCTTCTTGAAGGTATCCATCCGAGCTCTTTTATCTCTAAAAGCCGTCGTTTTAAGTCTTCTAATGACCTTATCTCACTCGCCATCGACAGCACCCGTTGTGAAGTTTGTTTAATTGGACTCATAAAGTTAATGATGTAAAGTTGGAAAATCAACAATCATAAGTACTGTATGAAGTGAACAAACACATATATGAACTTTGGATTTTTCTCCGCTTCTCCCGCAAGTTTCCCTACCAAGCGCTTAAATGTGGCTATCCTTGGGCTCTCGATAGCCTTTCCATCCCCTACTACCTTGCCAGGGAGAGGGTTATAAAATATGGGTCCTCTTCCACTAAGACACCTACATATTTTGTGGGCTCCTTAGAGGCTCCTTAGAAAGAGAGTGACGTAGTGTCGTAATGATGGTGAAAAAATGAAGACTGTTTGAAATATAAAGAATAATCCTGTCGGTTCTGTTAACTTAATAATTCTCTTATTGCCCGATACAGTTGTCGCACCTCTCCTTGCTATCAGCCAACTTTAAAACCTTTCAGTCAAAATGATAACCACAGTGGCACATCTCGACGAGGAGCTGTACGGCATCTGAGGTTAGCTTTAAAAGAGATGTATTTGCAAGGAGTGCACATGAAGATTGCTCTCATCGGCGGCACTGGCGGCATTGGCAGGGGATTGGCGTATAGGTGGAGCACGAAGCACGAGGTAATCGTGGGCTCAAGGAAAATTGAGAAGTCGAAGCGGGCGTGCGAGGACTACAAAAGATGCCTTGAGGAGGCCGGGATAACGCAGTGCAAGCTGCTCACCAGCACCAACTCCATGGCAGCCAGTGAGGCTGACGTGGTGCTGGTATGTGTGCCCTTTGAGCACGTGAGAGATGCGCTCGAGGAGGTTGTGGACCAGCTCGAGGGCAAGGTGGTGATATCCCCCGTGGTCCCCATGAGAAAAGAGGGCGAGAGGATGGTGTATGAGCCGCCAGAGGAGGGCTCTGCTGCGATGTTCATGCGAGCCCTGCTGCCTGAGAGCACATCCCTTGCCGCAGCGTTTCACAGCGTTCCCGCCAAAAAGCTCGCAGACCTCAGGGAGACACGCACGTACGATGTGGTGGTGTGTGGACAGGAGCGTGCAAAGAGGGTGGCATTTCAGCTGGCGAGGGATGCCGAGGTGCTGAGAGCACTGGATGGTGGTGGGCTCGAGAACGCCCATCTTGTCGAAAGCCTTACTCCCCTGCTCATAAACATCGGAAAATACAACAGCCTTAAGAATGTTGGATTGAGATTCATCTCAGACCATGACACTGATTGAGGATGCGAGGGCTGGCAGGATAGAGGGGAGGATTGCTTCCCTCGCTGCCAGCGAGGATTTTCCCCCAGAAAAGCTGGCGCGGCTCATCGCATTGGGCCGCGTGGTCGCACCGTGCAGTGATAAAAATGCCGAGAGGGAGCGAAGGCTCGCGTGCATCGGCGAGCACATGGGCATAAAAGTGAATGCCAATGTGGGCACCTCAAAGAGCGCCTCATCGCTCGCGGAGGAGGTCGAGAAGGCGAAGGTTGCCGAGAGATACGGTGCCCACACGGTGATGGATCTCTCCACTGGGGGCGATGTACAGGCCGTGAGAAGGGCAATCCTGAGGGAAGTTCACATACCCGTGGGCACCGTGCCCGTGTACGAGCCCTTCATCGAACGGCATCCCGCCGAGGTGGACGCCGATGAGTTTCTTTCAGCCGTGGAACGGCATATCGATGATGGGGTAGACTTTCTCACGATACACGCGGGAATAACGAAGGAGAGCCTTGTCCACATCGAAAGAAGCGAGCGGGTGCTGGGCATTGTCTCGAGGGGAGGAAGCCTCACTGCGTGGTGGATTGCCGAGACAGGGGAGGAAAACCCCTATTACAGCCAGTTCGACTACGTGCTCGAGATGTGCAAACAGGAAGACGTCACCATATCCCTCGGAGATGCCCTGCGTCCTGGCTGCCTCGCAGATGCCTCGGACAGGGGCAAGTTCTCGGAGTTCATAATCCTCGGTGAGCTGGTCAGGAGGGCAAGAAAGGCGGGCGTGCAGGTGATGGTGGAGGGACCTGGACACGTGCCCCTCGACGAGATAGAGCTCTCAGTGAAGGGGATGAAGCACCTGTGTGATGGGGCACCCCTCTATCTCCTCGGTCCCGTCACCACGGACGTCGCTCCTGGGTACGACCACATCACCAGCGCCATAGGGGCGGCAGTTGCGGGAATGTATGGTGCAGACTTCATATGCATGTGCACAGCTGCCGAGCACCTCGCATTACCATCCGCCGATGACATCAAGGAGGGCACCATAGTGACGAGGATTGCAGCCCACGTGGCAGACATCGTGAGGCTGAGGGAGAGGGCAAGGGCATGGGATGACGACATGGCAAGGGCAAGGGCTAGGCTCGACTGGGCACGACAGTTCGAGCTTGCCATGGACCCGGAAAAGGCTGTGCAGATACACTCGAGGAGCAGGGATTCCGACGTGTGCTCCATGTGTGGGGAGCTGTGTGCCGTCAAGACATGGAAAAAGTACATGGATGAGCGAAGATAGAGGGTACTGGCTCGATTGAGGAGGACGGTGCCTATTCATCACACCTATATCCAAATTTACGAATAAATAAACTCTAATTGCGGACTTTTGATAACTACAAAACCAGTTTACCAATAAATCAAATTAATTTTAGTTAAATAAAGTAAGTTTTTTATAGTTTGTATTGCCACCATATAGAATGCCCCGCTGGGGCAAGGAGTGGAGAACCATGGAAAAGGACAGCAGGACACTGGTAATGTACCGAATGGACTGCAGCGAGAGCAGTGGGGGACTCTCCCACTACATCATCTACGGAGACATACCAAAGGAAAAGACGGGCTTCTAAGCCCGTCCCTTTTTTGGAGGGTAAAAGATGCACTACAACACTGGTGAGAATCCAAGACTTACGATGTGTGATGTCAATGATGAGTGGACGGTGGTGATAGACCCGGATACAATGTTCTGGGCACTCATATCAAATAAGAGAGACCTGCAGACCACCCTCAGGGACGAGGTAATACCAAGGTACCTCGAGGTCAAAGATGTGCTTGCAGAGGAGATGAAGAAGTTCAGGTTCGAGGTGTTTCCCACTGCGGTTTACTTCAACGCAGTGGACAGGTGCAACGCTGACTGCCTCTACTGCTACATCCCCAAGCCGCTGAGGAGCACGGGCAGAAAGATGAGCACGGAGGAGATAAGGACTGCACTGCACAGACTGCAAGACTACTTTTCCCAGTTCGAGATGGATGGCAGAAAGCCCGTGGTGGTATTCCATGGCAGCGAGCCCCTGCTCGTAAAGGACAGCCTGAAGGAGGTGATAGACGAGTTCGATGGCGTGTTTCACTTTGGCATTCAGACTAACGGGACGCTCCTCGAGCAGGAGGACGCCGAGTTCATAATGGAAAGGGGGGTGAGCATTGGTCTGTCGCTGGACTCACCAGACCAAAAGACCAACGACCACATACGGAAGCTGATGGGTGGAGGGGGCACATATGAAAAGGTGACAAGAGCAATCGAATGGTTCGATGGCTATGAGGGGCTCAACGTGGTGACCACGATAACGAAGTACAACGTGGAGCATTTGCCCCAGATGGTGGACTTTCTCCATGAGCGTGGGGTGAGGGCAGCGCTCATGAACCCCGTGAGGGGCACACAGCCGCCAGCGGTTCAGGCAAGACCAGATATTGAGAAGCTCACGAGGTTCTTCATCGCCGCGGTGGAGAGGGCAGTGGAGCTCACGAGGTCGTCTGGGCGCCCAATCGTCATTGGAGACTATGCAAACCTCGTGCTGGGCATCGTGGCACCCCTTGGGAGAAGGCTGATGTGCGATATCACGCCCTGTGGAGGGGGAAGGCGGTTCTTTGCCATCTCGGCAGATGGAAATATCGTTCCCTGCGGCGAGTTCATAGGATTCGAGGAGTTTAGGGGAGGGAATGTGCTCGCCTCCCAGAGGGACATAGAACGCGCACTGGATTCCGAGCCGTTTAGAAAGGTGAGGGCAAGGGTGGTGGAGCACATAGAGCACTGCAGCACATGCGCCTTCAGAAATATCTGTGGTGCCCCATGCCCAGCCGAGGTGTACGCGGTGGAGGGAGATATGATGCACAAGAGCCCATACTGTGAGTTCTTCGAGCACATCATACGACATGCGTTTGTGCTCATAGCCCGCGGGGATGCAAAATACGTTATAAAGGAGAAAGATTTTGACTATAAATATAAAATAATGGCCTGAATGCTGGCATCTGCCCCCTTTGGGGGCAACATGGCAACATAGCCCAAGTGGAAAGATTTATCTAATAGTGTGCATAGGGCACGATGGCTCGGTGGGCGCTATGGGATTTAGAGAGTGGATCATCCCCAAGAACTACGTGTTTTTCGACCTTCTGGAAAAGGAGGTGAGCAATCTCGTATCTGGGGCAGAGGCTCTGCTGGAGCTTCTCACGAACTATGAGAACATAGAAGAGAAGAAGAGTAAAATCAAGCACATCGAGCATGACGGAGACCACATCACCCACCAGATATTTGAGGAGCTGAACGTCGCATTCATCACGCCCCTCGACCATGAGGACATCGCTCATCTCTCGTCCAAGCTGGACGATATCCTCGACCACATAGACGAGGTGGCGAGGATGCTGGTCATATACGATATCAAGGAGCCGAGGGAGAACATGCTCGAGCTGGCAAGGATAATCCTGAACTCCACGAAAGAGCTCGAGAGGGGCATAAGGGGCCTAAGACACATGAAAAATCCCAGAGAGGTCGAGGCGTGCTGTGTGGAGACCAACAGGCTGGAGGACTACGCAGACGAGCTGTTCGAGCTGTGCATGCTCGATGTGTTCAACACGCAGGACGTGATTGAGCTCATAAAGCTGAAGGACATCTATGAGAGGCTCGAGCAGGCCACAGATGCGTGTGAGGATGCGGCAAACACCATCAGCGACATTGTATCCAAGCATGCGTGAGGCGTGAGCATGGTGGGCGCTGAGGTTGTCATTGGGGCGATAATCTTTCTCGCCCTCATCTTCGACTTTCTCAATGGCTTTCACGATGCTGCCAACGCCATTGCAACGGTGGTCGCCACCCGCGTGCTCACACCCCTTCAGGCAGTTGGGCTTGCCGCCACCTTCAACCTCCTGGGTCCGCTCGTGTTCACCACCGCCGTGGCCAAGACAGTGGGCAGGGGTATAGTGGTCCCAGATGTGATTACCCTCTCGGTGCTGGCAGCCACCCTCATCGGGGCGATTTCCTGGAATCTAATCACGTGGTGGTTCGGGCTGCCCATCTCGAGCAGCCACAGCCTCATTGGAGGGCTAATCGGAGCTGCAGTGGCTGCCAACGGGTGGGGTGTGGTGTATCTTCCCAGCACGTCCCTGCTCGCATCCCTCCTGTTCTACTCCCTGCTCGCCGTTGCCGTGTGCTGTGTGGGATGGCTCACCATCCACAAGGTGCTGCACATAGACATAAGCAACCGCACGGTGCTCATCGGCGTGCTGCTCGGCTTTGCCGTCGGGATACCCATGATCACACTCACTGGCAGGATTCCCGTGGGTGGTATATCGGCGGTTGTGCTGTTCATGGCAGTGGCTCCCATACTCGGGCTCTGTGGCGGGTTCTTTGTGGCATCGCTCGTCATAAGGCTGTTCAGACGATATACCGCCGAGACCATGAACAAATACTTCAGAAGGCTTCAGCTGGTATCCGCCTCCTTTTACTCGCTCACCCATGGTGCCAACGATGCCCAAAAAACGATGGGAATCATCACCCTCCTGCTGTTTTCACAGGGAATGATACCCTCGTTCGAGGTGCCTGTGTGGGTCATCCTAAGCGCATCTGGAGCCATGGCTCTGGGCACATTCTTTGGTGGATGGCGCATCGTGGCAACGATGGCAAAGAGGGTCACAAAGCTCAGGCCATATCAGGGATTCTGTGCAGAGAGCACTGGGGGGATGGTGCTCGCCCTCATGGCAGTGTTTGGTATCCCCGTGAGCACCACACAGGTGATCTCGGGCTCCATCATGGGAGTGGGGATGACCAAGAGCCTAACATCGGTGAGATGGGGCGTGGCAAGGCAGATAGTGGGGGCATGGATACTCACAATACCAGCGGCAGCAGTGGTGGGTGCCCTTGCAGAGTTCACAATCTCGACACTGTTCTAAACCTACTCTCTCGCATGTCTGATAACGTGTCCCACCTCACACAGTATGAGCTTTGAGAGGGCAAGCTCCACCGCCTTCGAGGAACCAGGAACACAGAAGATTGCCTTTCCAGAGCACACCCCGGCAGATGCCCTCGAGAGCATCGCCGCCGTTCCCACCTCATGGAAGCTGAGAAGTCTGAACAGCTCACCAAACCCTGTGACGGGTTTGTGATACCACCTTTCTGCCCGCTCTATCGTTATGTCCCTCGAGGTCAGCCCAGTGCCACCTATGAGCAGCAGCACGTCATCCTCTCCCGAGAGAAAGTGCTCTATCACCCCATCTATCATGCGCTCATCGTCAGACACGAGCACGTAAGAAGCGGTATGCCCAGCCCCCTCGATGAGTTCTATCGCAAGCCTGCCAGAGCGGTCATCTGGTGGAGGTGTGGTGCACCTTCCATAAGACGCGTATCTCGAGGTGCTGCACACGCACACCACAAACCTCAGCGACCCCCCTACTGGCCTATGGGTCATCATACCACCTCAAAACTCACCGAGCTTCCTCTGAGGGGGCTGCACGCCCTCACCTTTCACATCGATGCCAAGCAGCAGCTTCTTGGCAGTTCTTTCGCCTATTATCCTTGCCACCTCCTCTGGGTTGTGTGCGAGGGCATCGGGCGTCCTGTATCCAGCGTCGTACAGCCTTCTCGCCCTCACCCTTCCTATGCCCTTGAGCCTCACGAGGGGTAGCAGCTCCTGCCTCACACCATACTGCATTCTCTTCTCAATCACGGATGCAAGCCCATGGGCATCGGCGTGGAGGAGCCTCGCAAGCTCTGTCAGCGCATGGGCGAGCCAGCGTGCGGTCTCCACGAGGGCTCGAATGTCCCCAGGTCCCATCCGATAGCGGGAGCACAGCGCATCCTCTGGAACCTCGTCCATCCACTCGAGCAGCACCCTTGCGGTCTTTACCTCCCGAACAAAGGCATCGTACTCCCCGCTCTCCATTGGCGGGATACGATAGAACTCGTGGGCATGCTCCTCTATGTAGGCCTCCACATCATCGAACTCACTGCTCCTGACATACAGGGTGCGCATATCGGGCGTGGAGCACAGCACGTGCACCAGCGTGAGGGGAGTGGGCTCTATGGAGGACATCAAGCACCGCACCATCCTGTGGGCACTCAATGGGTCGATGTACAGCCTCGACACCTTTTCACCGAGGGGTGTTGCCACCAGCACGCCGCTCTCCTCTGTGAGCATTCCCATCTGCTCTAACACCCCTATCACCGAACTTATCACGAACGAGAGGGAAAAGCCCTCCTGCTGGCACATGTACAGCGTGCCCCTCATGAACTCCACCACGCCATCGAGGCTCTTGGCAAACCCCGAGGCAATGAGGGACAGGATGTGAGAGCGAAGCACGCTCTCGCTTGCCAGCTTGGAGGTTATGCGCTCTGGCTCTCCCCTCACATATGTCTCCATGAGGTATGCAGCCTCGTCCTGAGATTTTGCCACGAGCACCGCCTCCCCGTATGGGTCGAGGAATGGTCTTCCAGCCCTCCCGGCCATCTGTTTGTACTCGAGCACGGGAATGGGGATGCTCCCGTACGCCGGGTCGTATCTTCTATAGCCCCTTATGATTACCATCCTCGCAGGGAGGTTCAGTCCAAATGCGAGGGTGGGGGTGCTCACCACACACTTGATATGCCCCGACCGAAAGCCCCTCTCCACGATGGCGCGGTGCTGGGCATCGAGCCCAGCATGGTGAAATGCAGCACCCCTCCTCACACATGCCGCAAGCTTTCTCACGAGCAGCACGTCGCTCGTGCTCTCGATCTGGTCAGCCATCTCGCCCACCGCTTGCTCATCCTCTTCAGAGAGGGTTCTCTGTGTGGTGCTGGCAACCCTCTTGGCACAGCTCTCGGCGTTCTGGCGCGTGGACTCGAACACGAGGCACTGCCCACCCTCACTCACGGTGCTCTCCACAAGGCTGGAGATTGGCTCTGCTCCCCCTTTGAGCTGCCTCATCGTACCATCCGAGAACTCGACCACCCCATCGAGAAAAACACCCTCCCTTAAGAGCACTGGACGCCAATCACTGACCACGAGGTTCGCATCCAGCCAGCGTGCGACTTCCTCGGGATTGGCAACAGTTGCAGAGAGGGCCACAATCTGCAGGTGGGGCAGCATTGCCTTGAGCTTTGCCACCGTCATCTCGAGGGTGGGTCCCCGTGTGGGCGAGTCGATGAGGTGCACCTCGTCCAGCACCACACATGTGAGCTCCCCTATCCACGAGGCACCATTTCTGATGAGCGAGTCCACCTTCTCGCACGTTGCCACTATGATGTCGTGCTCCCCAAGCCCCTCATCGCGCACATCGAAGTCTCCCGTGGATATGCCCACACTTATCCCAACTGAAGAGAGCTTTGAGAACTCTGCATGCTTTTCTGCTGCAAGGGCTCGAAGGGGCACGATGTAGAGTGCCTTTCCACCCTCGAGAATGCTTCTCACCATGGCAAGCTCGGCGATGAGGGTCTTTCCAGATGCTGTTGGTATGGCGGCGAGCAGGTTCTTGCCCTCAAGCAGCCCAGCATTAATCGCTTCCTCCTGTGGAGGATACAGCTCCACGATTCCCCTGCTCCTGTATATCTCAAGGAGAGCCTCTGGAAACGCATACCCACACTCTGCTATCCTCATCAGCTCACACAGCTGCATGATGTGCAATAAGCCTTTTCTTCACTGAGCACAGATGTGGAACAATGGACGCAATGGAGGCAATCAGAAAAACGGATGATGGCGTGCTCCTCGATGTGGAGGTGAGCCCGTCCTCCAAGAGGACTGAAATTCCCGCTGGATATGATGCATGGCGCAAAAGGATAGTGGTGAAAGTGGCAGCACCTCCACGGGGGGGCAGAGCCAACACCGAGCTTGTGAGGGAAATCGCCCGAAGGCTTGGAGTACCCACATCCAGTGTGAGAATCGTGGCAGGAGAGGCGAGCACAAAGAAGACCATCAAAGTTCTGGGAGTGGAGCCCGGCACAGTGTACACCGCCCTTTTTGAGGGGTGAGCATGGAAGAGCCAAGGGACGAGAGGATAAGAAGGTTGCTCTTGACCCTCGAGGAGCTCCTTGCTCGCTCTGAGGAGGGTGTGCCTATCGTGGTGGAGGGAATAAAGGATGTGAGGGCACTTAGAGCCCTCGGCGTAAAGGGAGAGGTGAGGTATCTTGCAAGGGGGCCAGTGAGCGAGTTTGCGGAGAGGCTGGCAAGGCACTATGGGGAGGTGGTGGTGCTCACGGACTGGGACACCACGGGGGACAGACTCTCCCAGAAAATATCCCGCAGCATGAGGGCGTTTGGGTGCAAGCCCGACACGAGGATACGCGGACGGTTCAAGCATCTTGCTGGCAGGGAGTGTAAGGATGTGGAGGGGCTCTACAGGCTCTTCGTGAGGATATGGGAATCGAAAGAGCTATAAGCGATATGAATAACCCATGTTGGAGGTTCGCCCATGCTCAAGTGGATTTGCACTGTTTGCGGTTATGTGTATGATCCAGAAGAGGGAGATCCAGACGCGGGCATTCCTCCAGGTACGCCTTTTGAGGGCCTTCCAGACGACTGGGTATGCCCAGTGTGTGGAGCCACTAAGGACTCGTTTCAGCCCCTCGAGGAGTAGCCCTATCCAAGCCCTGCCCGCTGCGTGCTCAGATAGCACACATGTGGGGTTCCAAACTCCTCCAGCGCCCGTGGTACGCCCAGCGCAAACACACACTCGCCGAGCATCGCCATCGAGCATAAGCCCCCCTCTGCCTCCACTGCCTCCATCACATCGAGCACCCACGGAGTGGCAAGCCCACTCTCACGTGCAAAATCCCGAGAGAGTCTGAAAAACTGCTCGAGAGTGGGCTTTTTCAGCATCTGCCTCAATGCCCACCTCCCAAGCCGCCCGATTTTAGAGGTGTCCATCTCCGTGAGCACCTCGGAGGTGTCCATCCTGCCCCTTGCCACATACGATATAATGGCAGGGGAGGTTGGGATACAGTCCACCTCGCCAATCGGGGGAATGCCCGGCTTGAGTCTCATCACGAGCCCACCAGTACACTGGGCAACCACATCACCCAGCCCCGTCCTGCACTCCACCTCGCTGCAGTGAGCAGCAGTGAGAATCTCCCGCATCGTCTTTGGCGTTTTGAGATGCTGGCATGCCGCCATGCATGCAGAGAGGGCAAACGCACCGCTCATACCAAGCCCGCACCCCACAGGGGCATCCGAGTACAGATGCACCCCCACACCCTCTATCCCCAGCATTGCAAGGGCTCTCTCCACAACCCTGCAGCTCACCTGCTTGCCACGATAGCTCGTGCCATGGCCCGCCACCACACACCCTCCCCGCTGGGACAGGGTGATGCCACAGCCCACAGAACCGCTTTTCCTCGCATCTTCCTCCATATGGGGTGCAAAGAACCCCGTGATGTGGGCTGGCGCATGTGCCCTCGAGGTGCTACTGTGCCCCATCTCCATCTCCATACTGTGCCCCATCTCCACATCCACCCGGGATGACCCACCTTCCCCTCCCCTTTTCCCCCACCACATCCTCATTTCTGATGCGGTCGAACACCACCTCCCCCCTCGACACCGTGAGCATGGGAAACACTGCCTCCATGCCCTCAAACGGGCTCCACCCAGCCTTGCTGTGGAGCACCTCGGCATCAATCTTCTCCGGTCTCTTCATGTCAAACAGGGCTATGTCCGCATCATAACCAAGCGCAATCCTCCCCTTACCCTCGATGCCGAACAGACTGGCTGGCCTCGTGCACAGGGCATCCACCAGCCTATGGAGGGACAGGCGGTTCTCCCTCACACACATCAGCATCAGGGGAAGCAGCGTCTCCACGCCCGGAAGCCCAGATGGAGCATCGAACACGTGCTGCTCCTTTTCCGCCAGCGTGTGGGGGGCGTGGTCAGAGGCAAGAACATCTATCGTGCCACTTCGAAGAGCAGCCCACAGCGCCCGCACGTGCTCCTCTGACCTCAACGGAGGGTTAACCTTCGCCCTTGAGCCGAGCCTCTGGGCGTGCACCTCTGAGAGCAGCAGGTGATGGGGCGTGACCTCGCACGATGCCCGCATGCCTATGTACTTGGCATTTCTGACCATACCCACACCATCACGCGTGCTCACATGGCAGATGTGCAGCCTGAGCCCCCCAATGGAACGGGCGATGTTGACCACGTCCATCACCGCTCTCGCCTCGGCGGCTGGAGGGCGGGCGAGCATGTGATACATCGTCTGGTCTCCTCTCGCCTCTGGCTCACACCTCTCGATGGTGCGCATGTCCTCGGCATGCACACACGCTGGAAGACCGAGCCGTGCTATCTCCTCCAGCGCAGCCTTGAGCACCTCCATCTCCAGAGCCCGTGCATTGGTGGACTCGCCCATGAATATCTCGCCAAACGCCATCACCCCTGCGTGCGCGAGCACGTCGAGCTTTTCCATGTTATCCTCCACCACCCCTCCGTTGATTCCAAAGTCCACTATCGAGAGCCTTCTCGCCCTTCGAAGCTTCTTCTTGAATGAGCGCCCATCGACGGTGGGGGGTGTGGTGTTGGGCTGGTCTATCACGGTGGTGATGCCCCCTGCGGCAGCAGCACACGAGCCCGTGTACCAGCTCTCCTTGTGGGTGTGTCCGGGGTCTCTGAAGTGCACGTGCACATCTATGCCACCTGGAAGTGCCACAAGCCCCCTTGCATTCACCTCCACCTCCGCCTGCTCGTGGGGCACTGCTCTTGCGAGCTTTACTATCTTCCCATCCCTCACCGCTATCTCCAGCTCGCGCAGCTCGCCCTCACAGAACACCTTGGCACCCCTTATCACAAGGTCGAGCATACACACTCACCGATACCTGATGTAGTGCACCCCCCTCGGAGTGAGGTCCACCACATCCCCCTCGAGCTCCACATAGAGTGCGCTCCTTAGCATCTCGATATGGAACCTGAGCTGCGTGGAGGGTATGTTGAGGCGTTGGGATAGCTCCTCGAGCCCCATTGGTCTGTCCCTCAATGCCTCGAGTATTCTCCTTCTTGCCGGGTTCTGAAGGGCTGCGAGCCTGAGCCTGTGGTCTTCGGTGATGTCCCGTATGGCTCCGCTCTCCTCCAGCTCCCTCATCCACGCCTCACACTGCTCCTTGGACATGCTTCTCACATCTCTCATGCTCCCACCTCACACCAGGGGTTCAGTGAGCAGCAGCTCAGGGTCCACCGCATCTATGCTCACCACAACCACATCCCTTCCCTCGAGCTGAGTACTCTCCATCGTGTACACCGTGAAGTTGCCGCTCGCCATCCCGCTCTGCACACGGGAGGTGAGCGAGTCAAGGAGGCTCTCGGATGGCTCGAGATAGAATGTCCACCTCTCTGAGAGTGTGCCGTTTGGATGCAGCCCCATGTAGTAGATGGTGCCATCTGGAGCTACGCCCACCACCTGCATCGCATCCTGCGCCGTATCCCACGTGACCTCAAAGAGCTCAGCGTACTGCCCGAGTGCGGTATCGTTGTGGTCGCTTAGCCTGTCTATCGTGGCATTCACCAGCTCCCTCTCAGGCGAGTACACGATGGGGTCTCCGAGCACCGTGTAGCCAGCCGGGTTGATGCGCTCTATCACGGTGTACCTCTTGTAGGTGCTCGCATTGAGGTAGTTGAAGCTGAACGTCTTTGGACGGATGTAGTGCATCTCGAGGCTCGAGCCGTTCCCATACTGGGCGATGTATGCCCTCTGCACATTTGAGAAATACAGAGGATAGGGATAGAGCTGGGAAAGCTGTGTGGAGAGGTATGTGCCAAGAGGCGTACCCTCTGCCCTGCTGGGATCGAGGAACACCGCACGCACCACCCCAGAGGGCGTGATGTTGAGACAGTGCTCTAAGGAGTCAAAAGAAGCATAAACGAGCCTTCCAGGTACATTGAACGTACCCTCTTCTGTGGGCGTGGGCTGAGTGTCCACGGGTCCCTTGCTGCTGTCCAGCAGACCTATGCCAATGACCCACAGCGTGGATATCACCATGATGGCCACCATGAAATACGAGGCGAGTCTTGTGTTCATCGTATCACCCCATGCATGCTCCCTATTTCAACTCACCGATACACGCGCTTTGACAGCTCCTCCATTGCCTGGTTCGTTCTCTCCACCATCTTGACCATCTGGGTAGAGAGGCTCTCCTCAATCGAGTCCAGCGCGAACTTCATGGAGCTGTGCCTCTTTTCCATGTCCTGCTCCATCCTTCTGAGTCTCATCTCTATGCTGAGTATCATGCCCGCAAGCGCTCCCACCATGAGCATTGCAGAGACCACGATCACGCTATCCGAGGGGCCGAACCTCGTGAGCCACGTGTGGGTCAGCACAAAGGCAGAGACCACCATCACGGCAGAGAATATGTAATCCTTGAGGTCCATCATACAATCCGCATTGGCTCCCAGATTATAAATACTTGCGGAGGCATGCGGGGATGGCGAGCACTGCCAAAAGCAGCACCTCATCATATGCGGGCATCCCTTTCTCCTCGGGGGCTGCTCATCTGATGGCTCATTGCTGTTGAAATCAGGCTAAGGTGGGATTGAAAGTTAGTAGAAACGCTTATATATCTTTTCTGCTATGTTTACTAAAATCAGACCACGTAGGATTGAAAGAAAACTAAAAGGAGGGAGGAGATGGAGTTCAAGGATTGTATAGAATTCGCCAATCGGGTTAAGACCAGTTATCTTGCCACCGTGGACGGAGACCAGCCTCGGGTAAGGGCCTTAGAGATGTGGTTTGCCGACCAGACCGGCTTTTACTTTCAGACCCAAACGGTAAAGGCCCTCTACAGGCAATTGAAGAAGAACCCCAAGGTGGAGGTATGCTTCTGGGATCCTCAGGAAGGGAAGATGCTAAGGGTAAGCGGGACTGTGGAGTTTTTAGACGATTTGGAACTGAAGAGAAGGTGCCTTGAGGAAAGGAGTTTCCTCAAGCAGATGGGAATAAAAGGCCCAGATGACCCCCTGCTTGCCGTTTTCAGGATAGCCAAAGGCGAGGCCTTCTTCTGGACCATGGAGTGGAGCATGAAGGAGGACCAAATTCCAAGGATCACGTTCGGTTAATCGAATAAATAACAAGGAGGCTGGAGGCAAGTTGAAATCAGACTAAGGTGGGATTGAAAAGGTGCTCATCCTATCTTAAAGCTTTTGCACGCCCTCACGAATGAGGGTGCGAAGCCCCTGTATGAGAGGGCGTGGATGTGACAGTACTGGGCAAGCGTCTGCCCTGAGAGAAAGCCATCCCTGCTGCCATCTATCCCCTCTCCCCTCGAGAGTGAGAGCACGAGGGGAGCATCTTGGGGAAGCCCCTCCAGATGGGAGTGGTGAAACTCGTGCCCCTTTAGATGCGTACCAGCAGCGCCTATGGGTGTGTCTCTCGTGAGGGTGCCCGCCGTGTACCTGACCACATGTCTTTCGCCCATCGTGGCGTGTGCGGGCACCACCCCCACCATCTCATAGGTCTCCCCGTGCTGCTCTACCCTCTTGCCCTCGAGAGATGCCAGAAAGCCATCCACATCTATGCTGATGGAGCGGGCAAGATACAGCAGCCCGCCACACTCGGCAAAGATGGGCATTCCACCCCTGGACGCTTCCAGTATGTCCTGCCTCATCCCCCAGTTGCTGGATAGCTCCTCGGCAAACAGCTCTGGGTAGCCCCCTCCTATGTAGAGACCATCCACATCGGGCAGGTGGGAATCCCCAACTGGAGAGAATGGTACCACCTGCGCACCCGCCTGCTGAAGGCTCTCAATGTTCTCGGGATAGTAGAAGTTGAATGCCTCGTCCATTGCCACCCCCACCCTCACATCAGAGGGGGACTCCCCCTGCTCTGGGACTGGTGGAAGCTTCAGCGGTGGTGCCTCGCGGGCGATTTTTACAAGGGCATCGATGTCCACGTGCTCGCTGAGCATGCGCTCTATCGTGCTCACCCTGCGCTCAAACTGCTTCCTGTCGGTGAGCTTGCCCTCGATGGCTGGCACGAGCCCGAGATGCCTCATGACGAGTCTCATCTCGCTGCTTCTTGGAATTGCACCCAGCACCTTCACATCGGTGTAGGTCTCTATCGCCTCTATGGTCTTCTGTGCATGTGCCTGGCTTCCTATCTGGTTCAGTATCACGCCACGGATGTTCACTTTTCTGTCAAACTCCTGATAACCCCGCACGATGGCGGCAGCGGAGCGAGTGATGCTGCGGGCATTGATCACGAGCACCACGGGACACCTGAGCAGCTTTGCGATCTGGGCAGTGCTACCCACATCGCTCGTTGCCTCCAGCCCCTCGTACAGCCCCCGCACACCCTCTATGAGGGCGAGCTCTGCCCCCTTCACCCCACGTGAGAAGCTCTCAAGAATGGTGTCCTCAGACATCAGAAACCCATCGAGGTTTCGACACGGCCTTCCAGTGAGCTCGGTGTGATAGGAGGAGTCTATGTAGTCCAGCGCCACCTTAAAGGGCTGAACCCTGATGCCCCTCTTGTGCAGCAGAGAGCCCAGACCCATGGCTATCGTGGTCTTTCCTGCCGAGCTTCTGTCCGCCGATATCAGTATTCTGGGGATGCTCACGGATGGTTTCCACCCCTCAAAAGATTAAATAGCTTTCCCGCAAAATTCCAAGTGATACGCTTGCTCAAAAGGACGTTCTTGCATCTGCCCCATGTAGTTGCGAGCTGGAACGATATTGAAGATAGATTCTCTATCGGCCTCACAGAATCGAGGCAGGCACTAAGGACGCTGGACGCCAGCTACTTTGCAAGAATGCTTCCCCCAAGGGAGCACTGGAGAGCATATGAAGAGTTCAAAGGGTGCGCCAGTTCGTGAGGGGCGCAGGCTGCTGCTCACGTTCAATGGCAGGAGATTCGATGTGCCGTTCCTGCTCTCTGAGATGCCAGAGCTTGAGATGCAGTGCATGCACGCTGACCTGCTGTATCCTACCAGACTGATAGGAATCAGAGGTGGACTAAAATCAGTGGAGGCACAGCTCGGAATCGCTCGCTCAGAGGAGGTACAGGGACAAGACATAATAACCAAATATGGATGTAATCTACGACAGGGCGTGCAAAAAAGTGATGGAGAGATGATATGAAAGCAGTTGTGCTAAGAATAGGACACAGGGAATGGAGGGACTTTCGCATAACCACCCACCTGTGCCTTGCGGCAAGGGCGCTTGGTGCGGAGGGTGTGCTGCTCTCCGCAAAGGACGAGGAGGTGGTGCGCACGGTATCGGACGTGGTGGAGAGGTGGGGAGGAAGCTTCTATGTGAAGGAGGGCGTGAGCTGGAGGAGGGCAATAGAGGAGTGGAAGGAAGCTGGAGGGGTGGTGTGCCACCTCACGATGTATGGCAGGAGCATATCCGAGGTCGCCCCACAGCTCAAGCAGCAGGATAGGGATGTGATGCTCGTCGTGGGGGCTGAGAAGGTGCCAAGGGACGTGTACGAGCTTGCAGACTACAACGTGGCAGTGGGCAATCAGCCCCACTCCGAGGTGGCAGCGCTCGCAGTTGTGCTCGATAGGCTGTTTCCCAACGCCATAGAGCGAAAGTTCGAGGATGCAAAGCTCCAGATAATACCCAGCGAGCATGGAAAGCGGGTGCAAAGCACGCACGACAAGGCTCAAAAGGTTTAATACCTTCGTCCCCAAGCTACCTTCGGCATTGGGCACGGGAACACTCATGAGGCCACTGAACTGCGAGGTCGTCGAGACTGTCAGACATACACCCCACATAAGCACGCTGTTCTTAGAACCAACACCAGAGGGCATACCACACCCAGGACAGTTCGTGATGGTGTGGGTGAGGGGCACAGATGAAGTGCCCATGGCGGTCTCCCACTTTGAGCAGGGCAGGCTGGGCATCACCGTTCAGCAGGTGGGCACTGCCACGAGGGCGCTGTGTGATATGCACAGAGGAGACGGGCTGGGAATCAGAGGGTACTATGGCAACGGCTTCACCCTTGCAAAGAGAAATGCCCTGCTGATTGCGGGAGGGCTGGGCATTGCACCCCTCGCCTATCTGTACACTCGTCTTGTGGAGAATGGATGCAACCCCACTGTGTGCGTGGGCGCAAGACGAAGGGAGGAGCTGATACTGCTCGAAGAGCTCGATGGATGTGAGCCCGTGGTGGCTACCGACGATGGCTCCTGTGGGATTAGTGGCACGGTGGTGGATGCGCTAAGGAATGTGGAGCTTGAGCAGTTCGAGAGGATATACTGCTGCGGTCCAGAGGGGATGATGGCAAAGGTGCACTCCCTGTGCAAACGCGCCGGCGTGCTCTCGAGGGTCGAGTTCAGTTTGCACCGCTACTTCAAGTGCGGTATTGGTGTGTGCGGGGCGTGCTGTATAGACCCACTGGGGCTCAGGGTGTGTAAAGAGGGGCCCGTGTTCTCTGGTGAGGTGCTCGATGGCCCTGAGTTTGGACACTACAAAAGGGATGGTGCAGGACGCAAGGTGGTTGTATGATAGCTAGGGTGGAGTACGCAGGAGAGGTGTACACTGGAGAAGTGGTGGGCGATGAGCTCTTTGTGGGCTCGATGGAGTACGGAGAGAGCATTCCTCTATCAGACTCCAAGATTCTGCCACCCTGCACACCCTCAAAAATCGTGGGGGTGGGACTCAACTACTATGACCATGCGATGGAGCTGGACATGGAGCCGCCAGTGGAGCCCATACTGTTCTTAAAACCACCCAGCGCAATAATTGCCCACGAAGAAAAGATAGTGTATCCCAAGGAGACATCAGAACTAAACTACGAGGCAGAGCTGGGAATCGTTATCGGAAAGCGGTGCAAAAACATCGACAAGAGCCAATGTCCCGAGGTGATAATGGGGTACACCTGCGTAAACGACGTAACCGCACGGGACCTGCAGCGAAGAGATGGGCAGTGGACGAGGGCCAAGGGCTTTGATACCTTCGCACCCATTGGGCCGTTCATACAGCCCATCGAGGGGCCTCCAGAACTCAAAGTACGCTGCAGGGTGAATGGCACCACCGTTCAGGATGGGAGCACCAAGAACATGATATTCGACGTGTTCTTCCTCGTGGAGTTCATATCAAAGGTGATGACACTGGAGAGCGGTGATGTAATCATGACGGGCACACCAGCCGGAGTGGGAGAGCTGCAGAGGGGAGACGTCGTCGAGGTCGACATAGAAGGTGTGGGCATCCTCAGGAACGAGGTGGTTTAGCTCTGGGGTCCTTGTCCTCTCTGTAGTAGATGGGTGTTCCCCTGTGCTCTATTCTGAATATGCGATGGTAGGGGATGTGGGTGCCGCCCTTTAGCACAAAAAGCCCCCGTTCCAGTTTCTCGATTACCTCACCCTGCACACAGCCCACATCAGAGGGAGCACCCCTGTCAACATAATACACCAGCACATCCTCGAGGCTTGGAGAGACAGACCACTTGATTCTGTTGAGGAGCTCCCTTGGCGTGCTCATCAACACATCCTCTCGAGGGCATCCTTTCCCCTCATCCCGACGCTCACGCCCATCTGCCGTGCACAGGAGGTGGCCTCCACTATCTGTGCATTTAGCACATCGTTGAAGCTATGAACACCCCTCACCTTGGCCGCAGCAACCCCCATCTCCTCCACCGCCCTCATATCGAGGTAGCCACACATCACAAACCCCCTGCGGGCTGCTATCACTATGAGGGGAGCTGGCTCGATTGGGATGAGGTAGCAGTGTGCCTCACCACCACTCAGCCGTATCTTCATGTATGTAGGCTTAGCATCCATACATGGGTGTTGGGGCTTAAGAAATTAAGATGTTGTGGACGGCAAGGGGTTCACACCCACTTGCCAAATCTTCCTCCTCTGCTTCCTCTCTCTCCGCCTCGGGTGTGGCTGCCGCCTCTTGACCCGCCTCTTGACCCTCCAGACCGTGGAGGTCTGGAGCGCCCCTCGTACACCTTGAAGCTCATGTTGGGCTCTGTGCTCACATCCTCAAGCTCCTCATCGAGCTTGTTTATTTTTCCATACCTTCCGAGGTTGAGCCTCATGGTCCCCCTCACGAGGGATATGTAGGCGTTCTCGATCTGCAGCACGTCTCCCTTCTCGACCGTGCCCACCTGCTCCTCCCAGAGGGTCATGATGAGCGAGCCGGAATCATCGGCTATAGTGGCCTCTGCAAGATGCTTGCTTCCATACCTCGTCTCGATGTCTCGTGGCTCCTCGACACCGATTACCTTCACCAAAAGGTTGACCTTCCTCGCCTCGGGGGTGAGGTCGGCTATTTTAACATACTCTACGTCTGGTTCCATTTTCGTATCCTTCCAAAGAACGAGTGCTCATACTCTTCCGTCCTGTTATAAAAATGTTTGTATCGGATGCCCCACATACCACCACTGGTCATACAGCCCATCCGTGCGGCGGTCGATGACCTCTCCTTTAAGACCTGCCGAGACGCACACATCTCTTATGAACTCGACCTCCTCCTTCTCCTTTACAGAGAACACCACACCCTCGCTCGCCATCCCCACACTCTCGAGAATAATCGTGCGCCACAGAGGCTGAGTGAAGGGCGCTATCGTCCCCAGCATGAGCCCCACCACCCAATCAAACTCACGGGGCTCAAAGCAGCAGGAGAGCCACCTTGCATCCAGCACGGCAGTGCGCTCTGGACGCAGGGCCCCCCTCACGAGGCCCTCACACACAAGAGATGCATCGTTGTCGATTGCAAAGGGCTCCACCCCACAGCTTCTGAGGGCGTGGGTGGACATACCATACCCACAGCCCACCTCGAGCACCCTTCCAGAGATGTCGAGCCCCTCCACGACCTTCCGAATGCCCTCCGCCCTCTCAGGAGGGTAGCCAAAAAGAGAAGAGGGCTCATGGGGCAAAGAGTGCATAAGCACGATGGAGTAATACTCTGCTATCGCATGTATTAGCTCCCATCTGGTGATGTGCACACGCTCGCACGAGGGTGCCATTTTTTCCACCAATGTGCGCAGCCTCTTGCCAGCCTTGGAGCATCTGGCAAGCACCGGAGTCAATAGTACGTGTGCTCCCTCGACCTCCAGCACCATCCCCAGCACGTTGCGGTCATCCACGAGGGCGAGCTTGGGCTTTCCCCTGCTGGCCAGCGTCAGGCTGTACTCGCATCTCAAAAGGTCTGAAAAGGCGGGCTCTGCCATGCACACGCTCCCAACCTCCACAACGCTGGAGAGCGACCCTGCTGCACTCTCGAGAGCAGCGGCATCACAATCGGAAACCTCTACCTTCTTATCTCGCAAACCTCTACCTCCACATCCATCGAAGATATGACTCAATACTCAAAAGTGTATCATTTATCACATGATTATATATCTTAGCTCAGTTGATTGCTCTTCAACTGCTGCTTACGTTGTAAGCAGCAAAAAGAAGATATATACCATGAGAGAAAAGAGAAGTGCATGGAGCTTGGTGAGTTCATAGAAAAGACAATAGAGGAGGCAAAGAGAAAGGGCGTGTCCTATGAGGGCATCGAGCCAGAGCAGTGCCCGGTGCACCGCTTCTCTGTGGAGAGTGGACAGTGCTATGGTAGAGTGGGAAAGGTCGATTGGTGTCCCGTGTGTGGCAACGCCTACTGTCCGGGCTGTGGCAACCACCATGTGCTTCAGCTCTCCCGAATAACTGGCTATATTCAGGACGTCAGCGGGTGGAATGCCGCCAAACAGCAGGAGCTCAAGGACAGGAAGCGATATTCTATCCAGTAGCAAAGTTCGATGCATTTAAATAATATTAGGGATGAACTATCAGCTTAATACAGTTTGAGTGCTCGATGTGATAAGGAGATGAGAGCATAAGACTCACAAAAGAGACCCTTAAAGGGGTGCTCTCCATCAGGGAGTATCTGGGGACAAAAAAGGGAAGGAGAAGAAAGATAGCGCTCCTCGTTGATGGCCCCAACATGCTCAGAAAGGAGTTTCAGACAAACCTCAAGGAGATACGGGAAGTGCTCAAGGAGCACGGAGACATAAAGATTCGAAAGGTGTTCCTCAACCAGTATGCCTCGGAAAAGCTCGTGGAGGCAGTGGTAAATCAGGGATTCGACGCAGTGATTTGCCCTGGTGATGTAGACGTGTACCTCGCAGTGGAGGGCATGGAAGTCGTGCACAACCCCCACATCGACACACTCGCCCTCGTCACGAGGGATGCCGACTTCATGCCCCTGCTCGCAAAGGCAAACGAATGGGGGCAGGAGACCATCGTGTTTGGAGCCGAGCCCGGGTTTTCGAGTGCCCTTCGCAACACCGCTGACTACGTGATTGTGCTGCACGATGGGGTCATGAACTGTGAGATGGACACCATCGAAGAGGTGGAGGAGGAGCGACCAGTGAGCAGACCACGGCTCATGGTGGAGAGGATGAGGCTCGATGGGGAGTATTAGCCCTTCACACTCTGCGCAAGCGCCCTTCCAAGCTCTCTCCTCCTCTACCTCTCTCCTCTTCTGCCCTCTTCTGTGGGATGGTATCTGACCTCCAGTCCAACCTCCAGTCCATCGCCAGCGAGTTCTACGCCAATGGCTCGAGCTGCTCGCACTGGTAAGCAGCAGTTCTCAGGGTAATCAGCTCAGGAAAGGCTTAAAGGAGAAAAACACCAAAAATGCCTTCTGAGGCGTTTGCCCATGTCATACACATTCAGACGAGGAAAGATGAAAGTGGAGCTAACCGACGAGGAGCTGCTCGAACTTCAAAAGAAGGCTGCAAGGAACTTCGAACTCGAGGAAGTGTACGCGATCATCACCTTTTCGGCCGGGATGCGCTATCGTGAGGGAGTGGCACTCAACCGCGTGAGATGGGAGCTGCAAAATCTCGAGGGAATTGGTTCAGAGGAGGCAAGAAGAGTACTCGAGGTAATCGATACAGGAACTGGAGACCTCGTGATAGAGTAAACTCAGAACACATCCCTCGGGGCGTGGGAGGTAGCTGACGGTGGATGTAGTGCAAGAGCTCAGGATGGCTGTGCAGGCGATTGCAAGCAGCAAGCTGAGAAGCGGGCTTACCATGCTCGGCATCATGATTGGAATTGCTGCAGTGATTGCCAACGCCTCGATAGGGGCTGGGTTTGCCGCATACTTCAACGAACAGATTGGCCTGATTGGCTCAAACTTCATATTCGTCTCATCGCAGGAGCCCAACCTGTTTGGAGATAGAGAGGTGGATGTGGTAAAGGGAATCCCGGGCGTGGTGGGCGCGACCCCACTCAAGACGAGGGTGGCAAGCGTGACCTATGCCCACCAAACCAAGAGGATAGAGGTGTATGGTGTCAAGGGCGACTATGCACAGGTGGCAAACTTCAAGGTGCTGGAGGGAAACTTTCTCAAGGACACAGACAGCAATGCCGCTTTTCTGGGATATGAAGTGGCAAATGAGGTGTTCTCGAGGAAGCTCTCCACCAGAAACCCCATAGAGATAACCCTAACGAGAAGGGATGGACAAAAGGCTACGCAGCGCTTTGTGGTAAAGGGAATAGCAGACAAGCTGCCAGCAGAGCTTGGAGGAATGAATCCGAATAGGATTGTGTTCATTCCCATCGAGACCATGAACTCCATGCTGAACGAGGATGACTACGACATCATCTTCGCATCTGCAAGCTCGCTTGAAGGACTGGAGGACGTGAGCGACGAGGTGGACAGAAGGGTCGGACGCTCGGTGGGGCTGTCCTCAAGAGAGATAGAGGACGAGGATGTAAAGCCCTACTCCATCTTCACCCAGCTCGACATCCTCGAGATATTCAACCAGATATCCGGAACCATAGGTGGTCTGCTCACGGCCGTGGCCCTGATTTCGCTGCTCGTGGGCTCGATAGGCATAATGAACATCATGCTCGTGTCCGTCACAGAGCGCACGCGAGAGATTGGAGTCATGAAGGCGGTGGGTGCCACGAGGTTCGATGTGGTGGTCACATTTCTCACCGAGTCGGCGATGCTGGCACTGGTCGGTGGTGTGTTCGGTGTGGTGCTGGGGCAGGCGGGCTCCTATTTCGCACAGAGTATTCTTCACATCCCTCACGTGTTCGTGTACGAGTGGTATGCAATCGGTCTGGGCGTGTCGCTGCTCGTGGGGATGATGGCCGGAGTATATCCAGCCATAAAGGCAGCGAGGATGAGCCCCGTGGAGGCACTGCGATATGAGTGAGCGCATTGTATCCACAAGGGCGAGCATAGGGGAGTACAGGTTCAGGTACCTCGTGGTGGGGTGTGTGGCCCTCATGCTCACCTCCTTTGCCCTCGTCATTGGCTATTGGGCAATCTCGCTGGACATCGTGGATGCCCTAAGGAGGACGGTGCTGGGGTTTGGGCTGGGCTCGATGTATGTGGCCATTGTCTGTGGATACCACATCGCGCTCTTTCAGAACAGAAATGTGGTACACACCCACCCCCTCACCCCCTTGGGGGGTGTGCTGACCATGCTGGTGGAACTCCTTTTCTTGGGCCCAAGCGTGCTGCTCGCCCTTGGATTTTTGAGTGGGGGCATTGTGGGATATTTCATGCTCACGGCATGGGAGCGAATGGCAAAAAAGAAGGTGCTCGTCGTGAGTGAGCGGCTGGTGAGGAGCGAGCTCAGGGTGGTCGATGGAGACGTGAGGGTAGTGTACATCGGCTGAGAAAATCTTATATAAGTGCCTGTAGATGTGGGAGTGCTCGCGGGAGTTGCCCAGTCAGGTCAAAGGCGCAAGGTTCAGGGCCTTGTCTCGTAGGAGTTCGCAGGTTCGAATCCTGCCTCCCGCATTTTTCGATGCCCTTAATCCCCACCATGGCAGTTGAGCTCCATGTTCTACCATCTTCACTGTTTAGAGGAAAAGGGTAAATACTAAAAAGGTGCTATGGAGAGCCTACCGAATATCATCCGCAGGTTGGAAAGCTGAGGGGTAAAAGCATGTCAGAGGGAGAGGAGTTCGAGAGAGTTAACCTGAGAATAACAACGAAAGACGGTAAGTGTGTGCCCATCACAGTCGAGGCAGCCCCATACGAGTTCACAGTTGGAACGAGAGCCAAGTGGGAGATGATGATTGCCGACGAAGACCTGGATGTGAAGAAAGGTGAGTGTGTCAATATCAGAATACGCCCCCTAACCCTCCACTCTCACACGATTGCCCTTCCGTGTGCATTCAACCAGCACCCAATAGTTACCGCCCTCAGGGTGCACGAAGGAAGGTGCGCTCCCAAGCCCGTGGAGGCTCAGAGAACTGTGAGGTACGTGATTGCCCTCGCCCTCAGCGATGGAGAGGTAAGGAAGGGTGACCTCCTTGGTGTGCTGAACATCTTTCCCGTGATGTTCACGAGGAACGCAAGAGAGCCAAGAGTTGTGAGTGAGGAGTGATACCATCGTCGAGAAGGGTGAGCTTTGCTGCATCTGCGGGGAGGAACTCGATCAGGACCACTTCACGGGCTACAGGATATGCACTGCCTGTGGAGACATCCTCGAGGATATAATGATGGAGTACTTCGTGAGGGTAATCGCAAGACGACCGCCCTATCCTGAAAAGGAGTATGTGGACTACATCATAAAAAATATACAGTATGTATCCGACCACGAGAAAATCACCCAGAAGGCTGAAAGCCATGTGAGCACCATGAAGAGGCGCGTTATTGACAGACTGGCAAAGGAGAAAGAGGAGCACAGGCGAAAGTTCTTTGAGCGCTCCCTTCAGGTGCTACGGTTCCTCAAAGACAACGAGCCCTTCTACCGCAAATACTTTAGCGACTACTACAAGTGTCCAAACTGCGGAGCCTCCCTGTTTGAGAACTTTGAGAAGGAGGAGATGAAGGACTGGTGGCTCATCTCGTGCTCCAAGTGCGGCACAGTGGTGAAGAAGTACTTCATTCCCCACGTGCTCTAAAGCGAGTTTCCTTCAGCAGCCGAGCGCACGTGCTCCACGAGGCACGTGCACACGCCGGAAGGGTGTGGTGCTCGGCTATCCAATCACGAAGGAAGGATATCGTGCTGGGGTCAGAGGGATAGCCAGAGCCTATCTTGCCATAGGTGCGCGCAAGCTCATCTATGGCGGTGTCTCTATGCACCTTGGCCACTATCGATGCTGCTGACACCACGGGAATGTGCACATCAGCCCTGTGGAGGGCGACCACCCTCGTGGGGCAGCCCCTCTCCAGTAGGCAGTGCATTATCCTTTCTGCGAACCTCTCCTCACTCACGTCCGCCGCATCCACATACGCCACATCTGCGCGTGCGCGGGCGAGCACATCGGAAAAGCAGTGCACCATCACCCAGTTCATGGTGGTGCGCTCCCGCATGGCGTCTATCTCCCTCGGTGAAAGGGCGAGTATGTGCACATCCGCCATCTCTTTTATTCTATCCGCAAGCCGTGCACGCCTTCTGGCTGAAAGGCGCTTTGAGTCCCTCACCCCCAGCCGCTCGAGCTCGTGCAGAGCGTGCTCATCCATCACCACGCACGCCACCACGAGGGGCCCCAGCACTGGACCCTTTCCAGCCTCGTCCACCCCAGCCACCAGCATCCTACCGCATCCTCCCAATGGCAAAGCTGAGGGCAAACAGCAAGCCGCACACGAGCACAATCGTGCCCCCGGTGGCAAGGTCGAAATAGTAAGAGCCCACCAGCCCAGAGAGCACTGAGAATATGCCAAGCCCGGTGGCGGCGATCATGCAGCTCCTGAGCCTTCCCAGCACCTGAAGCGAGCTTGCGGCTGGAATTATGAGCAGGGCAGATACGAGCACTATGCCCACCACCTTTATAGCCACCACCACTGTGAGGGCGATGAGCACGAGGAGCATGTAGTACAGTGCTCCCACTGGAACGCCAGATGCCCTTGCGCCCTCTTCGTCAAAGGATAGGTACACAAGCTGGTGATAGAACGCCCCCACGCATCCCAGCACGATGGCAGAGAGCGCCAGCGTGTAGAGCAGGTCTTCAGAGGTCACCGAGAGTATGTTGCCAAACAGATAGCCAAAGAGATCCACTGTGTATCCTGTGGTGAGCCCCACGAGCAGCACGCCAAGAGCCATCGAGACCGAGAACATTATGCCAATTGCAGAGTCCTCGGACATCCTGCCAGTCCTGCTCATCCATCCTATGAGCACCGCCATCCCAGTGGAGAACACGAGCGCCGAGAGGAGGGGATCGATGCCAAGAAAAAAGCCAATCGCCACACCTCCAAACGAGGCATGAGACACCCCCACTCCTATAAAAGCCAGCCTCTTTAGCACCACGAACATCCCCACTGCCGAGCACAGCACTGCCACCAGCAGCCCAGCTATGAGGGCTCGCTGCATGAAGGTGTAGCCAAGCACCTCAATCATCGTGCTCCCCCACCACCCAGTGTGAGTCCTGCTTTCTGTGGGGCACCTTGCCATGCATGAGCAGCTCGACCTCACACCCATACACGCTCTTGAGATGCCCCTCAGCTATCGCCTCGTATGGCTCGTCGTGCACGTGCACCCTCCTGTTCACACACACCAGCCTGCTCACCTTGGAGGATATCACCCCCACATCATGGGATGCCATCACGACTGTGGTGCCCTTGGCTCTGAGTTCATCTATCAGCTCGAGCAGCACGTCCCTCGACTGGATGTCCACTCCCGTGGTGGGCTCATCGAGCAAGAGCAGCTCTGGGCGGGAGACGAGTGCCCTTGCAATTAGCACCCTCTGGAGCTGACCTCCAGAAAGCTGTCCAATCTGCCTGTCCCTGAGGTCTGCCACACCCATCATCTCGAGGGCATCGAGCGCTGCTCTCCTGTCCTCCCTGCTGGGCCTGTAGAAGGGTACAGTTCTGTTGAGCCTTCCCATGAGCACGACGTCCTCAACCGTGATGGGAAATCTCGGGTCGAAATCGGTGTGCTGGGGAACATACCCAATCCGTCCCCGTTGCCCATCCAGCTCCTCCACGGGCACACCAAACACCCTAACAGTCCCTCTGCATGGCTTTATGAAGCCGAGGATTACCTTGAGCAGCGTTGTCTTTCCGCCACCGTTGGGACCTATCAGCCCAAGAAAGTCCCCCTTATTTATGACGAGGTTCACATCCTCGAGCACCACACGGTCACCATATCTCACATACACGCCCACGAGCTCGACTACTCTCATCGTGCAATAGGAGGGGATGGGGCTATTTTAACCCTTCTGAGAGCTGGGCGAGGTTATACCTCATCAGCTTGATGTAGGTGTTCCTCTCTGGATTGCTCACATCGCCGAGGGGGTCGAGATAGAGCACCTTGAGCCCTGTCTCCTCTGCGATGATGTGTGCACTCTGCGGATTGAACTGGGGCTCTGCGAACACCGCACCTGCATTGTGCTCTTCTGCCATCTTTATGATGCTGGCAATATATGCAGGGCTCGGCTCCTTTCCAGGCGACTCCTCTATGGGAATCTGGGTGAGGTTGTATCGCATGCACATGTACGTCCATGCTGGATGGAACGTTATGAACGTGCGGGTTTTGAACTTGGAAGTCTCTTCCACATAGGCGTGGTGGAGGGCATCGAGCTCATCCAGATACTCCCGTGCGTTCTGCGTATAATAGGTGGCGTTTTCTGGGTCGATGGCTATGAGGGCGTCCCGTATATTCTCCACCTGTCTCTTGGCGAGCAATGGGTCGAGCCACACGTGGGGGTTCACGTGGTGGACATCGTTCACGTGGTGGGCATCCTCCTCATGCTCACTCGCCACCATGTGTATTCCCTCCGAGGCATTTATCACCCGCAGTCCTTCAGGTGCCGCAGAGAGAACCACCTTCTCGGCCCAGAACTCAAGCCCCCCTCCATTCTCTATGAAGAGGTCAGCCCGTGAGAACCACTGAAGGTCGCGTGGCGTGGGCTCCCACGAATGAGGACTGGCACCAGAGGGGAGGAGCACATGGACCTCCACCCTCTCTTGCCCCACCTGCTTCGCAAAGTCACCGAGGGGCATGATGGATGCCACCACCTGTATCCTGCCCGTATCCTCCGGCTGTGGCTGTGTGCACCCAAGCGTGCCCGCTGCCAAGGCCAGCACCAAAAGCAGTGTCAGCACCCTACCCAACAGCACCCTTCCGCTCAACTCTGCTACCTCCCTGTACGGGCTAATGATTAATAATATTTAAAAGTTTTGTTAATAGTTTTTATGATAATCTTTATAAGTTAACTATTAAATAGGTGCCCGCCATGTCAAAAATCATCAGCATATCGATGAGTGAGGAACTCCTCGATGGGATAGACAGGATACAAAGGGAGCTTGGCTTTTCTGGAAGGTCGGAGGTTATCAGGGCGGGGATACGAATGCTCATGGCAGACAGCAGGGAGAGGGAAAGGCTCACTGGCGACATCAGCTCAATCCTGCTGCTGGTGCACGCCCAGAATGTGGAAGACACCGTCACAGAGATAAAGCATCAGTTCGAGGAGGTGGTAAGCACCCATGTGCACCACCACCTAAGGGAGGACAAGTGTCTTGAGATACTCATCCTGAGCGGTGATGCCCGCAGGATAAAAAGATTGGTGGAGATGTTCCAGACAACCGGAAAAATGGAGTACATCAAGCTGATTGTTCCATGAGCCATGCACCCACAGCATGTCAGCTGCGATGCACAAGGCTTAAATCGAAACGCCCTCTACACATCTCCGGCTGTATGGGGGATTGTGGCGTTGATAACCCAGGAAGACCTAGAGCACATCTGCTGGCTGTGTAGGATTGCGCTTGCCGAGGACGAGAAGCAGCTCTTCACCCAGCAGCTAAACACGGTGCTGGGCTACTTTGACAAGCTGGACGAGGTGGACACCGAGGATGTGGAGCCCACATATCACGTGCTGAACATAGAGAACGTGTTCAGAAAGGATGAGGTGGAGCCCTCACTCTCACAGGAAGAAGTGCTCGCAAACGCCCCAAGAAGCGAGAACGGGTACTTCAGGGCTCCAAGAATCGTGTGAGGTGGGCGAATGAGTATATCCGAGGCAAGAAAACTCGCAGAAGATGAGGGGTGTGTGGAGGCAGTCGGCAGGTGTGTCGAGGGGCTCGAAGGGGGGAAGCTAAACGACTTCATCACCATCTCCAAAGAGCAGGCAACTGCGAGGGCAGAGAGGCTCGATGAAAACGAGAAGTTGTGGAGGGAAAAACCGCTTTTTGGCGTGCCCGTGGCAGTAAAGGACAACATCTCCACACGGGGCATACCCACCACGTGTGCTTCCAAGATTCTCGAGGGGTATGTGCCACCGTTCGATGCCACCGTTGTTCAGAGGTTGTATGAGGCGGGTGCCATCATCGTGGGTAAGACCAACATGGACGAATTTGGGATGGGGTCCACGTGCGAAAACAGCTTCATAGGACCATGCAAAAACCCGCACGACCACTCCCGTGTTGCAGGTGGCTCCTCTGGGGGAAGTGCCGCAGCCGTGGCAGCGGGTGAGGTGCCCATCGCCCTTGGAAGCGATACCGGGGGCTCCATACGCTGTCCCGCGGCGTTTTGCGGGTGCGTGGGTCTAAAGCCCACGTACGGAGCGGTATCGAGATACGGGCTGGTGGCGTATGCCAACTCACTGGAGCAGATTGGTCCAATGGCATCGAGCGTGGAGGATGTGGCAGTGCTGTTTGATGTGATAGCGGGTCGAGACAAAAGGGACTCCACCTCTGTTGAGGCAAAACCCATTGTTCCCAACCTGAAAGAGGACGTCAGGGGGATGGTGGTGGGGATTCCAAGGGAGTTCTATCCAGAGGGTCTCGACGAGGATGTGGAAAGAGCTGCATGGGAGATGGTGCATGCGCTCGAGGATGCAGGGGTGGAGCACAGAGAGGTGAGCCTTCCCCATGTCCCGTATGCCCTGCCCGCCTATTACATAATCGCCATGAGTGAGGCATCGTCCAACCTCGCCCGCTTCGATGGTCTGAGATATGGGCTTCGCACAAAGGACACCAACTGGCACGACACCTTCTCGAGGGTGCGGGGCGAGGGATTCGGCACTGAGGTAAAGCGCAGGGTGATTCTTGGAACGTATGCTCTCTCCAAGGGGTATCACGACCGCTATTACCTCAAGGCACTGAAGGTCAGAACGCTCGTGAAGAGGGACTTCGATAGGGCGCTTTCCGACGTGGATGCCCTCATTGCCCCCACCATGCCATATCCTGCGTTCAGGATTGGTGAGAGGGTAGATGACCCGCTATCGATGTACCTCTCGGACGTGTTCACCGTACCCATCAACCTCGCAGGCGTGCCCTCCCTCTCGGTTCCAGCAAGACGCAAGGGTGAGGGAGGAATGCCACTTGGCATTCAGCTCATAGGGCGCAACTTCGAGGAGGCCACACTGGTGAGTCTTGCCCTTGCAGGGGGGTGGAAGTGATGGCAGAGCCGAGAGTGGTCATAGGGCTGGAGACGCATGTGCAGCTGAATACCCTGAAGAGCAAGATGTTCTGTGGGTGCTCCACAGAGTACCACGATGCAGAGCCCAACACTCATGTGTGCCCAGTGTGCCTTGGACTTCCCGGCTCGCTGCCCGTGCTCAACGAGGGGGCTGTGGAGGCAGCCATCAGGGTTGCCCTCGCCCTCGACTGTCAGATAGGAGAGTGGACACAGTTCTATCGAAAGAACTACTACTATCCAGACCTTCCCAAGGGCTTCCAGATATCCCAGTACGACTACCCAATCGGAAAACATGGCCATGTGGAAATCGAGGGCGATGAGGGCACCAAGAGTGTGGGAATAACAAGGGTGCACATGGAGGAGGACCCCGGAAGGCTGGTGCACCTTGGCTCCATCGAGCATGCGAGATACACCCTCGTTGACTACAACAGGAGCGGAATGCCCCTGCTCGAGGTGGTGAGTGAGCCAGACCTCTCATCCCCCAAGGAGGCAAGACGCTACCTCGACAAGCTTCGAAGCATCCTCGAATACCTCGAGGTGTTCGATGCAGACAAGGAAGGGGCAATGAGGGTGGACGCCAACATATCGCTCGAGGGTGGCACGAGAGTGGAAATCAAGAACATCTCATCCCATAAAGGGGTGGAGAGGGCGCTGCACTATGAAATCGTGCGCCAGAAGAACGCACTGAGAAGGGGCAGCAAGATTGTGCAAGAAACACGCCACTTCGATGAGGCAAGGGGGGTGACGGTCTCGCTACGCACCAAGGAGAGGGCAGAGGACTACCGCTACTTCCCAGAGCCAGACCTCGTGCCCCTCAGGATAAAGGAGGAGTGGGTGTCCAACATTGCCAAAAGCCTTCCAGAGCTTCCCGATGAGAAGCGAGAGCGTTTCATTGCTCAATATGGCATCGCCCCCACCCATGCGAGGTCCCTCACCTCTGACATCAGGCTTGCCAACCTATTCGAAAGGGTGGCAGGGCAGTGCGACCCAGCGCTCAGTGCAGCGTGGATTGCAGATGTAATCAAGGGCGAGCTCAACTACAGGGGGCTGCCCTCGGATGCTCTCGATGCAGCCCACATCGTGGACGTGCTCAAAATGCTTCAGCGTGGAGAGATATCCGACAGGGCGGCTGTGCAGGTGATACGCACCTGTCTCGATGAGAATCTCAGCCCAGAGCAGGTGGTAGAGCGCGAGGGTCTTAGAAAGGCGGGAGAGGATGAGCTTAAGCCAGTGGTGGAGAGGGTGCTGGCAGATAACCAGCGGGCAGTGTCTGACTACTTCGCAGGCAAGCCACAGGCAATCAACTACCTCGTGGGCCAGGTTATGAGCCTCACAAAGGGCAGGGCTGACCCGAAGGTGGCAAGAAGGTTGCTGGAGGAAAGGCTCAACCAGATAACCACCTAAGGGGGGGGGGGGGAGCTTAAAGAGAGGTGTTGAACCTCGGCTGGAGGGCATCACTACACCCCGAGCCTTTTTCTCCAGTATGAGGAGTACAACGCGCCGAGGGGATTGTGGGCGAGCATCCTGTCCTTTACGGCAATCGTGCTCACGGGAGCCGCGGAGTGCTTGGTAAAGAGGATGTCGTGTCCCACACACAAGCCCAGCACGAGGTTGAGCTCACAGCCCTCCTCGTTTAGCACCTTCGCCTGCGTGATGGGGTTGCACATCACCTCCACCCCACTCCTCCCAATCTTCTTTAGCCCAAGCTCGTCCTTGCTCACCCCACACACCTTGCACATCACAGAGCACACCTCAAAGCCCCTTGCCACCAAAAAACGGTGGAGCATCGCAGCCTCTCTCTCGAGCCCGATGCAGAACGCAATCCCGAGCCTGTGGTAGCCCATCTTCTTTGCGAACTCCACGACCTCCTCGATGCGGCACAGCCGCATGTAGCCCTCTGCCTCCACCTCTGCCGCTGCTCTCAGCATCGCAAGGTCCTCTCCCTCATATTCCTCAGAAGGGGGAGAGGCATCGCATGGCAGTGCCTCGTAGCAACTCTTTTTGCTGCACAGTGCGCACTTCATACTTCATAGTGGGGTGTCAACACTAATAAGCCATTGCTCAGAATGTGTCTTCCCGCCGTTTGCGGCTTCTGAGACGGTATCGGAGGTACATCGCACCAGACATCATCACCACACCTGTGTGTGGTTTTCATGTCCCCTTCATCCAATCCTCCCGGTGAGATACTTTTCTGTCAGCCTTTCCTTGGGATGCTCAAAAATCTTCTCGGTCCTCTCGACCTCTATCAGCTCCCCCATGTAAACAAACGCGGTGAAATCAGAAACTCTGGCAGCCTGTGAGGGAGAGTGAGTCACTATAACTACTGTATAATCCTTGCTGAGCTCGTAAATCAGCTCTTCGATTTTTTCAGTTGCTATGGGGTCGAGGTTGGCCGTGGGCTCGTCCATGAGCAAAACCTGGGGCTTCATCGCAAGCGCTCTGGCAATGCACAGCCTCTGCATCTGCCCTCCACTGAGCTCCGATGCCGGACTGCGTAGCCTATCCTTCACCTCATCCCATAAGGCAGCCTTCCTTAGAGCCCACTCTGCAGCCTCATAAAGCTCTTTTTTGGACTTGACGAGCTTGTTCAACCTCAGCCCCAGCGTTACGTTATCTTGTATGCTCATGTGTGGAAAAGGATTCGGCTGCTGAAAGACCATGCCTATCCGTCTTCTTACCTCTATCGGATTCATCTCAAATATGCTCTTTCCCATGAGCTCTATATCGCCCTCAACCCTTGTATTCGAGTTTAGCTCAAGGAGCCTGTTAAACGCTCTGAGCAGTGTGGACTTCCCACACCCACTCGGACCCATGATAGCAAAAACAACCTTTTTTGGGATTTCCAGATTTACACCTTTTATTATGTGATTATTTCCATAATACACATGCAGGTCTTTTGTCTCTACCGCGTTCAAAGTTTTACCTCCTTAAAGCTGAGCCTTATCGGCAGAAATATCGCCAGAAAGATCATCAGGAGCAGGAAAGATGCACCCCACGCTATTTCATGGTAGTTCTCGTAAGGCTGCTGAATGAGATCGTATATCAAGAGAGGTATCGCCCCTATGGGCTTGTCGACGCCCGCAAAGTATATTCTGCTTGAGCCTCCAGCAGTGAAAAGTAATGGAGCGGTCTCTCCGGCGACCTTTGCCATCCCTATCAAAATGCCCGTGAGAATGCCCTTCCTCGCCATGCCCACCAGTACCCTGAAAACGACCTTGAACCTCGTGAGTCCGAGACTGAACGCAGCTTCCCTGTACGTTGGCGGTATCTCCTTCAAAGCCTCTTCCGTGTATACCGCCACGTACGGCATCAACACAATGACCAGGGCAAGGGCACCAGCTATCGCGGAGTAGCTGCCCACTGGAATAACCACGAGCTGCATAACAAACAGACCCACAAGTATCGTGGGAAACTCCATCATGACCATGAGCAGAAGGCGCGTAAGCCTTCCAAGAAGGCTGTTGGGGTACTCGGCAGCGTAGATGCCCGTGATGATTGCCATCGGTAAACCCATCAGCGAGGCCAGGAAAGTTAACACAAATGTCCCGACTATTGCCGGTCCTATGCCTCCAAGACCGCCCCCTGGAGGGGCAAGCGTCCCGGTTACAAAGCCCCACCCCCCCTTGATCACCACAGGCAATCCTTCAATCGCCACGCTGTATATTATGTGAAAGAGCGGGAAAACCACAAGAAATGCCAAGATAACAATCGTGGCTATAAAGAGCCTCTCCTTAAGCTGCCTGATGAGCATTCTCATACCACCTCTTCAAAACGAGTATTCCGAGTACGTTTACTGCCAGCCCTATAAAGAACAGGGATAGGCCCGCGGCAAAGAGGGCGCTTGGCATGTACTCGTATATGAACGCATTTCCGAACTGGTTTGCTATGAGCGAGGATACGGTATAACCCGGGGAAAAGAGACTGGGACTAATATTGAATGTATTTCCAACGACAAGTGTAACTGCTACCGTTTCGCCGATGGCCCTTCCAAACCCAAGGAGAGTTCCGGCAATAACTGCGGGTTTGATGCACCCTATCAGAACCTTGGTAGCCTCATATCTCGTCGCTCCAACTCCATAAACTGCCTCCCGGTACGTGAATGGAATCATTCTGTACGCCTCTCTTATGATTGCAGATGCAAATGGAGTGATCATTATTCCAAGCAAAACACCGGCAGACAGAAAGCTATAGCCGGTTATGGGCTCGGTGGAGAAGAAGGGCACAAATGAGAGGTACCTGTAAAGCGGTTTCATAACAAAGTCTCTTAAAAATGGAACGAGCACAAAAGCCCCCCATATACCATATATTATGGTGGGCAAACCGGCCATAACATCTGTAGCAACGATTAATGGCTCTTTAATGTTTTTGGGGACGTAATCTATCACGAAAACGGCAAAGCTTATTGAGAGGGGCAGGGCAATCAAGACGGCGAGAATGGAGGTGTATATACTGCCGTATATTGCTGCGAGAACACCATAAAACTCCTTTCCCTCCGTAGCCTCCCACTGATTTGTGGTGTATATGTGTATTCCCTCTTTCTGGAAGATGGGCATGGATACTGTGAAGTACACTATGAGCATTAGAGCAAATATGCCAAAAACAAGGGCAGAAAAAGGTAAAAAAGAAATTTTGAATTTATCTTTCATGGCAATCTGCCCTCACAGCAATCCCATTTCCTTCAGAAGCTTTTGAGAAACATCGCCCGGCAGGCCAACGTATCCGTCAACGATGTACTCGCTTTTCTGTCCACTGGTGAGCACCCACTTAACGAAGTTCTTCATCGCCTCCTCCTTTGCTCTGTCGTCGTAGTGCTCCCAGATGACCATGTGGCTGAAGGCGACTATGGGGTAGGAGTCCTTGCCAGCCGCATTCATGAATGCTGCCATGTTTTCTTTGTAACCCTCATAGGGTGATGGGATGTTGATGCCGACCCTCGAAATGGCACACTGTATGGTTTCTGGACTGGCTTTGACGTAATATCCATCTCTGTTCTTCAGGGCAACCACTGGAAACTTCTCCTTCAATGCATAGGCGAGCTCTACGTAGCCTATGGAGTAGTCGCTCTGCTTTATAATCGTGGCAACCCCCTGATTTCCTTTCCCACCGAAACCTCGTCCGGCCTTGTCGACTGGCCAGCTGACCATCTTTCCAGTACCAACCGTATCATTCCATTCTTCGTTTACCATGCTCAGGTAGGTCGTGAATATGTTGGTGGTTCCACTGGAATCACTTCTGTGGGCAACGATTATTTTCTCGTGTGGAAGGTCTACACCGGGATTCAATGCCTTGATTGCGGGGTCGTCCCAGTACTCCACCTTCCCCATGAATATGTCTGCGACCGTCTTTCCGTCGAGCTTCAGCTCGTTGACCCCCGGAACGTTGTAAGCAACCACAACCGCCCCCACTATCACCGGAAACTGGAGGGGCTGTCCCTTACTCCTGAGCTCGTTCCACAGACTCTCTTTCAACGGCGGGTCACTGGCTGCAAAATCGACCAAGCCCTGCTTGAAGTCGTTCTGTCCACCACCGCTTCCCTTACCTGTGTACTCTATCCTGACGTTTTTGCCCGAGGTATACACACCAATCCACTTCTCAATCTGAGGCTGGGGGAAGGTCGCACCGCTTCCATACAGCGTCGTCTGATGAGCTACCGATGTTGCCTGCTCTGGCTGAGTTCCATTCTGGGGAGCCATGCACCCCAGTGCCACAGAGGACAGCATAACAGCCACAGCTGCCAGCAAATATATTGACTTCATGCCAACCACACACCGCACTCCCCCACAGTAGATATGTAATTTTTCCAAATAAATGTAGTAATCTTTATGTACACTAAAATCTAAATAAAATACTGATTTACATGGAGACGAGAAAGATATACCTCTCGGGAGGATCCACCTACGTGGTATCACTGCCCAAGCGATGGGTAGAGCGGCACCGCCTATCGCAGGGTGACTCCCTGATAGTGAGCGAGGAAAACGATGCCATAGTGTTCTCGCCCAGCTTCAAGAGCAAGCCCCCCACCACCAAAACGATAAAGTGCTCCAAAATCGCATCCCCCCAGCTGTTCGAAAAGACGCTGATTGCATACTATCTTGCAGGCTATGACACCATTGCACTGGAGATGGACGTGGACGACCCCACCTACTTCAGAAAAGTGGCGTGGGCAGTAGCCCAGAGACTCATAGGTGTGGAGATCATAGAAGACACCCTAAGCAAACTCTCGATTGAGGTGCTTCTCGACCCCGAGCGGATACCCATCACCAAGACACTGCGAAAGCTGAGCAACGTGTGCCACTCCATGATGAGGGACACCGTGAAGGTGTTCGAAAATGCAGATACTAAGCTGGCATCCGATATGCAAACGAGGGAAAACGAGGTAGACAGGCTATACTTCCTCGCGATAAGACAGCTCAAGGAGGCTGCGTCCTCTTCCCAGCTCGCCAAGAAGCTCGACATTCAGAACACCGGTGATGCCATCGAGTACAGGGTGGTTGTGCAGAACATCGAGCGGATATCCGACCACATGGAGCGCATTTCGAAAAACGTGCTTAGCATACTGGAGGTGGCCGAAAGAGGGGCTACACTGAAAGAGTTCGTGGATGTATCTTCCTCGATACTCTCACTCTATGAACGGGCACTTCAGCCCATCATCTCGAGGGAGTACTCAGTGCCCCCGGAGGTGTTCGAGATGGAAAACAGCATCAACGAGATGCTCCTACACAGGCTTGGGCATATGATGAATGCCAAGGATATTCCGGCCAATGAGGCACTGATGAGAAGGGGAATCCTAAGCTCACTCGACAGGATTAAGAGCTACACCATTGGCATTGCCGAGAGCGTGATAAACCTCCAGGCAACCGCGGGCGATATGGACACATAACGAATATACGTAAATAATGGATAACATATATATCATATAGATTACCTACAAAAAATATATATTTACCTCAAGTGTGGTGACAGCTGGCTGGAAGGTTTGGGTGAGTGTGCGATGAGAAGGAAGTTCCATGAGCAGCTGGATGAGCTAAGAGAGCTGATACTTGAGATGACGGGGGAGGCCAACACGGCATTTGAGAGGTCGGTTGACTCGCTCATGAAGAGGGACAAGGAGCTTGCCGAAGCCGTGATACAGCATGACCCCGTGATAAACAGGATGAGCATGGACATACAGCACAGCTGCACACTGCTGATTGCGCTCCAGCAGCCCATGGCAAAGGACCTCAGGCTGATAGAGTCCATATTCAAGTGGGTTATAGATGCAGAGAGGATTGGAGATTTGGCAGTGGACATTGCCCAGCTCACGGTGGGGATGAGGGGTGAGGTGCCAAGTGAGTTCAGGGAGCCGCTGCACGAGATGTATCAGACCACCGAGCACATGCTCCACGATGCGATTGAGGCATTCAAAACGCAAGACGTTGAGCTTGCCAGAAGTGTCGCCAAAAGAGACGATGTGGTGGATGGGCTGCTGCACAGCCTGCATGAGGGCATAGTGCAACACATGATTGAGAGGCAGGAGAGGGTCCCAGATGACTCGAGGATGCTGTTTGCGGCATGGTACCTCGAGAGGGTTGCTGACCACATCACCAACATCTGTGAGGGTGTGATATACGCCCTCACTGGGGAGCTGGTGGACCTAAACTGACGTGAACTATCACCATCTAAGGATGGGGGCTTCCCTAAGCATGCCACCACGGCGTGGGGCTGGCAGTTAACGGGCTCTGGTGCCACCCCTCTCGCCTTCCTCAGAGCCTGAGCCTCACAATGTATCAGGGCTGGCTCACGGCAGCCCCCGACTGAACTGGAGCAGTCTCGCCCATGTATGAGCAAACAATGGGTCACTAACGACCTCCATGCAAACCACGAGCTTTCTCGCCAAATGTTGTAAAACACACCCCATGGCCCACATTCTCTCATGAGGTGTAATTATATATACCTTCACTATCCTTAGGTTAGTGACCAGAGGTTAGTGAGAAATGGACTCCACAGGGTTGCTGGACGTGCTGGGAAACGAGAACAGGCGCCGCATACTAAAGCTGTTGTCTGAGCGCCCATGCTACGTGAGTGAGCTCTCGGGAAGGCTGAAGGTCGCCCCCAAGGCAATTCTTCAGCACTTAGAAGCACTGGAGAGCGCGGGTATCGTGAGCAGCTTTGAGGGACATCAAAGGCGCAAGTATTTTCAGATATCTGAGAACGTACTCATTGAGATATTCCTCTCCCCATACACCTTCAGGATAGAGGCCTATCTCGAATCCCCCCCGCCCCCCCAGCTCGCAGCCCTGATCCAGCGTACACCAATGGCAGCATCCCCCTCCAGCACTGAAGACAAACCCTCCAGCACTGAAGACAAAGAGAGATACAACTCATCGAGGATTGCCCTATCGGGCCTTGTCAGAAGAATAGAGCAGCTGAAGAACGCCCAGAGGGAGCTATCGAGGGCAAAGCAGAGCCTCCAGATACAGCTGGTAAACGCCATCGATGCTGCCATGGAGCACATAGAGACGCTATCGCCAGACCCCCTATCGGCCGAAATCATGGCATACCTGTTGAGAGAGCCCAAGACGAGCGCCCAGCTATTGGAGGCTCTCGATATATCCCCAGAGGCTCTGGAGGGGGCGCTCAGAAGGCTCAAGAGCATGGGGCTCATCACCGAGAAAGGGGGAAAATGGAGGCTGATATAGCTCAAGGCTGTGCTTCCCGCAACTCATGAGGGCGAGGACGCAACAAGTGCAGGTGCTAAGAAATGCTCTGACCCAGCCCGATGACACCAACCGACCGCTTATGCGGGGTTCCGGGGACCTCCTCGCCTTAGTGGGGGGAGGAGGTCAGCGATAGCCACATTAAACTTTAATAGCAGATGATACTACCTCCAGTTGTTCAAAAACAGCGGAGGAGTAAGAGAAGAGATGAGCAATGAGATGTGCAAGGTGTGCGGTCTTCCCAAGGAGCTCTGCATCTGTGAGGAAGTCGCAAAGGAGCAACAAAGAATCACCATAAAGATCAACAGGCGCAGATACGGCAAAGAGGTCACCGTGATCGAGGGGCTGGACCCTCACGAGATAGACCTCCACGAGCTTGCCACGCATCTAAAATCAAAGCTCGCATGTGGAGGCACCGTCAAGGGAAGCTCCATAGAGCTTCAGGGCAACCACGGAAGCCGCATGGTCGAGCTGCTCGTGGAGAAAGGTTTCTCACCAGACCAGATAAAGCTGTAGCCGTTGAGGGTCATGGAGCTCTTGCATATGGGGGGCAGCATGTAGGCACCAGCACATCGAGCTATATTTTTAGTATCTTTCCACCAGCCAGTGCCTTAGAAGTGTGTATGCCACCATGCTGATTGTTATGCATACTCCCAATACAGCGAACAGTCCACCAAAGTTGAACTCATCGGATGTACTCATCCCGTACTCCTGTGCCATCTCGATGTACGAAGGGTCAGCTGCGATGCTCACCTTGTACACGAGCCACCCATATGTTATCCCGCTGCCCATGAGCACGATGAGCACCACGAGCACGAGGGTAATCAGTGCCCCTCCCACCAGCGAGAACTTTGCATCCACACCCCTGTACCACTGGAGCAGTATGCACGAGAACACGAAGCTGAGTGATGCCAAAAAGAGCAGATACGGTAGTTCGATGGGCATCTCTCTGAAGATTATCAGGTACTTGATACCATACCCAGAGATCATCAGCACGAGGGCTGTGGCCAGCACTATCAGAAACACCTTGAGCAGGTGCTCTGTAAAGCTATCCTCCAAGCTTTGTCTGTAGTCCTCGAGGTACCTCTCTGGACGTCCCATATCCATCCCCTCTTGCCCCAATCACACCAGTCTCACTGGCTTAGATGGCTCATCCTCCTTCTCCACCACCACTGCAGTGCCGTATGCCAGTATCTCAGTCATCATCTGGCTGATGTCCGAGGAGTCAAAGCTCACGCTGACCACTGCATTTGCTCCCATGGAGCGTGCATGCTCCTTCAGCCTTTCGAGGATGATGTCCCCCTCTGTCATGATGAAAAGTTGGGGCGTTCGTTTTATATACATTTTGTATAGAGGGGGAGGGGCGATGTTAACATGGAACGCCAGCTCGTACTCACCCCAAACGAGAAGAAGGTGCTAAGGAGCCTGCAATCGAGATATGCTTCCATAGATGAGCTCGCCAGTGCTGTGGGTATAAGCCCAGAGGCCGTACTGCAGGCAAGCTACATGCTGCAGGAGAAAGGGCTTGCACAGGTGATGGAAAAAGCCACCGATGTGTTCTCCCTGACAGAGGAGGGCAAGCGATATGCACAAGAAGGGTTGCCAGAGCGAAAATGCTTTTCTATGCTCCATGGCCCCACTTCCCTCGAGGATATAAAAGGGCAGATGGGCGATGCTGCTGGGATTGCCCTTGGCTGGCTCAAGAAGAAGGGATGGGCCCGCATCGAGCAGGGCAGGGTTGTGCCCCTCGGCGCCCCCGTGGGTGAGGACGAACGGCTGCTAAGGAGATTACTCAGCAATGAGGCTTGTGGGGATGAGCTGACTGAGGAGGAAAGGGACACCCTGAAGGTGCTCGAGCGCAGGGGACTCGTGACATCCTCCACAGAAAAGGCGTTCTTCACAAGGGCAACCGAAGAGGGTCTGACGTGCGCTAAGGGCATAGAGCTGACAGAAGAAATCGCCCAGCTCACGCCAGAGCTCATAAGGAGCAGGGCATGGCAAAAAAGGCCCCTGAGAAGGTATGATGTGCATGCATATGCGAAGCCCGCCCCCATGGGCAAGAGGCATCCCTACGTACGCATGCTGGAGCACATGCGCTCAATAATGCTCTCCATGGGGTTTACCGAAATCAGGGGCGAGATCATACAGAGCTCGTTTTGGAACTTTGACGCCCTGTTTCAGCCACAGGACCATCCAGCAAGGGAGATGCAGGACACGTTCTACCTCGACTCTGAGGAGCCCCTTCCGCCGGGATATGAGCGTGTGAAGGAGATGCACGAGCACGGAGGAGACATAGGCTCAGAGGGCTGGGGGGGTGTGTGGAGCGAGAAGATGGCAAGAAGGCACGTGCTTCGCACCCACACCACTGCCATAAGCCTAAGATACCTGAGCGAGCACACAGAGCCCCCAGTAAAGGCGTTCTGCATCGATAGAGTGTATCGAAGGGAGGCGATAGATGCCACCCATACCCCAGAGTTCGAGCAGCTCGAGGGGGTGGTGATGGATAAGGGACTATCACTAAAGCACCTCTTTGGGTATCTTTCCACATTCTATGCCAAGATGGGCTTTGAGGAGGTGAGGTTCCGCCCAGCTTACTTCCCCTACACAGAGCCAAGTGTGGAGCCAGAGGTGTACATAGAGGGGCTGGGATGGGTGGAGCTGGGTGGAGCCGGGATATTCAGAAAGGAGGTCACCGAGCCGCTTGGCATCCGTCATCCCGTCCTGGCATGGGGTCTGGGGGTGAGCAGAGTGGCCATGCTCAGGCTCGGGCTAAAGGACCTAAGGCAGCTCTATCAGCCAGACATCGAGTGGCTCAGGAGCGAGCCCGTGTTCGGAAGGTGATGGTGTGCCCGTAATCACGATAGAGTTCGAGGATATCGAGCAGCTCGCAGGCATCGACAGACAATCCTTCCTCGAGAGTGTTCCGATGCTGGGCTCAGATGTCGAGAGGGTCGAGGACGACCACGTGGATATCGAGTTCTTTCCAGACCGCCCAGACCTCTACTGTGTGGAGGGCGTGGCAAGGGCGATGAAGGGGTTTCTGGGCATCGAGACTGGGCTTGCCACCTACGAGGTCGCCCCACCAAAGATAGAGCTATTCAAGGATGCATCCATCGTGCCCATAAGACCATACATCGCGTGCGGAGTGGTGCGCAACGTGCACTTTACGGACGCCTCCATACGCTCCCTGATGGAGCTGCAGGAGGACCTCCACTGGGCGCTCGGAAGAGATAGAAAGAAGGTGTCCATTGGCGTGCACGACCTCTCCCGCGTGAGGCCGCCCTTTACATACAAGGCGGTGTCCCCTTCGTTCGAGTTCGTGCCCCTCGGGTTCGAGGAGCGCATGAGCATGGAGAGCATACTCGAAAGGCACCCAAAGGGCATAGCATATGGACACATCGTAAAGGGGTTTGAGCGCTATCCGCTGATAGTGGACTCCCGAGACGAGGTGCTCTCGTTTCCACCCATTATCAATGGCACGCTCACGCGCATCACAGAGGAGAGCACAGAGCTGTTCATCGATGTCACGGGCACCGACAGAAATGTGTACACCGCACTGAACATAGTGGTCACTGCGCTTGCAGAGCGGGGAGGAAGCATAGAGGCGGTCAGGGTGGTGGGGCCAGAGGGCACCACCATCACGCCAGACCTCACGCCAAAGAGGCGAAGGGTGCATCTGGACGAGGTGCGCTCCCTGATAGGTGTGCAGCTCACGATGGAGCAGGCGTGCGAGTGCCTCGAGAGGATGCGATATGGAGCCCATCCAGATGGCGATGAGATTGTGGTGGAGGTTCCAGCGTACAGGGCGGACGTGCTGCACGAGTGGGACATCATAGAAGATATTGCCATCGGATACGGATACGAGCGCATTCCCCACGAGCTGCCTCAGACCTCCACGGTGGGCGTGCCCCACCCCCTCTCAGAGGCAAAAGCCATGCTCAGGGAGCTCATGGTGGGTATGGGCTTTCTCGAGGTGATGCCATTCTCACTCACGTGCGAGAGGGTGCACTACGAATGGATGAGGAGAAAGAGCGCTGGCGAGGAGACCCGTGTACTTCATCCCATATCTGAGGAGCACACAATGGTGTGCTCAAGCCTGCTTCCAAGCCTGCTGGAAATACTCTCACTCAACCTGCACAGGGAGATGCCCCACAGGCTGTTCTGCATCGGGGATGTGCTCATAAGGGGCAAGACGCACACCCATCTCGCGTTTGTGTCTGCCCATCCTGCGGCAAACCTCACCGAGATGAAGTCATATGTGGTCAGCCTGATGCGTGAGATGGCGCTCGACTACGATATAGAGGAGGGCACTGACCCAGCGTTCATAGAGGGCAGGCAGGCGAGCGTGCTACTGGATGGTGAGAGGATGGGCCTGTTTGGAGAGGTGCATCCAGAGGTGATACTCAACTTCTCGCTGGAGAGCCCAGTGGTGGGGTGTGAGCTTGAGCTGCCCGATATACTCTGGAGAGGTTGCCACTAACACAACCCTCTTTATGGATGAGGCAAATGCACACACGATGCACACCCCAGAATTGGACGCAGAGATAAAGGCATATCTGCTCAGCATTGGCAGGTGCAGGATAGATCGGAGCCTGCTGGGAGAGGAAAGCACCGTGCCCACTGCTGGCCCGGGTGCCGGGGGCGAGTCGTTCTTCATAACGTGGAGAGGACACCGCGTGAGGCTCTCCATAGCGGACGATGCCCCGCTTGAGGCAGTGCCCAGGGGGGATGAGATAGCTATAATTCACGAGGGCAAAGAAATCATCAGAGGTAGGCTCGACAGGATATTCTCCCACTGCCCAAAGCAGGCATACATCACCATCACCGAGTCGTGCATCATGGACTGCAAGTTCTGCCCTGTGCCAAAGCTTGGGGGAAAAAGAAAGAGCCTCGAGGAGATTACGGCAATCATTGAAGAAGGGTTGAAGCGAGCACCTCTTTCGGCAATTGCCTTAACATCGGGAATTGCCCACTCCAAGGAGGAGGAGGTGGAGCTCGCATGCAATATCGTGCGAGAGCTCAAGAGACGATACCATGTGCCCATAGGTGTGTCCGTGTATCCCGTCCCAGGTGCCTCACGGCGCCTCAAAGAGGCTGGGGCAGATGAGGTGAAGTACAATGTGGAGACGATGGACAGAGAGCTGTTTTCAAGGTTGTGTGTGGGTTGCGACCTCGATGAGGTGCTTGGGGAGCTAAAGGAAGCCGTAAAGGTGTTTGGCAGGAACAGGGTGTTCTCTAACTTCATCATAGGGCTTGGAGAGAGTGATGAAACCGTGCTCAATGGCGTGGAGGAGCTCGCACGCATGGGCGTGATTCCCATCCTCCGCCCATACAGCCCCCACCCCCTGCGAAAGGGTGAGATAGAGGCAGAGCGGCCAAGCAAGGAGCGGCTGCTCTATCTGGCAAGAGAGCTCAGAAGAATACTCGAGAGGTACGGACTCGATACAAGGGCCGCCAGAACGATGTGCCTTGCATGTGGGGGGTGCGACCTCGTGCCCATGTGGGATGTGTAGCTACAGCAGGTCCTTCAGCCACCATAGCAGCTTGGGATTTCTCTTGAGAAGGTGCACCAGTATCTCATGAACGTGCATCTCTCTAAACTCCACACCCTGAAGAGAGTGCATGAAGCCATTGAGCTGTTCGTCCGTGAGTTTCACCAGCCGCTCCTTCACGACCCAGTCCCTCTTCAGGCTCTTGCCCTTAAGCTCGAACCACTCCCTTTCATACTCGCTCAGCCGCTCCCTCGAGGTGTCCTCATCGGCTATCGCGGCGGCTGCGACCCTTCCTGCTATTGCACCAGCATCCATCGCATTGGCAATCCCACCACCCGTGAGGGCACTCGACTGATGGGCAGCATCTCCGACCAGCATTAGCCCATCTGCCACGATCCCATGCATCGGCTCGCTCACGGGCACCCCGCCGACCATCACCTCGAGGATGTTGGCTTTGGGTAATCTTTCGCTCACAAATCTCCTAAGGCGCTGCATGGGAAGCCCGCCATTTGACCTTGAACCCAGCATTCCAAGCCCCACGTTGGCGCACTCGTTGCCCTTTGGAAATATCCACGCATATCCCCCGGGAGCCACCTCGTTTCCCAGATAAAACTGGCAAATGCTCTGGTCAATGGAGGGGTCGTGCACGAGCATCTGGGCGCACACGTCTATGTCCTTTAGTGCAAGTCTGGTATCTATGCCAGCCCAGCGTCCCACCTTGGACTCTATGCCATCGGCACCTATCACAACCCCTGCCTCCACTTCGTGGCGCTCGCCGAGGTGCTCCATCACCACACCACGCACCGCTCCATCGCTCCTCAGCAACCCCACTGCCCTTGTCTTCACCCTGACATCCACGCCATGCTGCACTGCATCGCTGGCGAGTGCCCTGTCGAACAGCTTGCGCTCCAGCACGTAGCCAACCTCTCCAGAAGAGACGCCACGCATCTCCAGTGGAGTGCCATCTGGGGAGACTATTCTGAACCCCTCCACCTCCGCTGCTATCCATCTGGGGTCAGGGTCTATGTGTCTGTGGACCGCTTCCTTGGCTATACCTTCCGCACAGCGTACGGGGTCGCCGATGGTCTGCCTCTTCTCGATGAGCAGTACCCTTGCGCCCTCTCTGGCAGCAGCTCTTGCGGCAATCGAGCCTGCGGGGCCAGCCCCCACGACCACCACATCATAGCTCTCACTCATGCTCTCACCTCGAGGGCACCTACTGGGCACACCCTCACACATGCCCCACACTCCGTGCAGCACTCATGTACCTCAAGCCACGTCTCCACGAGTTCTAGCGCATCTACGGGGCACACACTCACACAGGCTCCACAGTACCCACACACATACCTGTTGACATCAACGACCAAACAAGCTCACCTCGCCGATGCTAAGCTCGCCACAAAGGCAACGGATATACAGAAATTGCTTGCCTTAAACTTTTCCAACAGACGAGTCGGGGCACAGTTATCCTTTGAGCGCCGCTGTGATGATATCGAGGTACTCCTCTTTCACATAGTACACCGTGGGGGTCTTGTAGGAGTCCTTTCGAGCGCGAAGAATGCCGAGCTTGGAGTAGATGTAGCCCACCATGGAGGCAACCATGTTTCTCGACACTGGAAACTTCCTCGAGAGAATCCGATGTACCTTGTCCACTGTGAACTTCCTCAGCTTTAACACAGTCTTTATAAGGTGGCTCCTAATCCCGCTCTTGTCCATTTCGAGGTATTTTTCCAACCTCTGCTTAATCTTGTGCCGAAGAGCGTTCATAAACAACCCCTTACCTTTGTGTTGTTATTTATGCATTTATATATAGTTTTGGGTAGCTTATGCACCTCTCACCCAGCGAGATGTGTAGCCCATCGCATACTTTCATCAAAAGGCTTTTATAGATGGTTCATATGCATAATTTCAAAGAGACTTTATTTAAATAAAATGAACTTGATTAACTGGAAAAGGTAGGTTGAGCATCATGGGGAAGCTGGAAAGAACGATTGAACGGATAGAGCCACTGGATGAGGATGCAATGCAGCAGGCGAGGGAGCGTCAGGAGGAGCTCACCAAGCCCGCTGGAAGCCTTGGAATACTGGAGGACATCTCCATACAGATTGCCGGCATCACGAAAGATCCCACACCCACCATAGACAGGAAGTACATTATAACGATGGCTGGTGACCATGGCATAGTGGAGTCTGGGATAGGCATATTTCCCCAAGAGGTCACCATGCAGATGGTGTACAACTTCCTCTCGGGTGGGGCTGCCATCAATGTGCTCGCCCGCCATGTGGGGGCAGACATCGTGGTGGTGGACATGGGAGTAAAGGGCGAGCTCGAGCCGCATCCAAAGCTCATCATCAAGAAGATTGGGCATGGAACAAACAATATGGAAAAGGGCCCAGCGATGACGAGGGAGCAGGCAATAGCATCCATAGAGGCCGGAATCGATGTGTTTGAGCAGGTGTATGCGAATGGGTGCAACATCGTGGGCACGGGAGATATGGGGATTGGAAACACCTCTCCCTCCTCTGCCATGACTGCAGTGTTCACGGGACTTCCAATCGAAAAGGTCACTGGAAGAGGGACTGGGATAGATGATGAGAGGCTTGCTCGGAAGATAGAGGTGCTGAAGAGGGCCATCGCCAGAAACAAGCCAGACCCCAACGACCCCATAGATGTGCTGCAAAAGGTTGGTGGGTTCGAGATAGGAGGGATATGTGGCGTGATACTGGGTGCGTGTGCGAGAAGGGTTCCAGTGGTCAGCGACGGCTTCATCTCTGGGGCGGGGGCTCTGCTGGCATACGAGCTGTGCCCCACCATTCGAGACTACCTCATAGCTGCCCACAGGTCTGTGGAGCCAGGGCACACCGCCATCCTTCAAAAGATGGGAGTGACGCCCATCCTGGACTTCGGAATGCGGCTTGGTGAGGGCACTGGTGCGGCCCTTGGCATTGGTATCGCAGAGGCGAGCGTTAGGGTGCTGAGGGAGATGCGCACGTTCGCAGAGGCTGGGGTGGCTGAAAAGCAGGAGTGAGCGCACCTCCTCTCCTTTTTCTGTTATTTTCACAATCGATAATTAAGGATGCTGCTATCGTTTTTTCGGCCTGGGGCTCGCAAGATTTATATAATGATAGCTCTGTGTATGCCGTCATGCACTCCTTTGAGAGCTCGCTTATCACTCTAAAGGAAGTAGAAAATCGGGCAAGAGAGGAAATCAAGGCTGCTGAGCTTGAAAAAGAGGCGATTATAGCCGATGCCAGGAGAAAGGCAAAGGCTCTGCTGGATGAAGCTCGAAAGCTTGCAGAAGAGCAAAAGCAGAACTTTCTCGAGTCCGAGAGGAAAAAGGTCGATGAAGAGGTGGCTCACATTCTCTCCAAGGCAAAAGAGGAGGCAGGAGATATCAGGAAGTTGAGTGCCTCTGATGAGTTCATCAGGGAGCTGGCTCACAGGATTATAACGTCTGAAATCTGAGTGGGTTGAGATGCTGCGTCCAGAGAAGATGGAGCTTGTGAGGGTCACGGGCGTGCGCCGTGATCTGGAGAAGGTAATAGAAGCCCTTCACAAGGCAGGCTGCGTGCAGCTGGAGAAGGTAAGTGATGAGGTGCTGGAGCACACGCAGCCAGACAAGCCCCTCGACAAGTTTCCCACAATCTCAGAACAGCTCATGAGGCTAAGGGGGCTTGAGGCTGCCCTCAAGCCAAGGCACATTGAGAACATGTATGAAAAGCTGCCCCTCGAGCAGATGCTCGAGCAGGCAAGAGAGATAGGCATCGACGATGAGCTCGCAGCGTTGCTTGCCGAAAAGGAGAAGCTCAACGAGCTTAGGCGAGAGCAGGAAGGAATAAAAGAAGTGGTAAGCGAGCTTGAAGCCTTTGGACTCGATTTTTCCCTGTTTGAAGTGGAATCTGTGGCGTTCATATCTGGCAGGATTGAGGCGAGCGAGTTCGAGCAGTTCATCTCCGCCCTCTCCGAGAGAACTACGAAGTTTGACTACCTCGTGGGGCCGCCCACAAAGACAAAGAGAGGAAAGCAGGTGGTGTTCCTGCTCGCAGTGGACAAAAAGCTCGCATCGGAGACCCTCGAGTTGCTGGAGGGCTTCTCGTGCTCCATTCTCGACCTACCAAGGGTGAGGGGAAAGCCCGGCGAGGTGATTGCCCAGACCGAGAGAAAGCTCGTGGAGATAGCCTCGGAGCTTTCCAGGATAGAGGCTCGCATCGACGAGCTCTCGGATGAGTACTATGAGAAGGTGGCAGTGCTGCGGGAGATGTTCGAGATTGAGGCGGAGCAGGCGAAGGCACCCCTCAAGTTCGCGAGGGAGGAGCACATCTTTGTACTCACAGGCTGGATTCCAGTGCGCAATAGACAGTCCATAGAGCAGACGCTGAACGCCATCACAGAGGGGAGGACACTCATAGAGACCGAAAACACCGACGAGCTTCCCCCGACACTGCTCAACAACCCCCGTGCCCTCAAATCAATGGAGTTTCTGGTGGGCTTTTTCTCGTGGCCCAAGAGCACGGAGTGGGATCCCACCATATTCATGGCAATCACGTTTCCGATATTCTTTGGAATGATGCTCGGAGACATCGGGTATGCGCTGCTAATCCTCGGACTCTCATATCTGCTCATAAAGAAGCTCTCGAGATACGCGGCTGCGTTTGTAGAACTCGGCGAGGCACTCATATTTGCTGCCATCGCCACCATCGTCTTCGGGCTAATCTATGGTGAGTTCTTCGGGCTGGAGATTCCGTTCTATGAGCCCCTGCTTCCAAGGCTGCACGCCGTTCCAGAGCTGCTGGTGCTCATAATCTTTGTGGGAATTGCCCACATCACACTTGGCTATGTGCTCGGGATAATACATACCTACAAGCACAGAGAGTACGACCACATGCTGAGCAAGATGGGCTGGCTCCTGATACTGTACGGTGGCGTGCTGCTCGTATACAACTTCTTCATGGACGTACCATTGAACCCGATGGCAAGTGCCTCATCCATGCTCGGTGTGGGTATGCTGCTCGGTGGGCTGCTGATCAACCTGAAGACAGAGGGACCTATGGCAGTGATGGAGATCTCATCGCTTGCGAGCTTTGTGCTCTCGTACACCCGAATTCTCGGCGTGGGGCTGGTGTCCCTCATCCTTGCCCTCGTGCTGGACGAGCGGCTTGCTATTGCCATAGAGCATGGCTCCATAACCCTCATCCTCGTGATGCTCCTGATATTTCTCATAGGGCACACCGTGAACTTCGTGCTCGGGGTGTTCGAGCCCTTCCTTCAGGGCATTCGACTGCACTATGTGGAGTTCTTCTCCAGATTCTATGAGGGCAATGGCGTGCTGTTTGCACCGTTCAGGTTCATAGGCAAGTACGTGAAGTATGGTCATAACGAGTAAGGAAGTGAGTAGAGATGGTTGCAGAACTGACCGACTGGGGAATGATTGCAATTGGTGCGGGCATATCCATGGTAGGTGGATGTATCGGCACTGGAATAGCACAGGGAGCCATCGGCTCTGCTGGCATAGGTGTGGTGGCGGAAAAGCCTGAGAAGCTCGGAACCGTACTCTTCCTGATGGTCATCCCAGAGACGCTGCTCATATTCGGGTTCGTGGTGTCGCTGATTCTTCTGCTCAGAATCTTCGGCTGAGCATCTTACGCGGTGAGGAGCATGGGGCTTACCGAGATCATCGAGGACATCGAGCAAGAGACTCAGCAGAGAAGGGCAAAGATTCTCGAGGAGGGGAAGGCACAGGCAGACGCCATTCTGAAGGATGCCGAGCGCGAAAAGGAGAAGCTCATCCTGAGCTACGAGGAGGAGGCAAGGCGTCTTGCAGCCTCTGAGCGAAGGGAGAGGCTATCCAGCGCGAGGCTCGATGCCCGAAGAATGATTGTGGAGGCAAGGGAGGAGGTAGTCCAGAGGGCAATCCACCAGCTCTGGGATGTGCTGGAGAGTCTCAGGGACTCTCCAGAATACCAAGAGATGCTGAGAAGGGCGATACAGCAGGGAGTGCGGGAGCTTGGGGGCTCCGCAACCGTCTACGCTGCACCCCACGACCTCGAGAAGGTTAAAGCTATCGCTGCCGAGTTTCCCAGTCTCGTGGTCTCGGATGAGCCCCTCGAATCGAGGGGTGGTGTGGTGCTCGTGAGCCCTGATGGTAGTGTGAGGTTCGAGAACACCCTCGAGAGCCTTGTCGAGGAGAAGATGGAGAGCATTCGACTTGAGGTGTATAACCACATATTCGGTGAAGAGCGATGACCAACAGGGTGTTCACCTACGCCTACTCCAACGCCAGAATAAGGGCGATGAAACCAGAACTCCTCACTGAGGAGCAGATGCTCAACCTCATCCACGTCAAGAGCATTCCAGAGATGATTGCCTTCCTGGATAACACACCATATAAACCATATATCGCAGAGCTCTCTGTAGAGTACAGTGGGGTCGACCTCATAGAGCTGGCACTCTCGCGGGAGTTTGCAGCCACGGCACGCAAGGTCAGAGCGCTAACACCAAGAGTGGCGAGGAAGACAGTCAACGCCATTCTGGGAAAATGGGACGTGTGGAATCTGAGGACGGTGCTTCAGGCAAAGCGGACTGGCAAAGAGTTCAAGGAGATAGAGCCCTATCTGGTGTTTGCGGGCATCCTCACCAAGGAGGACATAAAGGCACTCATGGATGCCAAGGATGTGGAGGGTGTGGTGCTGGCGCTCGTGGGCACGAAGTTCCACTCCCTTCTCACACCTCACCTCGACTCATACAAAAAGAGCGGAGACCTGATTCCCATGGTCAACGCACTGTACAAGGCGTACTACGAGAACCTCTCAAAGTGCGTGGATGTGCGGTTTGGGGATGAGGTGTTTGTGAAGAGACAGGTGCGCTCAGAGATAGACGCAAAGAATGTGATGACAGTGCTGCGCTTCATCCACGAGGGAATAAGCGAGACCGAGCTTCCCAAGGTGCTCATCGAAGGGGGGAACATCCCGGAAAAGGACATGGGGGACATCGCCCGCTCAAAGACAATAGAGGATGTCGTAAATAAGGTGAGGAAATACTTTGACCTCACCCCTGCAATGGACGAGTACCAGCACACGGGCTCCATAGTGCCCTTTGAGGACATGCTCGAGCGGCTCGTGATGGAGGAGGGGCTTGCAAGACTCTCGCTGGGAAGCCTGTCCATGAGCGTCATCGTGCATTACCTCTATCTCAAGGAGGCAGAGGTATCCAACATCAGGAGAATCGCCAAGACAAAGGAGTATGGGATTCCTCCAGAGGAGACCGAGAGATACATCATAGGGATGGGCAAGCACAGCATACTCGGCAAGAAGATAGAGAGGTGATGGGATGGACACCTATGACAGGATAGCGGTGATTGGTGATGGTGCGATGACGCTGGGGTTCAGGCTGGCTGGTGTGGATGAGCACTACACCCTCCCCCCAGAGGAGGGTGCAAAGAAGCTCGAGGAGCTGCTCAAGGAGAGAGATGTGGGGATAATCATCGCAGACTTGAAAATAAGGGAGCACCTCCACTGGAGGCTTGCCAAGGAGCTGGAGCAGATGGCAAAACCCGTGGTGGTATTCATACCAGACAGAGAGGCTGCCAAGAGCGCTCCCGCCGAGACGCTGAGTGAAACCATCAAGAAGGCATTGGGAGTAGAGCTGATGAAATGAGGTGGGATAGTCATGGGAGTTCTTAGCAAGGTTTCTGGACCTGTGGTCGTTGCAGATGAGATGTACGATGCCCAGATGTACAATGTGGTACAGGTGGGCGAGCACAAGCTGATAGGTGAGATTATCAGGATCAGAGAAGACAAAGCCACAATTCAGGTATATGAAGATACCAGCGGGCTAACTCCCGGCGAGGAAGTTGTGAACACTCACATGCCCCTATCCACCATGCTTGGACCTGGGCTGCTAAGGTCCATTTATGATGGCGTCCAGCGCCCCCTCGACCTCGTTGCCCTCGAAGCTGGAGACTACATCCGAAGAGGTGTGCAGGTCAGCCCGCTCGACATGAAGAAAAAGTGGGACTTCGTGCCAGAGATGAAAGAGGGTGATGCCGTGCAGCCTGGCGCGATTCTGGGCACCGTGCAGGAGACCGCCGCCATCCAGCACAGGGTGCTCGTACCCCACGGGGTTGAGGGGTTCATCACCTCAATTGAGGATGGCTCCTTCACCGTGAATGACCCCGTGTGCACCATCAAGACGAAGCAGGGGGAGGAGAAGGACATACCGATGATGCAGAGCTGGTACGTCAGACGTGGGCGTCCGGTTGTGGAGAAGTACGAGCCCAACATCCCCTTGATCACGGGTCAGCGAGTTCTCGACACGTTCTTTCCGGTGGCCAAGGGTGGAATTGCGTGCATTCCCGGACCGTTCGGAAGCGGCAAGACTGTGACACAGCATCAGCTCGCCAAGTGGGCAGATGCCGACGTCGTGGTGTACATAGGATGTGGTGAGCGTGGCAACGAGATGACCGATGTGCTCACCGAGTTTCCAGAGCTGGAGGACCCAAAAACTGGGCTGCCGCTGATGGAGAGGACTGTGCTCATCGCCAACACATCCAACATGCCAGTGGCAGCGAGAGAGGCTTCCATCTACACGGGCATCACAATCGCCGAGTACTACAGGGACATGGGATATGATGTTGCCCTGATGGCAGACTCCACATCGAGGTGGGCAGAGGCGCTGCGAGAGATTTCAGGAAGGCTCGAGGAGATGCCGGGTGAGGAGGGATATCCAGCATACCTTGGAAGGAAGATCGCCGAGTTCTATGAGAGGGCTGGCAGGGTGAAGTGTATCGGCAACGGCAGGATGGGGTCTGTGAGCATCATAGGGGCTGTATCTCCCCCGGGTGGCGACCTCTCGGAGCCCGTATCGCAGAACACGCTGAGGGTGGCGAGGGTGTTCTGGGCACTCGATGCCTCACTCGCCCACCGCAGGCACTTCCCAGCCATCAACTGGCTGCTCTCCTACTCCCTCTATCTGGAGAACCTCGGGGAGTGGTTTAGCCAGAACATCTCCACCAACTGGATGCCTCTCAGGAACGAAGCCATGAAGGTGCTCCAGAAGGAAGCAGAGCTTCAGGAAATTGTGCAGCTCGTGGGCCCAGACGCCCTTCCAGAGGAGGAGAGAATGGTGCTCGAGAGTGCTCGCATGCTCAGAGAGGACTTTCTGCAGCAGAGTGCCTACCACGAGGTGGACACCTACTCCTCGCTCAAAAAGCAGTACCTCATGCTGCGGACCATCATGAAGTTCCACCAGCGCGCGATGGATGCCCTCTACATGGGTGTGAGCTTCGAGAAAATCAAGTCCATGCACGTAAGAAGCGAGATTGCGAGGATGAAGGAGATTCCAGAGGACATAATCGAGGAGAGGGTAGAGGAAATCAACGAACACATAGACAGGGAGTTCGAGGCTCTGCAGGGGTGAGAGAAGATGGCACTGAAGGAGTACGAGACTGTAAGAAACGTCGAGGGGCCTCTTATCTTCGTAGAGGGCGTGGAGGGCGTTGGCTATGGTGAGATGGTGGAGGTCACCATGCCCTCTGGTGAGAAAGTGAAGGGGCAGGTGCTCGAGACCAGCAAGGGAATGGCAGTGGTGCAGATATTCGGAGACACCACTGGCCTTGGCACGAAGAGCACGAGGGTGAGGTTTCTGGGGGAGACCGCACGGCTCGGCGTATCTGATGAGATGCTCGGAAGGGTGTTCTCTGGCCTTGGAGAGCCAAGGGACAAGGGACCTGCCATCGTCGCCAAGGAGAAGGTCGAGATCATCGGGATGGCAATTAACCCCTACACCCGAAGGCCCCCTGCTGAGTTCATTCAGACTGGTATCTCCACCATCGATGGCATGAACACCCTTGTGAGGGGGCAGAAGCTTCCCATATTCTCTGCTGCGGGGCTTCCCCACAATGAGATGGCGGTGCAGATTGCGCGACAGGCAAAGGTGCTGAAGGAGGAGGAGGCGTTTGCCGTCGTGTTCGCCGCCATGGGCATCACTCACGAGGAGGCACAGTTCTTCATCAAGGACTTCGAGAGGACGGGAGCGCTCGAGAGAGCCGTGCTGTTCCTGAACCTCGCAGATGACCCCTCAATGGAGAGACTGATTGCTCCGAGAATGGCGCTCACAATGGCCGAGTACCTCGCCTTCGAAGAGGACATGCAGGTGCTCGTGATTCTCACCGACATGACCAACTACTGCGAGGCACTGCGAGAGATAGCCTCTGCGAGGGGCGAGGTGCCGGGAAGACGTGGATATCCTGGATACATGTACACCGACCTCTCGTCAATATACGAGAGAGCTGGATGCATCCAGGGCAAGAAGGGCACCATCACCCAGCTCCCAATTCTCTCCATGCCAGGAGACGATATCACACACCCCATTCCAGACCTCACTGGCTACATCACCGAGGGCCAGATCGTGATTTCCAGAGAGCTTCACAGGAAGGGGATATACCCACCAGTGGACGTTTTGCCCTCGCTCTCGAGGCTCATGAACTCTGGCCTCGGAGCGGGCAAGACAAGAGAGGACCACAGGGGCGTCGCCGACCAGCTGTATGCCTCGTATGCAGAGGGTCGAGATGTGAGGAATCTCGCTGCCGTGGTGGGTGTGGAAGCACTCACAGAGAGCGACAAGAAGTACCTCCAGTTCGCAGATGAGTATGAGAAGCGGTTTGTCACACAGGGTAGGTACGAGAACAGGGATATCGAGCAGACCCTCGACCTTGGATGGGAGCTGCTGTCCATCCTGCCAGAGAGCGAGCTGAAGAGAATAAAGCTCGACCACATCGAAAAGTATGGCAGGCCAGTGTGGGAAAAGATGAAGCAGCAGGCGTGAGTGAGCATGGCTGTAAGTGGGGAAAGAATAAAGCCAACGAGGATGGAGCTGATAAAGCTCAAGCAGCGTATCAAGCTCGCTAAAGAGGGGCACAAGCTGCTCAAGCAGAAGCGAGATGCACTCATCCTCGAGTTCTTCAGAATACTCAGGGAAGCCGGAGACCTTCAGGGAGAACTGTACAAGCAGCTGAACGCAGCCTACAGGGCGCTCGCCTCTGCTGAGATTCAGCACGGCGCGCTCGCCCTCGAGAGCATTGCCCTCGCCGTTGATGCCATCGACAAAAAGGGTCTGAGGGTGAGCAGCAAGAACATCATGGGCGTCAAGGTGCCAGAGGTGAGCGAGCTCGATGTTATCAAGAGCCTGCTCACGAGGGAGAGCAGCGTGCTCGAGGGCTCTGCCAAGATAGACGAGGTGATGAAGCACTTCGAGAGAGCGCTCGACCTCGTGCTGCAGATAGCCGAGAAGGAGACCGCCATCAGACGCCTGCTTCGGGACATCGAGAAGACCAAGAGAAGGGTGAACGCCATCGAGTTCATCCTCATCCCTCGCTCTGAGGAGCAGATGGCGTACATCTCCATGAGACTGGACGAAATCGAGAGGGAAAGCTTCTTCGCCTTAAAGCGCATAAAGAAGGTCAAGGAGGAGGCAGGTGAGGGTTAGCATTAGGACCAGAGTGCTAATCGTGAAGTGGTTCTGGCTGATAATGCTCACGGTACACCTTTCCATCTTCTTTCTCGTTCTATGGTGGTTCCTTGGGCGATGATGCACCCTCTTTTCAGTCGGAAGCAACGCAAAAACTTGGGGGAATTGCAAGTTAACTTTTTGATGCAGCTATTGCAGGGGCTGCGGTCACCCAAGCTCATGTCCTAAGGACTACACACCGTTTGACGGTGAGTGGTTGACTCCTCGATGCCCTATGCCCTAGATGTCCATCCCTTAGGATACGTGCCAGGTGGCATGAGCACGCGCCTTGGTGTGGCAACGATTCCCCCCTCTGCCTCGTATGCAGACGTGGCATCCATCTGAGCGTCTGCAAGCGCCACCACCTCGCCCTTGAGGGTGTACACCGCCACGAGGTCACCCATTTTCATCGAGGCATCCACCGAAACCACACCTGGTGCTGCGAGCGATGCCCCTCTGCACAGGGCATCTACTGCACTGTCTCGCACATATATCGCGGGCAGGTGGGTGAGAGCCTCCTCCACCGGACGCACCACTCTTCTCAGCTCAGAATCGTCTCCCTCCTCATACGCCACATAGGCGTCCTTCAGCTGATGGAGCGTGAACAACGCCTTTTCTGAGAACTGCCCACTCCTTGTGCGCCTCAGCTCCCTCATGTGGGCACCAAAGCCCAGCACCTCTCCTATATCAAAGCACAGCTTTCTGATATAGGTGCCAGCCTCACATCCCACCTTGAACAGTACCCTCCTGTCTTCGTGCTCTATCAGGCTGATGTGGTGTATGGTGCGCACCCTGAGCTGACGCTTGACGGCACTCTTCATAGGAGGCATCTGATATATCTCGCCCGTGAACTCCTCCAGCACCTGCTCAACCACAGATGTGGGTACAGAGCTGTGGAGCTCCATGAGACACACGTACTCCTTGTCGATTCTCGAGAGTGCGAGGGCAGCCCTCGTGGCATTTCCCAGCAGTATGGGCTGCACACCACTCACATGGGGGTCGAGGGTTCCCACGTGCCCAGCCCTCTCGATGTGCAGTATATCCCTGACCCAGGCAGACACCTCGTGGCTCGTGGGACCTGCCGGCTTGTCTATGTTCACCACGCCCATCCGCAGGTACTCCTCCATCGGTCGTGCCACTGGGCGGCACCCATACGCTGGGTCGCTCTCGGCCCTCATCCTGTGAAGTAACTTTCTCTCCATGCTCACCTTCCGGAAGACAGCTGAGCAATGCAGCACAGCACGATTTCCGCAAGCTGCTCGGGGTTAAACGTATGGGAGTCGAGCACGACATCATATGGGCTAAGGTCATGAAGGTCTATGCCGTAGTACTTCATGTACCGTGTGTGCTCGCTCTTCTCCCGCTCGAGCATCACCGAGAGTGCCCGCTCTACCTCGATTCCCTCTCTCTGGGCAACCCTCATGGCTCTAACCTCTGCTGGCGCCTTCAGCCACACCTTAAGGTCGGCGATGGCAAAGTGTGCAGCCAGCCTTGCCTCGAAGATTCCACTATCCATCTCCCGTGAAGCTCTACGCATCCTCTCATCTATCTCTCTGTCCACCTCTGGCGTCCTCTCACACAGCTCTCCAAACTGAGAGAGTGAGAGCCCCCTCTCATTCGCCATCTCTCTGAACAGCTCACCAGAGGACACCATGGGAATGCCGAGCCTCTCTGAGAGCAGCCTTGCGAGGGTGGTGGTGCCGCTTCCGGGAAGCCCGCCTATTGCGAGCCTCAACTACCTCCCTCCAACATCTATCGCCTTTCTGATCACCTGGCTTATCATGAGCGAGCACAGCACGTACCACACAATCCAGTACTGAAGAAAGCCCATAATGCCCTGAGAGAGCGACCTCTCTCCCAGCACGGGCAAAACCATAGTGTAGGGGGCGGCATTCACCTGAAGATATAACCAGTAGAATATGGGCAGGGTGACCACTGTGATGTACATCATGGGCTTGAACTGCTGCCTCATGATCTGCCCCTGCTCTGCCATCATCTGGGCACGCTCCTGCTCGAGCTTTGCAAGCTTCTGCTTGTTTCCTGCCTTCTGAGCTTCCATGTACTCCCGCTGAAATTTCCGCATCTTGTCCTGTATCCTGTGCATGAGGGTCCAGTCCATGGTGTACTTCTGTATGAGCGAGGAATACAGACCCGTGATCACAGCGAGCACGAAAATCACCATGTCCATTGGCAGCATGGCCGTGAGGGGTGAGAGCACTCCGCCCACAATGCTGCCCACAGTGTCTCGAAAGTCTGTGCCCAACAGCACTGCACCGAGCATCAGAAACAGGCCGAGGGCAATGAGGCCTCTGTCCACACCCTTTGCCACCCCAGCATACATCTGCTGTCTCTTTTTCTTCATACTACTTGCCTCCAGGCAGCAAGCCCAAGAGCCTGCCGAATATCTCATCGATTGAGCCAGTGCCATCCACAGTCCTCATCAAACCCCGCCTCGTATAGTACTCGAGCAGGGGCTTGGTCTTTCGCTTGTACACTGCGATGCGGTTGAGTACCGCTTCTTCCGTGTCATCCTCTCGCTGATAGAGCTGCCCACCGCACACATCGCACACGCCGGGCTGCTTTGGGGGGTTGAAAACCACATGATAGCTCGCACCACATTGCCTGCACACTCTCCTTCCAGAAAGCCTCCTCACAATCTCCTCATCTGGAACCTCGAGGTCGAACACAGCATCCAGCTCAATGCCCATCTCACCGAGCATGCGATCGAGCGCCTCAGCCTGTGGAATTGTTCTGGGATAGCCATCGAGGATGAAACCATGCTCACAATCGCTCTCTTCAAGCCGCACCCTCACCATACCATTTATGATGTCGTCTGGCACGAGCTCTCCCCTGTCCATGTAGCTCCTGGCAGCCCTGCCAAGCTCTGTGCGCTGCTCGATGTTTTCCCGAAGCATATCCCCTGTGGAGATGTGAGGCACGCCCAGATGCTCTGAAAGCCTCTTTGCCTGTGTGCCTTTTCCAGCCCCAGGGGCTCCAAACATCACGAGCCTCATTTCTCCCTCCCAAAGAACTGTCTGAGCATGGGGTGCATCTCCATCATCTGCTCAGAGGCTATGTCCTCGTACAGTCGATACACAATGGACACCGTGAGCAGCAGCCCCGTGCCTCCCACGCCTCCCAGCGTGCCCAGCATGCTCGCACCCAGTGTGAGCACACCTATGGTGGCTCCACCCAGCACAGTCACCTTCGGGATGTACCGTCTCATCACCCTCTCGATGGAGCCAATGCTGCGTCTGTAGCCCGGAATCTGCATTCCAGACATGTGGATGTTCTGAGCCACATTCTTCGCGCCCATTCCCGTTGTCTCCACCCAGAATATGGAGAATATTATGCCTCCGACCACGAGCAGGAAGGCATCCACGCCGAGCCTCAGCGCAATCTGGCCAACCGTCTCGTTGTGCACCACCAACGATGGAATCCAGTCGCTCGGACCATGGATGGGGTTGAGGTAGTACATTATGGAGCCCGGTACAGGATACGAGCCCCCTCCGGGCGTGAGCACATACTCTCCAAGCACGTTGATGCCCCTCGATGAGAGCACCGTGCCGAACAGCTGGATGTTGGCCTGCAGTGCCCTCACCAGAATCATGGGCAGCACGCTGGCGTATATCAGCTTCACAGGGAACCTTCCCCTGGCCCCCCTGACGGCCGCATGGGCAAGGGGAATCTCGATGCGGGTGCTCTCTGCGAACACCACGAACAGGAAGATTGCCACCGTGGATATGAGGGCGAGCAGATGGGTGGTGACCAGCACCTCTATCAGGGTGGAGTTGGCAACAAACTCACCAAAGTCATGCTGCAGCAGATATATCCACCTTGGGATGAGCCCAGCGGGCAGTCCCTCCACCATCTGCCAGTTGAGCAGTCCCGTAATGATGCCCTGAGAGACGCCAGCCACGATGAACAGACCCACGCCAGAGCCTATACCCCACTTGGACACCACCTCATCCATGTAGAGAATGAGCAGTGCCCCTATGAATATCTGGATGAACAGAATCATGGAGAGCGTGCCCAGCGAGATGCCGAGCGTGCTCGCAAGGGCAGGGTCCGGAGCGATGTACCCAGCCAGCACCTGTGGCAGACCCTCTACCACTATCATCAGTATTACGAGCGCCTTCTGAAGCCCCTGAAACACGGCTTGATCGAGAGGCTGACTCAGGTCCAGCTTGAGCACGCCCGCGCCCACAAGCAGCTGAAGCACGATGGAGCCCGTGACGATTGGCCCAATTCCGAGCAGTATGATGGTGCCCGAGGCTCCTGCAAAGAACGCCCTGTAGCTCTCGAACAGGTCTATTGACTGTGGTGAGAGGCCAAACAGGGGGATGTTGGCGAGCACGAAATAGAGGATGAGAATGCCCGCCGTCCAGTACATCTTCTGCTTGAAATGCACGTGTCCCTCGGGACGCCTGACAGCTGGCAGCTTGCTGAATATCTCCACGAGCCGCAGCTTGGTCTGCTCATCCAACCAGCCTTCCCCCTCTCACTCCTCAAACACTGCCCTACCACCTGCTGCCTCTATCTTCTCGATGGCGGAGGCAGAGAACTCCCGTGCCACCACAACCATTGGGGTGCTCATTCTTCCAGAGCCCAGCACCTTGTCGAACCCGAGTGAACCAACGTTCACCCTTACGGGCTCTTCCTCTGTGTTCACCACATGGGAGGGTGCACCAGTAGCCATGAGGGCATGCACGAGCTGCTCGAGCTCCCCCACATTAATCGTGTGGGTGGGTCTCGACACCGCCATGGGGCGCTTAAATCCATGCTTCCCCCTTCTCATGCCCGCGAGGAGGTTCTTCACGAAGTGATGCTTGTTATCTCCTGCGCCGCCTCTTCCACCTCTGTTGCCAGCACCCCTGCGGTTCTTATGGGTGCCACCGCCACACGTTCTCGTGCCCCTGAACTTCTTGATCTGCATTGCCATCACCTCATCCTGTGAAGCAGCTCGGCAATAGCCTTTCCATGATAGCCGAGCTCCCCACCCTGCTGATACGTCCTCTTGATGCCCCTGTGTCCCTTGCGGGGTGGGTGAAGGCGCAGCACGGGCTTCAGGTTGGGAACATCCTTCAGTCTGATCTCATCTGCGGAGAGCTTCTCTGCGAGCTCCCTGATGGAAGAGAAAGGTGTGTGCTCCCTCAGATACTCATCGGTGAGCCTCCTGCCCCCGACGAGCTCACCCCTGTGAGTGAGCAGCTCCTCGATAATGTCTGCATCCACCTCACCGTATGCCACGTAGTCCTTCACCACCTGAAGCATTCCCCTGTAGTGGGGAGTGTCCTGCACCAGCGTGCAGTGGTTGTTCCTCGTGAGGTTGAGTAACTTGAGAGTGGTCCTGATGTCTGGCTTGGTCTTTATGGTGCTTCTGAGCCTAACCACTGCGTACATCACTCCTCACCCTCTCTCACGCCCACATGTATCCTGTCTGGGGTTTTCATTAAATTGACCTTGCGAAGTGCGTCGAATGTGGCCTTGGCAAAGTTGATGGTGGTCCTCGTCTCCCCAGTGGTGCGCGTCCACACGTCTTTGATGCCCGCCATCTCGAGAACCTTGCGTGCAGTGGGAGCGGCGGCTATTCCAAGCCCCTGAGGAGCGGGAAGCAGCTTTACCCTCACACTGCCGCACTTACCCACCACATCGAACGGGACCGAGTGCTCTGTTCCACATGCACACTCCCACGAGCCACAGCCCCTCTTTACCTTGATGAGGTTGAGCTTGGCGTTCTCTATGCCCTTCCTGATGGCTGGACCCACCTGCACATCCTTGCCATGGCCCACGCCCACGTAGCCATCCGAGTTTCCCACCACCACGGTCACCCTGAACTTCACGCGTCTTCCAGAGTCGGTCATCCTCTGGACCATGTTCACCTCGAGGACCTCATCGGCAAGCCCTGGCAGCAGCATGTCCACAATCTCTGGCTCCCGCAGGGGAAGCCCAGAGAGCAGCGCATCGTCAATGCTCGCAATCTCTCCAGAGGCAACCAGCCTGCCGAGCCTTGTCCTTGGCTTCCACTCTGATAGGTCAATCTCCTCTGCACCGGGACCTCTGGCTCTCCTGCCACCCCTGATACCACTCATCGACCATCACCGTACTCCTTCAATATATTCTGTTTTACGGTCTCGACCACCGAGGGCACGTCCACCCCACGATAGTCCCGTATGTGCTCGCCCCTGAGCCTCGTCTCATCTGGGAACATCTCTTCATCGCAGGGCACGTGCAGACCAGCATCCAGTGCTCCCTTCACGGCAGCGTACACCTTTCCACCCTTTGTGGAGGTGGCAAGCCCTATGTCGAGCACCGCCTCCTCATATCCTGCCTCAAGAGCCCTGTATCCAAACAGCAGCCCTGTGAGATAGGCGGCTGGAACGCTCTTAAATGGAGGCTCAGCCCCATACCTCCTGAGCATGCGCGCACTGCATGTGAGCACAGTGCGATCACCCTCTCGGGAGAACTCCACGAGCTGGATGAGCACATCCCTGTTGCTCTTTCTGACCACCATCCTTGGCTTGTTGGAAAGCAGCAGGGCGAGCCTCTTTCTGTAGTTCGTCCTGCCCTCCCTTCTCCTCCTGAACGGAACTCTATATCCCGGTCCTGTGGCCATATCACTCACTCCGCTCAGCGATGTGCGTCTCTATATATGTTCTGAGATGGGCAGTGCTCCTGAACTCCCCACCCTTTGACTTTCTGTACAGCATGCGGTATTCAGACCTCGTAAGCTTTCCACTGTCTCTGAGCTCTGAGAGCAGCCGTCTCTGGGCCCTTATACGCTTTATCCACTGCTCCTTGCGGGGAGCTCTCGCGCCCTTCGCACCCTTTCTCGAGCCAGGCCCCTTCCGGTGTCCATACGCCCGCTTTGCAGCAAGAGCTCTTGCCCTCACCCTGCTGATGCCCTGCACTGGCTTTCTTTTGATTATTCCTTTCTCTATGAGCTCGCGCACATCCTGCCTGGTGATTGCCTTGGAGACCTCTTCAGCCTCCTCGGGGTCTATCCATACCCTGCCCTCGCCCACACCAAGCAGGCTTGCAGCCATCCTCTTTTGCACTCTGAGGTCAGTCATTGTCCTCACCTGCCTCCCCTTCTACTGGCTCCTCAACGGGATTCAACACCCTTATTCCAAGCTCGGCTGCCCTTCTCTGTATCTCAAGTCTCTTCTTGCGCCCCACCCCTCCAGCGATTCGAACGGCCTGTGTGCTCCCATCCACGGAATCGAGCATGGATGGGTTGTGCACGAGCACCTCCTGCACCCCAGAGGGATGATAGCCCCTCACAATGCGTGGCGAGCCAAAGCCAACGCGCACAACCCTTCCCTTTGCTCTTATGTGCTGTCTCAGCTTGTTGTGCAGCCCTCTGGGCCTTCTCCAAGCGCTGGAGAGCTTTGCCTTGGTGCGCCATCCGTACCTTCTGAACTTGGGCTTGCTCGCCTTCTGTCGCCTGCGGATGTTGAGCATTCTCTCTACAGTGTCGCTCATGTCATTCACCCTTCGCCACGATGTATACTCCGTCCTGAAACACCCTCGGGTCGAGCCGCTTGATGCGTGTCGCCTGCTCGATGTTGGCGGCTGTCTGGCCAACATCCTCCTTGTTTATCCCGCTCACAATCACACGATCTCCCGAAATCTCCACATTGGTGTCCCCGACGATTGAGGCATATCTTGGGCTTCGCTCACCAAGGAAGTTCTGGATTACCACCCTGCCCTCCTCCACAGAGAGCTGGATTGGGAAGTGGGAGAACACGACCTTGAGCTCGTACCTGTATCCCTCACGCACTCCCTTGATCATGTTCTGGATGTGGGATGCGAACGTGCCCACCATCGCCTTGTAGATGCGCCTTGGGACGCGGGTGTCCACCACCACCTCATCCTGCTGAACATCCACCACGATGTTGGGATATGTGAACTCCCTCGTGAGGGTTCCAAGCTCCCCGCTCACAGTGAGCACATTGCCTTCCTTTTTCACCATCACTCCCTCTGGGATGGGTATGGTCTTTCTTATCTCCTTGCCCATGAGCCTCACCTCAGTACACGTATGCCAGCAGCTGACCTCCTGTCCCCATCTCTCGTGCCTCGTAATGCGAGAGCACGCCCTTGGGGGTGGTTAGTATCAGCACTCCAAACCCCCTTGCTGGCAGAAACCTTGCCTCCCACTTCTCAAACTCGGTGAGCCTCACAGAAAACCTGGGCTTGATGACACCACACGTGTTTATCTTGCCCCTGAGCTTGACATGAAACTCTCCGGCTTTGCCATCATCTATGAACTCGAACTCCTCGATGTATCCGTACTCCCTCATCACCCTGAGCACGCTGCCAATCAGTTTGGACGCGGGCTTGAGCGTGCATGAGAGTTTTCCAACAGCCTCGGCATTCTTTATGGCAGAAAGGGCATCTGCCAGCGGATCATTGAGAGACATCACACTCACCTCAGTACTTCTCGAACTCCATCTTGTTGGCAATCTCCCTGAAGCACTGTCTGCAAAGGTAGATGCCATACTTTCTCACGAGCCCTTGCTTTCTACCACATCGCCTGCACTCGTGAGCACCTCTTCCAAAGCTCCTCTTCGTCTGCACCAATCACACCACCTCCACACCGAAGGCGTCCCTCATGAACTGCATCGCCTCCTCCCTCGTCACCCTATGATGGGCACCGAGCCTTGCCCTCTGCCTTCTTCTTCTGGCCACCCTGTATCCGCGCCTTGCGATGCACACCGTGACGTCCATTCCATATATGCCTATGTTAGGGTCATATGCCATTCCCGGAAAGTCTGTGTGCTCCTCTATGCCAAAGGAGAAGTTCCCATTCTCGTCAAAGCTCGCCCCTGGAATCTGTCTGTCCACGATGTCGAGAGCGTGTGTGAGAAAGTCCACCGCCCGCTTGCCCCTTAAGGTCACTCTGGCAGCAATGGGCTCCCTCTTTTTTATGCCAAAGCTCGGCAATGTCTTTTTTGCCTTGGAGCGCACTGGCTTCTGGCCCGATATCTGCTCGAGGATGCTTTCTCCATTGACAAGGGCCTGCCCACTCTCGCCCACACACATGTGCACCACGACCTTGTCCACCACGAGCGCCCTCATGGGATTCTCAGCCATCACGCCACCTCCTCTAACGTCTCTGGAATGCTTATGGCTGGCTCCTCCCTGCCCAGAGCAAACACGTAGTCCACCACAGTCTCCACAACCTCACCACGCACCTCGAGAGTCACGGTGTTCTTGGTGGGGCGCTTGAACACGTGGATGTCCTTCACCTTGGCGAGTTCGCCAGCGTGCTTACCCTCCACAACGTATCCGAGGGTGCCCTTCCTGAACGGAACATGCTCGATGATACTCTTGTCTGGAAGGCTCAGCACGAGAGAGTCTCCTGGCCTGATGCCCTCGTCCTCCACGAGGATGTTGGTACCATCATGGAGGTTGAGCTGAATCCTGCCACCTCTGAGCATCCTCTTATTCTTAACCTTGTACAGCTTTACGAGGTTTTGCTCCATGTCCTCCACGAGGTAAAGGCGAGCGTGCCTGTCCACCAGCACACGATAGCGCCTCTCGAGCTTGGGGATGGAGAGCACATCGAACACCCCCACCGGGAACTTGGGCTCTCTTCTGACCTTACCGTCCACGAGCACGTTGCCCTCGTTAAGCACCCTCTTTGCCTCCCTCGCGTTGTCCACGAGACCCAGCACATCCCTGAGCACCATGAGCAGTGTTATGCTGGTGTGCTTCGAGTGGGGACCGGGCATGGGCTTGGCTACCCATTTGTGTGCCTTTCTCGGCAGCCTCCAGCTCCTGGGTGCCGAGACCGCCTTCTGATGTCCACTCATGCTCTACCTCCCAACCTCCTCTCATCTGAGAGGTCGAGTTTGGTTATTATCACGTTGGACGGATGGATGGGTCTTGGTACCTCTGTGCCATCCGCCTTGAGCACGCTCACACCATCCACCACGATGGTGATGTTCTTGTAGTCCACTGCCTCCACCTTTGCCTCAGTGCCCTTAAAGTCGCCCCTGAGCACCCTCACTGTATCGCCCACCCGCACGGGCACGCTTCTCCTCCCATACTCCTTTCTGAGCTCCTCGCTGAGATGAGCAGAGAGGAACTTCCTTCTCGTGTGATGGGGGGCTCTTGCCCTGAACTTTCTCTGCTTGGAAGGCTTGCTTGACCTGATCATGATGACTCCTCACACTATTATGGTAGCTGCCGAGGCGATCTTTCCATACCTTTCGGCAACCTCCTTGGCGACTGGTCCTTTGATCTCGGTGCCCTTGGGGACGCCCGAGTCGTCCGTGATGACGGCAGCGTTGTCCTCAAAGCTGACCATCAGCCCATCTGGCCTCCGGTAGGGCCTTTTCTGCCTGATGATGACCGCCTTCATGATTTGCTTTCGCATCTCTGGGGTGCCCTTCTTCACGCTCACCACACACATGTCGCCTATGCCAGCCTTTGGCATCCTGTTCTTCACACCCCTGTACCTCTTCACGGAGATTATCTGGAGTACCTTGGCTCCCGTGTTATCGGCACACGTGAGCAGCGCGCCAGCATTGAGCGCCCTCGTAATCGTTCCCTTGTGGCTGTACATCATCTCACCTCCACCACCACGAAGCTCTTGGTCTTGCTGAGTGGTCTACACTCCATTATGAGCACTCTGTCCCCCACCTTGGCACCGATGCACGGTGGGTTGTGGGCATGGATTCGGGAACGTCTCTTCTCGTATCGCTCGTACTTCTTCACCCACAGCTCATATTCCCTCTCCACGACCACCGTCTTTTCCATCTTATCCGAGACCACCACCCCTTCGAGCATCTGCCCTCTCACGGAGAGGTGTCCATGAAAGGGACAGTGCTCATCATTGCACTCCTGCTTGGGGGGCTTGACCTCGATTCCTATGTCTTTTGCCATGAACATCATCTCCTATACCGCTTGGATATTCTGTCCTCTGGTCTCCCAACGAGCAGCCTGCCGCTCACCCTCACCCTTGGAGGGAGCTCGAAGACGAAGGTGCACACGTCCTTTGGAACCCTGACCCTTCGCCCAGAGGGCTCCTCTATCACGAGGATGCGCTGGGTCTCGTCCACCACCCTGCCCTCGATTCCCTCAAGGCACGGGTTGGTGCTGTGCTCCACCTTCACCTTGAGCCCCATGAGTTCGTGGCTTGGCAGGTTGCTCGGAGTGATCATGGAATTCCCCTCTCCCTCTTTACTGTGAGGATGCGGGCTATCGTCCGCTTGATGCTCTTGACGCGCCCCGGGTTTTCTGGAGCGCCTCCAGCAGAGCGCTTTGCTCTCTCCGCAATCAACTCTGCCCTCAAGGAGGCAAGCTCGTCATCCAGCTCCTGCTTGGTCATCGTTCGCATCTCAGACACCTTAAGCTCTGGCATCACTGCTCACCTGCCTTCTTGTGTACACGCTCATACGGATGCCAGTACTCGTAGCCCTCGTGCTTGTGCTCGATTCTGCCATCGCGCTCCCGTATCTCCTCACCCGGAAGGGTGGGCTCTGGAAGCTCGATCTTCGGCTCGGACGGCTCCGCTGGCATCTCATCCTCACTCTCCGCAGGCGCCTGTTCTGCACCTGCCTCACCTTCCTCAGAGGCCTCCAGCTCCTCAACAAGGGTGGGCTTTTCGGTCTCAGTCGGTCTCGAGGGCTCCTCCTCCTGCTCGGACGCCTCAGCAGCCGGCTCTACGATGCGAAAGTCGTCTGGAAGCTCCACATCTGGTGGTATGATTCTCACCCTGCACCCTATCACACCCAGCTTCTTCACAGCGATTGAAAAGCCCTCCTGCACGAGGTCCTCTGCAGGCTCGCCAGCGTGCTTTATGTACCCTGCCACAAACTTCTCGGTCCTTGAGCGGGGGCCTGTGAGCTTGCCAGATATCACTATCTCACATCCAAGGGCTCCTGCTTCCATGATGCGCTGCAGCAGGGTGTGCCCAGCCTTCCTGAAGTACCATCCCCTCTCAAGAGTGCTGGCAAGCCGTGTGGCCATCATCTGGGCATTGAGCTCTGGCACCTTCACCTCCTGTACCTCTATCTGGGGATTGTCCATATCGAATCTCGTCTCCAGCTCTGCTGTGAGCTGCTTGATTGTCCTTCCACCCTTGCCGATGATCATCCCGGGCTTCTCGGAGTACACCGTGATGTGCGTGCCCATGGGCGTCCGCTTGACCACCATCCCTCCGTAGCCAGCCCTCTCGAGCCGTCTGGATAGAAACTCGTTGAGCCGTGCCTTGGTGAGCCCTTCCCGCACGAACCTGCTCTCCACTGCCACTCTCACACCTCCACGAGCACCATCTCTATGCTCACCGTCTCCGTATTCTTTGCCGTAGCCCTGCCCAACGCCCTTGGAATGAAGCCATGAATCACCCTTCCACGCTTGGCACATGCATGGGCAATCCTCATCCTCTCTGGGTTAAGCCCCTTATAGCGGGCATTGTTCTCTGCATTTTCGAGCAGCTTCAGGAACTCTCGGGCACACTTCTGGGGGAACCTTCCGGGACCAATCTTCCCCCTTCGATGCCCCACGCCCTTCACGTGCCACCTGTACGGTATCGCCCTTTTCATCGCCACCACGTCCTCCAGAAGCTGCCTCGCCTCCTTGGGGCTCATGCCCCTTATGGCACGGGCAACCTCTCTGGAGCTCTTGGGTGAGATGTGTAGCTCATATCGCATTGCCTTGGCACTGCGCTGTGGGTCAAACTCCCTCGTGTACTGTATCCTTGCCATCATCACACCTCACTTCAGTGGCACGAATCTGCTCGACCTTGTGGCACCAACGCCCGCACTTCCATGCACCACCCTCTTTCTGGTCAGGGCAAACTCCCCAAGGTAGTGACCCAGCATCTCTGGAGTGATGTCCACCCTGTGGTACGCCTTGATCTCGCTTTCCGACTTCGTCTGTGGTCTTCCGCCGTTGTGCACATATATCGTGGTGCCTATCATCTCCGGGATGATTATCATATCCCTTCGGTGGGTCCTGATCTCACGCTTGCCCTTTCTAATCTTCTCGAGCACCTTCTTCGACTCCTCTGAGAGCCCCCTCAAGAGGCTTCGCCTCTGCCTTGCGGGAAGGAGCTGTGCAAACTCCTCGAGGCTCATCTCCTTAAGCTGAGAGACCGTGTATCCACGGTATGTGAATTCACCCTTTCGCTTTGGTATCTTGGCAGCACTCTTTTTTGCCATCCACTCACCTCTTACCTCTTGCCCGTTCTTCTCGCCGCTATGGAGCCCACCTTTCTTCCGGGCGGGGCGCCCCTTGCAACCGTCTTTGGTCTTCCCGTGTGCTGATGCCCTCCACCACCAAACGGATGGTCTATGACATTCATTGCCACACCCCTCACCCTTGGCCAGTTGGACGCAGTGTTCCTCATCTTGTGGTACTTCTTTCCAGCCTTCACGATGGGCTTGTCAAGCCTTCCTCCACCAGCGACCACGCCGATTGTGGCACGGCACTTGGGGTTGAACCACTTTATCGTACCACTCGGCATCTGAACACCCGTTCTCTCTGCCTCATGGGCAACCACGATTCCGTACGTGCCAGAGGCCCGTATGAACTTCCCACCATCGTTGGGTCTTGCCTCCACGTTGCACACGGGCAGCCCCTCTGGTATTGCATGGAGCGGTAGAGTGCTTCCCACCTTGATGTCGGCATCTCTGCCATATGCCATCTCATCGCCCACGGCAATGCCCTCTGGCACCACCACATACTGCTCTGCTCCATCCTCAAACCGAAGCTTTGCGATTGGCGCCGACCGGGCTGGGTCGTGCTCTATCGCCACCACGGTGCCCTTCACAGTCTCCTCCGGAGCGTGCCTTCTGTGCCTTAGGGCAGCCTTGTATCTGTGGGAGGGCACACGGTAGTTGGGTCCTCCCCTTCCTCTGTTCTGTGAGATTATCCTATGACCCATACAACCACCTCAGAACACACCTATCCTCGAGGCAATCTCGTGGGCAGCGTCGCTCTGCTCAAACGTTATGATAGCCTTCTTCTTCCCATCTGGCGTGACCATTGTGTTCACCGCCTTCACTTTGAACTCATACATGCTCTCAATGGCACGCTTGATGTCCTGCTTGGTTGCCCTCACGTCCACAATCATCTGAAGCTTGCCCTGCTCCTCGAGCAGAATCGTTGCCTTCTCGGACACGAACGGATATCCAATCACCATAGCCACTCCTCCAGCATGCTCAGGGCGCCCTTTGTCCACACTGTGAGCCTTCCAGCGTGTGTACCGGGAGCAAGATACTCCACGTTGAGCCCCCTTGCATCAACCACATCCACCCCAGGAAGGTTACGGGCTGCACGCTCTATGCTCGCCCGTGAGGGTGTCACTATGAGCACGCTCTTTGGTACCTTGTATCGCCTTCCTCTCATCTTTCCCTTTCCAGCCCGTATGGATATTCCAAGTTTGGCACGCTCAACGTCCTCGTAAACTCCCATCTTTGAGAGCAGGGCCACCACATCCTTGGTGTGGGCAATCTCCCCTATGGAGTCCTCGTACACGAGGGGGAGTGTGCAGCTGAACCTGTGGCCACGCGCCGCAACCAGCTCTGGGCTGGCAGTAGCCGCTATGGCAGAGCGCATGGCAAGCCTCCTCTCCTTCTTGTTCACCTTCTCAGAGTAATCTGCATATGGCTTTGGGGGGTGTGCCTTCCTTCCTCCCTTCGCCTGCGGAACTATCGCAGCCCTCGAGCTGTTCACCAGCCTTGGGACTCTGGACACGCCCCTGCCAGGACCCCAAGACCTTGCTGAGCTTTCCATGCCAGCATAGAGCCTGGGCCCATAGGGCTGCAGTCTGTTCGCCTGTGCAGCGAGCACTGCCCGCTTTATCACATCTGGACGGTATGGCACATCGAACAGACTGACCTCCATCTCGTCCACCTTCACTCCATCGGCACCGACTACTGAAACATGCATTGCTCACACCCCCTGCTGGGATTGCGTGCTGATGTAGCTTATGTTCAGTGTGCCCTCTGGCACCTTCCTCGGCCTTATTGGAGCCCTCATTCTGACCAGACGCTTTCTTGGACCTGGCACACTGCCCTGCAGCAGCACATAGGCATTTTTCACCACCCCATAGTGAGGAATGCCACCAGCTGGTGTGATTTCCTCGCCTCTCTCACCAATCTTGATGATGCGCTTGTTGTACTCCGTGCGCTGGTGATACCCAGTCTGTCCGAGCTGGGGCACTGTCCACCTGACATAGTGAGGATGCCATGGTCCAAGGGTGCCTACGTGCCTTAGCTTTCCTGTCCTCGAGTGCTTTGACTTCTGCATCTGGACGCCCCAGCGCTTCACAGGGCCCTGCGTGCCCTTACCCTTGGTGACTGCTATCGTATCCACCAGCTCCCCCTCCGAGAACACATCAGTAATGGATATGCTCGAGCCGAGCACCGACGCCGCATACTCCAGCTTGGAGGACACATCCATGCCCCCCACACCCATCTCCATGAGCTCTGGCTTCTTCTTGGGCACACCGCTCACCAGGGATGGCTGGGTGGCCACGATGAGCCTGACGTCTGAAAGGGGCTTTTCCTCCAACACCGAGACCTCCTGTCCTGAGGAGGCTGGAATCCTTATCACCTTATTCAGGTCGTCATCCAGCTCAGATGCCCACACCTCGCCAGCCGCCTTTAGCCCATATGTGGTGTCCTCATAGCCCCTCACTGCCACAACCCTCAGCGGAGGGGTCTCGATAATCGTCACTGGGACAGATACGGTCATCCCAGCGGTCGGGCTGTTGGGCATGTCATCTATCATCATCACGTGGGTCATGCCTGCCTTGTATCCCGCAAACCCCAACAGCCCTGGCTCATCTGATGTGGGCCACGAGCTTATTCTCGGCGTTTCGCTCTTTGCCCTCTTTCTCGGGCTAAACGCCAGCGAGCCACGTCTTGGACGGTGAATGTGTCCCATCTTCTTTCCCTCTCGTGTTCTTCGCTTTTCATTCTCAGGAGCGCACGATGTTGAGCAGGGCGAGGGTGGCCATCAGCGCCTCCTCTGCCCTCACGGTGTGCGTCCCTTGATTCGGGATGGTGTTCAGCACCTCATCGAAGTGCTGCCTCCATCCATCGCCCACATGGGCACTTAGCATCTCTCTGATGCCTCTCTTCTGGGAGCCGAACACCACACAGACCCTGCCGCTCATGTGCCCTTTGAGAGCGATGAGGGCATTGGCGTCCAGCGGTCTTCCCTCCCTCGATGTGCCCAGCACCCACCAGCCCCGAGAGCGCAGGGCGCTGAGCGTGGAGTGGAGGGGTCCGCACACATGGGTTCTGTAGCCCCAGTATGTGGGTATGTGCTCCCTCGCTATATACTCGACTGTAAGTGGCGTCTTCGAAAAGATCCTGACGTCTATGCGCTGCCCCACCTTCACACCTTTCGGGTTTCTGAGTGGAGCTGGGCTCTCGAGTCCGAGTTCGACCCATGCGCTGCCGTCAGATCCTACCTTGGTCACTACACCTGTTCGGATGTCTCCGATGTTCGTTTTCGATGTGTCCGATGTCGTCGGATGGTGTGGCGTTCGCAGCGGGGGCACGACGCCCGCATACTTCAGCTCTCTTCTTTTTGGGAAGAGCAGCTTTCGCAGGTACTGCGGGGTTTCGGCATATCTCAGCACGAGGTCTATGAGCCTGCTGTCATCACGATCCTCGTCCCTGTAGATGTATATATCATCCACCCGGAACACAGATGCTGCCCGCGCAACCTGGCCAATCTTGTACGTCCTTATTCGCTCGTCTCTCTCCTCGGAGCCGAACGAGGACGGTATCAAGATGGCGAGATTGCCACCTGCCACCTTCATATCTCTCTCTTGGCTTTGCCCCACCATGTGATAGCCAGTATATAAAGGTTGTGGGGGTGTGGTATGGTATCTCACTGCCCAGCATTACTAAAATGGGTCATGAATTCTACCATGTCATCTGCAAATACGGGAGATTGAATCCCCCAACTATGACGTGCCCATAACAACAGTAAACCATAACAACAGTAAATCTTTTAAGGAGGTGAGGTATGATGGTAGTGCGTGAAATAATGCCCAGGTAGCTCAGTCTGGGAGAGCATCGGCCTGAAGAGCCGAGTGTCCCCGGTTCAAATCCGGGTCTGGGCATGTTTTACTCATTTTCAATCCCCAGGGAATTTCCGAACTCAGGGTCAGGAGCTACGTGCACTACCTCGGAAGATCCTGGATGTCGTGAAAAAGGATTTCCGGGAGTTCACGAGGGAGGATGTTCGAAAAGTCATATTCACTATCAGGAACTCGTCAACAGAGGTGAGTTCTCGGACAGCGTGGTTTTCGAGGTGAAGAAGACCCTGAAGAAGTTCTTCAGGGGGCTGGAAAAAGATGATCTCGTGAACTGGTTCACATTGGGGAATGTGGAAACCAAAGTATCCCCGCAGGATCTCATAACAGAGGAGGAGTTCAGGAAGATGCTGGACGCATGCCTGAACTCCAGAGACAGAGCTTTTCTTTCACTGCTCTACGAAACCGGTGCGAGGATCGGAGAGATAGCAAGCATGAGGATCAAAGACGTCTTGTTCGACGAGTACGGGGCTGTGATCTGGCTTCCGAAATCGAAAAACCCTGAAAAGGAGGCTCAGAGTTGTTTACTCCACGAAGTTCCTGAGCGCGTGGCTCTTCGATCACCCTCTCAAGGAGAATCCGGAAGCCCCTCTGTGGGTAAGACTCACAGGGAAGAACCGATCCGCTCCGATGCAGTACAAGGACTTCCAGATACAGCTCAAGAAGGTTGCGAGGAGGGCCGGGATCAGGAAGAGGATTTATCCGCACCTCTTCAGGCACACCCGGGCGACGAAGATCCTCACCGAGATCACGGAATCAGTCGGAGCGAGGTACATGGGCTGGGTTCCGGGAAGCAAGATGGTCGGAGTCTATCTTCATCTCACGGATCGGGATGTTGAAGATGCCATCCTCGAGATGCACGGGCTGAAGAAGGAGAGCGAGAAGGATCTCGAGGTCAGAAGGTGTCCCAGATGCACCTTCATCAACCCGGGAGACTCGAAATTCTGCTCGAGATGCGGTCTTCCGCTGACGAAGAAGGCCTCCCGGGAGATCGAGAGATGGGAGGAAGAGGAGAGAAAGCTTCTGGAGATCTTCTCAAAACCGGAGTTCCTCGGCATCATCATGTAGAAGTGGAGGGAAATAGAGAGGTTTAAGAAAATTGCTGAGGGGAGAAGATAAGGAGATGGTGAGATGGAGATTCTCTGGAGGGATGAGACACTACAGAAAGCAGCAAATTAAATTCTTCCCCAAAAAGAGTATTCCTGAATTCAGCGATGTACGTTCCAAGCAATTTGCCCTCGATGGCAAGGTAGTTGAAGTAGAAAAACTATACCAATAATTTCTATACAAAGAGAACAATAAGGTTAAAAGATTTAAAACACAACAATATTTTTTGATTTTATTGATTCTTGAATTTAACTATAATTTCATAAGTCTGTGAATTTAAATTGGTTGAGAAATGATTATAAAAGTTCCAAGCAAAAAAGATAACATGCCCTACTGGCTCTGCATCACCAATGAAGAGAACTGGAAGGTGATCAAGGAGAAAAACATGTGGGGCGTTCCCGAAAGGCACGAGAACACGATAAAGAGGGTGAGACCCGGAGATAAGCTTCTGATTTACGTTAAGCAGGAAAGAGAGAAAGATGAAATTAAAGAGCCTCGAATCGTTGCTGTTTACGAAGTGGCTTCTGAGGTTTTCAGAGATTCTTCGAGAATCTTCAAATCTCCAAAGGGAATGGGGAATGAAACTTTTCCGCTGAGAATAAAGCTCAAACCGATTAAGATCTTCGAAAAACCCGTTGAATTCAAGCCTCTGATCCCGAAGCTGAAGTTCATAACGAACAAGAGGAAATGGTCGGGTCATCTGATGGGTAAGGCGATGAGGGAGATTCCCGAGGAAGACTACGAGCTAATCATGAGCGTGGCAAAATGACAGGAAGAGCTATATCTAAAAATGGAGTCCCGATAAGGCTAACCGAAGAAAGATGGTTTCACATCGTGGAAAACCATGACGAACTTGCTGGTTTATCGGATGAAGTTCTGCTAACCATCGAGGATCCAGACTTCATAGTTAAAGGCTGGATTGATGAACTTCTGGCAGTAAGAAAGATCAATGCCAAATATCTAATTGTGGTTTACAAAGAACTTGAGGACGATGGCTTTATAATTACGGCTTTCATAACTAAGAAATTAGATAAGGTGTTGAGGAGAGGAGTGATATGGCAGAAGAAGTGAAGAAAATAGTTGATGCAGTTCCTATGCTTCTGAATTTTCCTACAAAAAGATTTCATGTTGATTACGATAAAGAAGCTGATGTTCTCTACATAAGCTTTGAAAGACCTCAGAAAGCTACAGATACAGAAGTTACAGAAGAGGGTATCCTGCTGAGATACAGAGAGGACAAGCTTGTTGGAATAACAGTTCTCAACGCGAGCAGGTTTAAGGTTAAAGTGTGAATCGAAATGATCAAGTTCTTCCGCAGCGAAGAGCACGAAGGATACATCGCTGTAGTTCTTGAACTGCTTGTCTCTTCTGCTTTTTGACGAATGATGTCTCCGATCCTGAAACGGTACTGGAAGAATACATCAAATCTCAGGAGAGATGGAAGCAAAGGAGAAAGGGAGAAGCAAGGAAGAGGCTCTGGATGGCGATAGAGCTTGAGGACATAAAGAAATACGAGAAGCCCGCGAAGCCGAAGAGCTCTAACTCTCAAACTTCTCAGCCAGTTCGGGAGTTTCCAGCATTTAATCACCCGGCAGAATTGCCACCTTTTTGTTCATCTTAACAACTTCAACATCGATTCCGTAAACAGCCTTTATGTTTTCTCTGCTTAACACCTCAATTCCACCGCTGGCGAAAACCCCCCCGTCTTTGATTAAAACTATCCTGTCCGCAAAATTTGCAGCCAAGTTAAGCTCGTGAGTCGTGATGATTGCCGAGACCCCTGTTTCCTTTACAGCTTTCCTCAGAATTTTAATTACGGAGATTTGATTTTTTATATCAAGATTGTTCGTCGGCTCATCGAGGAGAATGTACCTCGGTCTTTGGGCAAAGGCTCTGGCTATAAGAACGAGCTGAATCTCTCCTCCGCTCAGCTCATTCAACTTCCTTGAAGCAAGATTTGCCAGGTTGAACATCTTTATAGTTTCTTCAGCTACTCTATAGTCATCTTCACTTGCTTCCCACCGTATGTACGGCTTCCTTCCAAGCAGTATCACATCGAATACTGTAAGAAAACTGATTTCTCCCCTTTGTGGAACGTAGCCAAAAATCTTAGCTATCTCAGCTCTCGAAAGCTTCCATAGATTACTGCCATCCACAACCACTTCACCCTTAGCCTTCAAAATTCCTGCAATGCATTTCAGTAAAGTGGTCTTCCCGCTTCCGTTCGGACCGAGTAAAAAGACAACTTCACCTCTCTCAATCCACAGATTAACGTTTCTTAACACTTCTTTCGAGTTATAACTAAAAATGACGTTTTTTACTTCAATCATATCCACCACCCTCTCTCAAGAGCAGATAAATGAACATCGGTGCACCGAGCAAGGATGTGATAATCCCAACTGGAATGATGACTGGCGCAATTACCGTCCTTCCAACAGTATCTGAGGCCAAAAGAATTAACGCTCCAAGAATTGTGCTCGAAGGAATTAGAAACCTGTAATCACCCCCTATCATCAATCTAACCATATGTGGAGCAACTAACCCAACGAAGCCGATTATTCCAGTAAAAGAAACGCATGTGGCAGTGAGGAGTGATGTGAGTATTAGCCCTTCGAGTCTTATCCTCTGAACTTCTCCGCCCAGCGACTTCGCAGTTTCATCTCCGAGAAGGAGGGAGTTGTAGTCCCACCTTCTGTGAAAGAAGTAAAGGAAGCATACCACGAAGATGGCAAAAATTATGTAAATCTCGCTCCAGCTCGCTCTTCCAACATCGCCAAAAGTCCAGAAAACGATTGCCGCAACCTGAATATCGGTGGCGAAGTACTGTATTAGCATGACACCAGCCTGAAAGAGGGAAGACATTGCAACTCCAGCCAGAATTATCGCAACGGGCGAGAGGTTCCTGAGCCTTGCGAGGAGAAGTATGACTGTGGCAGTAATCATTGCCCCAGCGAATGCGAAGAGGGGAACTAAGTAGGGATTTGTGATCGTGACACCTTCCCCCACTCTGTGCGTCAAGCCAGCACCGAAGAAAACTATTGCAATGCTCGCCCCAAAGGCCGATCCGTGGGTGATGCCAAGGGTGTAGGGGGATGCGAGAGGATTCTTTAGAACACACTGCAAAACAGCTCCACCAATGGCTAAACTTGCGCCAACGAGCAGAGATGTAGCAATCCTCGGAATTCTGACATTCCACAAGACAGCATCTCCGCTTAAAAATCCTCTCAGAATTTCCTCAAGACTCATCTGATAGCTTCCCAGATTTAGAGCTACGAAGGTGATGAGAAGGAGAAAAATAAGGACGAAAATGCTAAAGGAAACTCTCCTCTGAAGCTCTTTCCTGTAATCACCAGCTACTGACATTTATCTTCCCCAGCTCACCTATTTCTCCTACGAGCTCGTCGTAAAGCGGCTCTCCGAGGAAGAACTCCGATATCTCGTTGGCTTTCTCGGCTATGCTTACATCGGCAAAGCGCTCCGGGTAGATCACCTTGCCTATCCAGTACGTGTCGATCAGAGCGAGCTCTATGTTCGTCCAGTACCAGTTGAAGGGATATATTGAGTAAACCTCGCCGTTCTGGAAGGCTTTCAGAGATCTGTAGAATCCGGGGTTCTTCTCGTAGTCCTGCTTTACGAGCTGAACGTTGTTGGCATCCAGAAATATGATGTCCGGCTGAGCCGATAGAAGGAACTCCTTGTCAACCTGTATGAAGTTGCCCGTGACGTTTGCTTCTTTCACGATGTTTTTGGCTTCAAGAACCTCAAACGGTGGGAATATCTTTTGCGTTGATTCGATGCCGTGCCCGCCCTTGAAGCTCAGGGCTCCGACGTAGACCTTCGGCTTTTTATCTTCGGGATAGTCGGCAACCCTGCTCGAGAGGTCTTCGATGGTTGCGTTGATGTAGTCAATTATCTCTTCAGCCCTCTCCTCCTTATCAAGAACCTTTCCTATGATCCTGAATGACTCGAACAGCTCTTCTTCATCGAATCTACCAGGAGTTCCGAGGCTGATGACGACGACGGGAATCCCTGTTTTCTGCTGAATGTCCTCGACGATCTGCGTGCTTACGGCACTCGAAGCAAATATAACATCCGGTTTAACGCTCAAAAGAACTTCAACGTCCACCTTAGGATCGTCGGGACCGCCCTGAGCTATGACGGGCAGATCGGCTATCTCTTCCTGAATCACGAGCGAATATGGGCGAGCTGCAGTCGGAGTTTTCTCAACGTTCTCCACTCCAACGAGCATGTCCTCGGCTTGCATGTACGTTATCAGCCTCAAAGCTCCGGGACCTATTGCGACAATCTTCTCAACGTTCTTTGGAACTTCCACCTCTCTGCCAGCGAGATCGGTCACCTTTACAGTCTCTCCAACCTGCTGCTCTGGCTGAGTGCATCCAGAGAAAGCTAAGGTGAGCACCAAAACCAAGAGGAGAAGAGAGATTTTCTTCATTCTTTTTTCACCTCCTCAAACCACCCTATTTTTGCATTCTCAACGCAATCGAGCTGGGATGAATACGGTTTTATGTCTACAACGGGCGTCCCGTCAAGGGCATCAAGCCCCTCGACCTTCAAAACTCTTCCATTCCTTTCCAGAAGCTCCACAACTGCGAAGCCAATTGGATTCGGTCTATGAAGTGATCGGGTTGCGAAAACACCGTGCTCCTTCTTATCGTGCGGTGGAACCGCTATAAGGGTATCTCTTTTAGCTCTGTCAAGCCAGTAGAGGACGATCAGGTGAGTGCAAGTTTCAATATCTTCCAGACCTGCTTCGAATTCGGGGAAGATCTCGATCTCGTAGATCTCCTTCGAGAACCTCCCCTGATGCGGTGCTTCATCGAAACTCTTGTAAGGCGACCTGATGATGCCGACGGGTTCAATGTTCATGATCTCCTTCCAGCATCTCAATCGCTTCCGCAGCATAGTGCATCGCTGGTCCGCCGCGCATGGTCAACCCGACCGAGACCGCTTCGAGTATCTCATCCTTAGTCGCCCCGGCTTTCAGAGCCTCTTCCACGTGGTGCCTCAGGCAGGGAGAGCATCTGATAGCTACAGCAATTCCTACGGCTATCAGCTCCTTCTGCTTCACCGAAAGGCTTCTATCTGAAAAAACAGCTTCGTGAAGTTTGCCGAACTTCTCAAACACCTCTGGCAGCTCTGAGGCTAATCTTTCCATGGGGTCTTCCATCACAATCACCTCAACTGTCGAAGGGAACTATGAATACTTCGTTACCCTCCTTTCTTCCCTTCACAAGTTCGAGGTGCCTCAAAACGGCGATTTCCCTTTCAACGTCTCCCCCCCTAATTCCGAGTTCCTTTGCGATTTCTTCGATCTTAGCCTTTCCTCTCTCTTTCACGATGTCATAGATCGCCTGCTGCCTTTGTGTCAGCTTTTTTCCAGTCTTAGCTTTTTTGGCAAGCATTACTGCCCATGGATCGCATGTTCGAACTCTGTCTATTTCATCGAAATAACAATCCTCACATAGAACTCTGTTTCCAATTTTTACCGCTTCTTCGGGCTTTATCTCTCCCCCGCACTTCGAACACTCCATACGCCTCACCCGTTATCTTTCGAGGATTGCATCCACTATTCCCCTCGCCTCATCGACCAAAGGCAATTCTTCTCCAAGAAGGCAGGCCTGCTGTATCTCCTTCCTTAGAGGGAGATAAGCATCTGCTTTAACGAACTCTTTCGAGCTTTCATCGACCTTGTTCCCGACTTTAACAACCCTCTTACCTATTTTTCTGCTCAGCTCCACTATCTTCTCAGCCAGCCTGATTGATTCGTAGCTCGGCTCGATTACTGCAACGACGACATCACCTCCAGCCTCAACTCCCCTGCCGAAATGCTCTATCCCCGCATCCGTATCCACGACTACGAATTCATCTTCGCCAAGCTTCAAAGCCTGCAGAAACTCCCGGGCAACAGCCCCCATCGGACATGCACAGCCCTCTCCAAACTCGTGGATTTTGCCTATCGCAATAACCTTTATGCCATCCTTTTCAGCTGTGAAGTCCTTTGGAAGCTCATTCAGGCTGATTTTGTCGGGCATTCTTGTTTTCTCACCTTCGCCACTTTTCAGGAAGCTTAACAGCCTTTCTCTGACCTTCTCCTTCCCCCCGAGGAACTCCATGAAGTCCCTCGGCTGTTCAACGCCGAAGTTCCTGTAGATACCGAAGTTTGATTCGTCCGTATCCACTACGAGAACCTTCTTGCCCCTCTTCGCCAGCTCCTTTGCAATGAGGGCGGCAACAACGCTCTTCCCGCAACCTCCCTTACCGCACACCAGAATCTTCATCCGCATCACCTCCAGACAAAGGATCTTTACTATTCAAAAACATCTCAGAATACTCTCTAAACTCTCCGGTCCATTTTGGGAATGTGAAATACATTCCTCTGTTTCCGCATATCATCACGGCTGGTTTTGCCTTTTCAAAATCCAAATCTCCGTTTTTATTAACGTATTCGTCGTTGATCTCAAGTCTGACTATTTTTCCAATAATGATTGAGTATTTGTTTTCTTCAAGAATTTCTTTTTCCAGAACACATTCCATCCACGCTATACATCCTGCCACACCGGGTGGTTTAACGATCTTTGAGGGATATGGTTTGAGATTAGCCATCTCAAATTCATCGACAGTTGGCGAATAGTTTTTCGAGGTCACCATGGTCTCGTTAACCATATCTGCCGTTGGAACGCTTATCACGAACTCCTTTGTATCTCTTATGTTGTTCAGGGTATCCCTCTTTATCCATGAGAATATTGCTATCAGATCCCAAGGTCTCAGTATCGGCATTACGTTTGAGTAAGGTGCAACATTTCTTACACCGTTCTTGCTCAGGGTTGAGATGAGGACTAGTGGCATTGGTATGGTGATTTCCCTCTTATTTGGTTTCAGCTCCAAAATTATCGCCTCCCAAATCCTTTTCCAAAAACCTCAAACCGATCCGAATCTGATAAGGGATGCAACAAGTCTTCGATCAGCTCTTCCCTGCTTATTCCCTCCCCGAGTGCAAGCTCAAGATTGCTGAAATCGCCCCATCTTTTTATCTGCTGTCGAAAGGATTCGAAATCTATGTCCACCTCCTTCAGGATTTTTTCAACCTCCATGATTCACCTCCACTCCACGTTTTCTAAGCCTCCCCCCTCGGCGTGAACCTGTAGAATCTCTTTCCGTCCTCCTCAAAAGATTCCAAAAACAGAGCTTGCTCAAGTAAATCCAGACTCTTCTTCCCCTCAATTCCAATAAACTTAATTATCCCTCTTCTGCTTCTATTTTGCAAGGCCGTCAGACCAATTTTGTGATCTTCGGTTGGATTCCGCAACTTTCTCTCCTTTTTGAGCCTCTCCAGCCACATCTGCTTTCGGGTGAGGAGTTCGTTATTACGCATGTTGGTATTTAGGTTTAACAATATATTAAAATTTTTCGTTTTTGTCTTACTAAATAAGATTTATATCTAAGATATTATGAAGATTAACATAACAAAAATTATTTGCGAATTCCAAGTCTCTTCAAGAGCCGTGTTGCTCTTTCCTGAGACCGAAGTACTCGTAAATTCCACCCTTACCGTGGGCTTAAGGCTTGGGCCTCCAAGATAGCCCGCATCAACAAGGCAGCTTTGGCGGAGTCCACTTCGAACCTTTCCCAGTTTTAGGATCTCTTTGATGTCATATGTCATCAACCAGCTTCTAAATCTGGGCTTGTTTGAAGAAGTGAATCTCCGAAACTTTCCAGGTTGCTAACACGGCTGAAGACAAAAGTGCAAAAACGGTAGGGCTTTAGAGAAGGCTTCAGAACAAAGGTCATTTCATTTTACAACCCTCTTATACTCGCCTATCGCTTTTTGTTTATTCCCCGTGAAGGCATTTACGGACTCGCTTATAACCGCATCGAAAATATTATCCTCAAAAGGAACGATTCTGTCATCCCGCCAAATTCTATTTACCTTACAGCCATACCTCTTTGCCATATAGCAGGCGGTTATTCCGACACCGCAACCGACATCCAAGACATACGAATTTTTGTCAACGTGGCACAATTCAATCAGTTCTTTAGTGGCTTTCAATCCTCCCATGTGCTTGAGTGAACCCCAAGAGGATTGGAGTGCAAAATAGTATGATTCTGGCTTTCTTTTGATGTTTTTCTTTCTTCATTCTTCCACCCCATGGGATCACTTCATCTAACTTTTTTCTTCTGGCTTTTTAAAAAGCTATCTTATCCTCCCCCTCGCAAGTGATGCGAATATCCCGAAGAAGCATAGCACTGAGAAAATGGCAAAGGACGTGCGTGTGGCTTCAATAAGCAGCGGATAAACTTCAGGAGTGATTAAAGTCTTTCCAATGTAGATGGCAAAGATGAGCATAACAATGGTCATGCTGAACATCTGTCCCACAGAACGCATCGTTGCAAGGGTTGCTGAGGCGATGCCGTAAAACCTTCTCTCTACAGAACTCATGATTGCATTCGTGTTCGGAGAGCTGAATAAAGCGAAGCCAAGGCCAAGAAGCATTAGATTCGCCACTATCATCGAGATTTCCGTGCTCTCGTTGATATTGGAGAATATAAATAGGCCCAATGCCGTTAAAACCATTCCTGTTGAGGCAACAACCCTCGGCTCTATTCTGTCTGAAAGCCACCCTGCAAATGGTGAAAGCATTGCCTGAACGACTGGCTGTGCGATTAAAATGAAACCTGCTTGCTGGGGCGTTAAAGCTTTGATGTACTGCAAGTATAGGCTTAAGAGGTAGGTTACGGCGAAAGTGGCAGCGTAGTTCAGCAGAGCCGCAAGGTTTGAGAATGCAAAAGTTATGTTTCGCCTGAAAAGCCTTATTTCAAGGACGGGATGTTCGATTCTGCTTTCCCAGACAATGAAGACAATCAGCAGAGCCAAGCCCGCTGTTATCAGAATCAGGGTTGATTCAGACACACCAATCATTATCAGCACGAGCATCAGGCTGTAAATTGCAGAGCCAACCAAATCGAACCTCTCCTCTTTAGCATCAGCCCACTCCGCTTTCAGCTTCCATAGGGCGACTGCAACAACAATGATGCCGAGAGGGACATTTACAAGAAAAACACTCCTCCATCCGAAGTTCTGGGTTAAAATGCCGCCGAAGAAGGGGCCAAGGCTTAAGCCGGTGTAAACTGAAGCCACATTGATTCCTAAAACTTTTCCCCTCTCATTTAGCGGGAAAACGGAGATTAGAATTGCCATTCCTGTCGCAAATACCATTGCACCTCCAATTCCCTGCAGGACTCTGAATGCTATCAGCATTTCTGCAGAAGTGGATAGGCCTGAGAACAGTGATCCTGCAGTAAAAACACCCACTCCGAGGACAAAAACCATTCTCCTTCCTTTAATATCAGCTATCCTGCCGAATGGAATGAGAAACATGGCGGAAGAAAGAAGATAAGCGGTAGCAATCCAGTTGAGCGTTATCGCATCCACCGCAAACCCTTTTCCAATCATCGGGAGAGCGACATTTACAGATGAAAGCGCGAAGGGAGTTAGGAATGAAGCGAGAGTTATTGTTAAAAGCGCCGCTCTCCTCATACTCTCACCTCTACCGTAACTCTCTTTCAAGCCTTCTGATGCTCATCGTCCCCCCAATGAATGCGATCAGAGCTCCGGCTATGTTTGCGGCGGTAACTCCCATCAGCACTCCGAAAAATCCAAAGCCGAATGGAAAGGCGAGAATGTAGGCGAAGATGAGCTCAAAAATTATGGTTCTCAGAATTGTGATAGCTAAGGCATTTTCACCCCTCCCTATTCCCTGAAACATAGACTCGGTCATCATGCCGAGGGGTGCGAAGAGTAAGAAAGCAGGTAGAATTCTCATGGCATTAACGAGCCCCTGATAGATTCTTGATGAAGCTTCGGAGTATGTGAAAACGATTGCTATTTTTGGAGCAGTAATTATCATTGCCGAAACTATGAGTACTTCTATCAGAACTGTTAGTTTTATTGCATGAAGATAGGCTATCCTCAGCTTCTCAGCATTCCTTGCTCCGAAAGATGCCCCGACAACAGCAGTTACCGCTCCAGCCATCCCGAAGGTGGGGATGGAACCAACGCTTATCAGCCTCCATGCACTTGTGAAAACCGCAATCCCATCGCTCCCTCCAGCTCTGATGATTATGGCGTTCAGGAAGACCATTGCGATCGACATGGTAAGCATGGAGAAGGAGGAGGGCAGACCAACTCTTAGAATGTCGAACAGGATCTTTCTATCTGCGCTGAAGTTCTTTAGCCCCACATCAACATAACTTCTGCCAAGGAACCAGTAGATGAAAACAGCGGATGAGATTGCCATCGACAGAACGGTTGCATATGCAGCTCCCGCAACACCAAAGCCAAGAATGTAGATGAAGACCGGATCCAGAATGATGTTGATGACACTTCCAGCAACATTTGCATACATCGTCTTTTTCGTATTCCCCTCGCCGTTCAGTATCCCCGTTGCAATGTTGTTGAAAACGAGGAAAACACTGCCTGCAACAACTATTCTCGAATACTCTAAGGCAAGGCTCAAAACTTTGCCTTCAGCTCCGAGCAGTTTCAGCAAATGCTCAAGTCTGATTATAGTTAAGGTGAGTATTAATGCCGCAGCAAAACCCGTTACGATTGCGTGCATCGCGATGTTGTCTGCTCCCCTCTTATCCCCAGCCCCTATTCTTCTTGATATGGCTGAACTCGCCCCTATTCCAACTCCCATTGATAATGAGATGAAAACCATGAAAAGTGGGAAGAAGATGCCCACTGCAGATAAAGCATCAGCTCCCAGCCCAGCAACCCACGCTCCATCTGCTAAATTGTAGAGAGTGAAAACGAGGTTGCTGATCATCATCGGAATAGATAGCTTTACAAGTGCCTTTTTCGGGTCTCCTGTGAGAACTTCAACTCCTCGCAACTCTTTCAAGCCACATCACCCGTAAGCTCAATATTTCTCAGCATTTTTTTCAGAAGGGTTTGCAGAGTCCGCTTTTCATCTTCGGTGAAGTTTTTCAAGAGAATCTCGTTAATCTCTGAGGTAATTTTTTCATCACCGCTTTCTTTCTTTGATACCGTCCCTTTCGTCAATCTTGTCTCCTCGATTATCTCTTTTTGAGACATTTAAACTCAAGGAGGGGCAGCTCTCCGGAAAGCTCCCTAATTATGTGCTTTTTCATGTTTTAAAGGATCATGAAGAGAGTTTTTCTCCATTTTTCACCTGAAACTTTTTGGAATTTAAAATTTGCGATATCGGAATCGCCCTTACGAAAGTTCGGTAAAAGTTCCTGTCAACGGAAAGCTCGACATACTCGACAAAGTCAACAACCTCCTCAATCTCCTCTCTCTCCTTAACAGATTTCAGAGCCATCTTTGCACCACCAACAGCTGTGTCTCCAGCAAAGACAATTCTGTCATTTGGAACATCTGGCAGAAGTCCGATGAGCTTCGCGTTCTCGATATTTATGTGCCTTCCAAAGGAGCCAGCCAAATATATCCTAGAAATATTCTCCGCTTCAATTCCGAGCTTCTCCATCAGAATCATCCATCCAGACCTTATAGCCCCCTTTGCCATCAGAAGCTCGTTTATGTCCTTTTCGGTAACTGTAATCTCCTTTCCCGTCTCGGTTTCATCTGCCCACGCAACAACGAATTTTGGAACGCGGTCTTTAATTATCCTCTCAGTCTCTCTGACGAACTTCCCCTTCCCGTTTATTATCCCGGCTTTGTAGAGCCCAGCCACGAGGTCGATCATCCCGCTCCCGCATATTCCCTTCGGCTTCACGTTGTCGATCGTTTCGTAAACAACCTCGTCCTCGATTTTTACTTTCTCTATCGCTCCGCTAACAGCTTTCATTCCATGACTTATGTGTGCGCCTTCAAAAGCTGGGCCAGAAGGTGTTGAGCAGGCCAGGACTCTATCTCTGTTTCCAAGAAGAATTTCTGTATTGGTTCCAATGTCTATAACCATGCTGACCTCTTCTTTTCTGTGAATCTTTGTGACAATCAGGTTTGACACAGCATCTGCCCCAACAAAGCCGGCGATTAATGGCAAAGAGCTCACGTATCCCTCGCTGTTTATCTTAAGTCCGATTTCTTTTGCCGGATAGCTTATCCCTTTTCTCACAGCAGGGGTGAAGGGGGAAACGCTGATGTATTTCGGATAGATACCAAAGAAGAGGTGGTGCATTACCGAATTGCCAACGACAACTGCCTCGTAAACTTCCTCGCTGCTCACTCCGGCTTCCCTGCAAACTTCATCTATTACTTTATTTATTACTTCGACGACGATCCTCTGCAATTTTTCCAGATTTTCGTCGCTTTTTGATGCGTAAGTAATCCTTGATACCACATCCTCTCCGTAAGCAACCTGTGGATTTTCTGCGTATCCTCTTGCAATGGTTTCGCCGGTAACTAAATCAACTAAGTGGCAAATTACCTTCGATGAGCCTATATCTATCGCGAGCCCGAAAGACCTGTTCGTGGTGTCTCCTCTCTCAATCCCAATCAGCTTTCCGTTCCACAAAACCGCCGTGATGTCCCAGTTAGCCTCCCTAAGTAATTTCGGAAGATTTTTCAGGAGGCTCAATGGAATCTCAACCTCTCCAAGTGCTGACTTTAACCTTTCGAAATCTGGCTTTACATCCTCAAGCGTTGGTTCTCGCAGCCTCAAATGCACTTTTTTAACCGCAGGATTCAGCTCAACCTTCTCCTCAACTGCCACCTCAGCGACCTTCCTCGCCTCCATCCTGCTTTCAGGAGGCATGAAGATAGTTGCCCTCCCGCTCAGTATTTTTGCCTGGCACGCAAGCCTGTAGCCAGCTTCAATCTCTTCTGGAGTTAGGTGCTTCCTCTCCACTTCGTTTACCTCACTCATCTCTCCTCTTGCATCGACAATGACTACTCTGCACTTCCCGCAAACGCCCTTTCCACCGCAGTCTGAACGCAAAGAAACATTGGCCTCTCTCGCAATCTCAAGAATAAAATTGGAGGAGGTTTCAATCTTCTTTCCTGCTGGCTCGAACGTTACTCTGACGCTCATCGCTCATATTTCAACTTAAATTTCTATTAGGTCTTTTGTCCTTGCAAAGTATCTGTAGGCCGTGTCTATTGTGAACACTGCAGGAAAGACGAGTTTGCTGTCTTCAATCGGGCCGTAGAGTACGAAGTCCGACCCAAGGACTATCTGGAGGGTGTTTGCCATCAGAACTGCAGGCTTCTCAGCCTCTTTTCCAAGCATGTTCTTAAACCCTTTCCAGCTCGCTATTGCGTTGTGAGCTCCTGAGCCGCAGGGGAATCCATATTTTTTCTTTATCTCCATCGCAGCTTTCGCAGCCGCTGGAAGGCTGGGAACGTCCATGACAAACGTATCGATGAGGGGCTTCGTTATCCCCGCCTCCTCAAGCTTTGGAAGAACTTTTTCAAGAGCATCGATTCTTGCCTTACTGCTTGTAACGTTGAATGTGTAAGCGAGCACAACAGCAGCCTCTATATTGCTGTTCTTCAATGCCTCGATTTCCTTGTCTTTCGACTCGGGAGAGATCGAGTTGTAGATGATTCTTTTCTCAAGCCCCACCTCCTTTGCATATTCGACTGCGGCTATCTTGATGTCAGCTATTGCAGAATCAACGAGGAATGGTTTGTCAGTTACATCAGCAACGAACTCCATGTATCCCCTTATCGCTTCCTCACTCATGCCAACAACATCAACAAGTCCAGGATTTCCCGTTTTATCACTCAGCTCCTCCTGCTCTTTTATCAGCTTCTCTGCCTTCTCTTTATCGAAAATCCCCTTCTTCTCGTCCTCCACGATCTTATGTTTCCCGTAGAATATGCTGCCTATCAGGACTGTCGGGTTATCTCCGGGCTCACCGCCTATATTCACTTTGCCTATCTCGAATGCCTTCTGGTTCCCGAACCTAAACACTTTCAACACCTCCTGCATGTTTTCTCCCTGCAAGGATTACCATCACGGAAAGAAAATGAAGTAAAGCTGCAGCTGCAAGAACCTGTACTAAGAGATTTCCAGCAGCAGAGAAAGATGCTGCAAGAGCAACTGTAGAAACAGAGTTAAGAGCGTAGTTTTTCATGATGAATAGATAGGACTGACTCCATATCAGTGAAAACATTGCAAACATTGCAAACATTGCAAGAATCGCCGCAGAAATCAGATAGATTTCTCTTTTTTCCCTGAACATCATATCACCAACTGGGAAGGTGGCGGCTATAAAGATTGTTATGAAAACATTCATAAATAATAAAAATCAGTAAGTTCCATATTTTTCAACAGCCTCAATCATAGCCTTAACGTTCTCGGGCTTCGCGTCTCTCGAAATTCCACCATCAACTCCAGGATAAATCATCATCCCTCCTTCTTTGCAATCCTCAAGCAGCTTTTTCATGAAATCCTCCACTTTCTGCGGCGTTCCTCCAATCAGCAGAGAGTTTGGAGGCCCTGAGACAAGTATGACGTGGTCTCCAAGCACTTCTCTGACCTTCCTTGGGTCAGTCTTCTCGAAGACTCCAACCACTTTCCTCCTGGGAGCTTCAAGCAGCGTTTCGAGATGTGCGTCATGCCTTCCTTCGAAAAGCACGAATGGTGTTTGCCCCATCTTAACAACTTCCTTGATAACCTCGTTGAGCGAGGGCCAGAAGAACTCGTTGTAGAGCTTTGGGTTCAGGTATTCATTGAGATGGAGCGGGATGAGGCATTCCACAACATCTGTTCCGAAAATCTGCTTTCTGACTTCTGCCGGAGGAGCCGAGACTTCAGCAACTTTTATTAGGAGGGGAGTTACTGCTTCTACAGCCTGCTTTACTACATCGCCATGTCTGTAGAGGTCCATTACCATGTTCTTGATGTCTCTGAGATAGTCGCCTATAAAGTCAAGCGGAGCATAGCCCCATGACATCGGGATGGCTGGGTATCCAATTTTTGCAAGTTCCATCGAAACTTCAGCCATGAAAGCTCCGAATCTTGCAAGCTCCACGCCATACTTTGCAAGAGCGGCGTTGTATTCTGCAGAACCAACGTTTGAGAGTTTTTTGTTTATCCTCGGCATCGCAACTTTGTTTATGAACTCCAGAGGGTTTTCGATTAGCTGGTCGTACTCATCCACCTTCATTATTTCCTTGCCTATGAACTGTGGGTGGGCATTTTCCTCCAGTTCATAACCTGGCCATCTTGTGTACACGTCCATCAGGGCAATGTGGGTTGGGCCAAGAATGAGAGGCGCTGTGGCTGATATGTCCTGTTGGTCGAGTAAAGCTACAGCGTAAATCCATCCTGCCAGCCCACTGATAACTGTGAAAGTGTCAAAATCAAAATCCTTTGCTACTTTAAGCCACGCATCTTTACATTTCCCATTATCAAAAAGCACTTCCTTAGCCGTGTGTCCTGCATATGCTCCATGCCATATGTGTGTAAAAGCCCTTATTGGCACCCTGTCTGGCTCTTTGCATTTTATAGCAGCCTCGAGCCTTTCCAGCCTCTCCCTCCTCAACTCTTCGATGTCCATTCACTTCACCACAATCATTAATATTGATTCTTATTTATTAATAAAAATGAAAAGGCTAACTAATATTGACCGTATTTGTGCACAGCCTCAATCATGGCCTTGATATTCTCGAGTTTGGCTTCTCTGGAAATTCCTGCAGCGTCGACACCCGGGAACAGGACAAATCCACCGCCCTCCTTCATGTCCAACACAAGCTCCTTCGTCCACTCGTAAACTTTTTCGGGAGTGGCACTGGCGAGAAGCGTGTTCGTGGGTCCGTACATTATGCACATATCGTTTCCTACCAGTTCCTTTACCTTTCTTCCGTCCGTCTTCTCGAACATTCCAGCGATACCGCGCTTTGGAATTTCAAGAAGCGTCTCGAGATGTGCGTCGTGTCTTCCCTCGAACAGCACGAACGGGAGCAGTCCAGCCTTTACGTTTTCCTTCCAGCAGTGGAGGAGCGAAGGCCAGTAGTATTCTCTGTACTGCTTGGGGTTGAGATATTCGTTCAGGTGTAACGGGTAGAAACACCAGATCAGGTTTACTCCGAGCATTTTCATGACTTCTTCCGGAACACTTCCGGATATGCTGGCGGTCTTGACAAGGTGCGGAGTGATTGCGTCGACGGCCTGTATCACGACGTCGGGCACTCTGTAAAGGTCGATGACGATGTTCTTTATGTCTCTAAGGAAGTCGCCGATGAAATCAAGAGGTGCGTAGCCGTGAGCCATCGGCCACATCGGATAGCCAATCTTCATAAGCTCCATTATGAAGCTGTTCGTTGCGGCGTTGTACTTCCCGGCTTCCATCCCGAGCTTGGCGAGAGCGGCGTTGTAGTCGGCAGAACCCGGATTTGCAACATTCTTGCAGATTCTCGGAAGTGCGACTTCATGCATGAAATCGATTGGAGCTTCGATGAACTTGTTGTACTCTTCCTTTTTCATTATCTCTTTTCCGATAAATTGCGGGTGCATGTCTTCTCTGAGCTCTCTTCCCGGCCACCTTGTATATACATCCTGCAGGATGTCGTGGTAAGGCGCTGTTACGAATCTCATGTTCGTAGCGACTTCTGGTGCTTTTTCGATGAAGCTTGCGAAAAGGAACATTCCTTCAAGACCGTTGAGGGTGAATATGTAGTCGAACTCGAAGTCCTTTGCAACGTTCAGAGTAGCTTTTATCCATTTATCGTACTCGAAATAGACCTCCTTTGCCGTGTATCCAGAATAGGTACCACACCAAACGTCGTTAAACACTAATATGGGTACCCTGTCCGGCTCTTTACACTTCAAGGCTCTTTCAAGCCTTTCCAGCCTCTCTTTCCTTAACTCTTCAACATCCATCTACTCCACCCCCACCAGAGCCTTTATCTTCCTTACACCAACAGCAGCATCATCTGTCCAGTCGTCTGCTCCCGTGTATTCTTTGGCTTCTTCATCAACTCTGCCTCCACCAATAATTATCTTCACTTCAGCCTCTTTTTTTACAGCATCTACAGTCTTCTTCATCGAATCTATGGCTTCGGTGAGCAGCCCGCTGAGCCCAACAACATCCGGGTTATGCTCCCTAACGGCATTAACAAAAACCTCAGGTGGCTGATCAACTCCCAGATCCACAACTTCAAACCCCTCAGCCTCTAAAAGCGCTATGACTATGCTCTTCCCTATGTCGTGCACATCTCCTTCCACCGTGCCTATCACGACTTTGCCCTTCTTTTCTCCAGCTTTCTCTCCAATCAGCGGCTTCACGACATCCATTATTTGCTTGAGTATCTCTCCAGCCATCATTAAATCAGAAACGAAGTATCTGCCCTCCTCGAAACGTTTTCCGACTATGTCCGTAGCTTTTCTAACATCCTCGAGAATTGCGAAAGGGTCTTCACCGCTCTCAACCCTCTTTTTCGTAAGCTCTATTGCCTTTGCCTCATCGAGGTCAGCCAGTGCGTTTACGAGCTCTTCTCTTACGTCCGTCATACAGACACCCCATTTTGAAAAATTGTGACTCTCTTACATAAATTCTGTTACGAAGGAGTTCATAACAAATTTATTTGACTTTGAGTAAAAAATTTTTAATTCGGACTAGCTTTCGACTCTTATGAAAATTCTCTCCGAAGTAGTCTCAAAACTCGCCTTTATTCCGCCTGATTCGAGAAGAGTTTTTATTATTATTTTTGTTACAATCAGGTTTTCAGGAGGTGTTCGAAATACGAATTCATGCTCATTAACCTTAACAAAAGTCCCTCCTCCAGCGAATTCGATTGTTCTTAAAACTGCCTCGGCTTTTTCAACATCACTTGTATTCTCATTCCACCCATAATCGATTAAAAACAGCCTTGCAATACCTTTTACAGCATTCACAAATTCTTCATCAACTATTTCCTCTGGTCTCTCAATTTTTTGGAGTTTTTTCAGTAAAACTCTGTAAAATTCTCTGTCGAGAATTACAAATTGCCTCATTTCAACATTATATATATGATATGCGAGCCTCTCTATATCATTAAAATACTTCCTGTAATCAACTCCAGCTTTTTTCCCCGCTTTAACCAGCCGGTAATATATGTAAAGTGCATCCCTGAAAATCTGACTTAAACTCTCTCCACTATCCCTTCTGAGCTCTTCCAGAAGTTTCATCTCCTCGTCGGTGAGAGATATGGTAACCCTATGGAATAATTTCATCAAAATCAGTAATCAGTAAAACCAAGAATTATATCAATGTAGTCCTTCGGGCTGAGTCACCGCAGCCCCTGCCTCTTTGCTGCTGTAGTAATTTTTCTCTGTGTTGGGAATAAAAATCAGAACATCTTGAGCAAACTCTTTTTTAACTACCCCCTGCCCCAGCCCACCTCATTTAATTCATCCCCTCAAAGGAGAGGGGCTTTCTTAGCGATTTTTTGTAAAGAAGACTTCGATATTCCAAGTTGTCGCCTCATGACTTTTTGCCTTTGGCGAGTAGATTGAGGACGTAAATAGCTAAAATCAATATTGCAAGATTTAGTAAAGTTCTGTAGATTGGAGCATATTTGTAGCCTATCCATATGCGTATTAGCTCATTCAGAGAGCTGTAAAGCCCCCAGACTGAAAATATTAAAAGTATCACGCTTAGAGCTATGAAGATTTTCTTTAGTACGTCTTCCAACTCAAACTTTTTCATCTTAGTCTCCTCCATATTAAGGCACCTCCCAATGCTATAATGCCAAGAGCAGCTTCGAAGCCAGGCATTCCAACTTTGTCACCATAATCTTTTATTGGAGTTGGTACTGGAGTTGGAGGCGTCTCATAAGCTCCCTCGGGCTTTACAAACTGGCTAACTTCAAATTTCACCCCCTCTTCAGTCACATTTTCAGGAATCCTCTTCGTTGGAGCTAAGTTTAGGACTTTGCTCCAGCTTTTAAGCAGTGAGCCGTTTCTCCATACCTCAAGCTTGACAAGGTAATTGTAATCCTTAGGCACTGTTAGATTGCTCTCCACAAGCAGAGTTTTGCCTTTTTTAATCTCAATCTCCAGCCACTTTTCAGCAGCGAGCACATTGGACTCATACTGTATTGCTTTGATGTGAAAAACAGTGTCATCGTAGTTTTCCATTGTTTCTATGTAAAATCTCGTCTTCACAACCGCTTTATTACCGCTGACCTCAACAATTTTGAAGTCCGCATCTTTCAGGGTCATTTTCAGCTCCTTATCCTTCGGAAGGAGCGTATCCAAGCCTTTAAGACTCATACCTCTCGAGCTTACAATCTTGTTATCCTTTCTTATTTCAAAAGCAATGTTGTAATCTTTATCCTTTTCAAAAGCTACAGTTACATTCATTTCATTCAGCCCTTCCTTTCCTTCTCTTAAAACTTCAATTTCATACTTTTGAAGGAGTAAATTCGTTCTTTTGTCATACACACTCACAATTAACGTTGCATTGCTGACAACCTTTGAGCGGTAAACAGTGAGTATAAACTCAATATCTGCATGACTTTCATTAACCTTCTTTGCCTTTATTTCGATGTTATTAATTTGAATGTGCTCAACTTTCTGCTCTCCAGAAACGTTCACCAAGAAGGGCAATATGATTGCAATGGCAAATATTACAGCTATGCTAATTGCAACTATCCTACCCTTCATAAACTTCCCCACAGAAAACGACTTAACTAAATTTTAAATTTTTCTATTTTCAGCAGAACACCCTTGTGCTGGTTGGATGGTACTGCATAAAGCCATCGTCGTGATATATCTTGAGCCTCGTGATATATCTTGAGCAGATTGCCGAATGAGAGCACACCCAGAGCATCGAGTCCATCACCACACCCCCCACCTCCTCACCCTCGAGAGCGGTATGCCCGTGAGCTCCGAGACCCTCTCTGGCGATAGCTGCCTTAGGGCATCCACGCTCTTTATTCCAGCCTCCCGCAGCCTTTTGGCATACGTCCTGCCAATTCCCTCGATGTCAGTGAGGTCCTGACCCTTGTCGCCATTCGTGTTGCCGTTTGAGCTCTTCCACTCCTCGAAGCTGCACATGGGACAGCCCACCCTCCATGGCCGCTTGCCCTTGCTCACCACCGTGATGTGGAAGAGCCCGTGCCTCTCGCACACCCTGTCGCTCACCACTATCTTGCCCGACCTTGGGAGGGGCAGCGTGAACGTGCACTCCGGGTATCCAGAGCATCCAGCGAACCTTCCTCCCCTTCTCGAGCGCCTTATGAGCATGTCCTTGCCACACGAGGGACACCTGCCGAGCACCGCATCCTCCCGCAGCCCCTCCCTTATGGACCTCGATATGGCTTCGGTGTTCTTTTCGAGCTGGTCGAACACCCGATAGAGCATGTCCCTCGACTCCTCTATCACGTCCTGCTCGCTCACTGCCCCCTCGGCTATCCTGTCCATGTCCTGCTCGAGCTTGCGCGTCATCTCGGGACGGGTGATGTTGGGGGCATTGCTCTCGAGGGCGTCTATCACCGAGAACGATAGTTGTGTGGGCTTCATGGGGTTGCCCACCACATAGCCCCTGCTGTACAGCTTGGCGATGATCTCGTGCCTCGTGGACTTTGTGCCTATGCCAAGCTCCTCCATCTTCTTTATCAGGGCGCCCTGGGTGTACCTCGCTGGGGGCTTTGTGTGCTTCTCCAGCAGCCTTGGCTCCACCACTGCGTACCGCTCTCCCACCTGCATCTCTGGCAGGGGCCTGTCCTCCACCTTCGAGTAGATGTAGTACCGCCTCCAGCCCTCATCGAGCACCCTGAGCCCCGTGGCTACAAGCTGCTCGCCGTTCACCTCGAACACCGCCCGCTGTGTCTCCACGATGCAGGGGTCTGCGAGCGTGGCAAAAAAGCGTCTCGTTATGAGCTCGTACACCTTCCACTCCTGCTCGCTCAGCTGCGAGCGCCTTGCCGCCGCCACTGGATGGATGGGAGGATGGTCGGTGGTCTCTTTTTTGCCTCGGGTGGGGGATAGCCGCTTCTTGGATAGCAGCTCTGCGGCATACTCCCCGAGCTCCCCATCCCTCAGGGCAGAGAGCACATCCCGCAGGTTCACGCTCTTGGGATACACTGTGTTGTCCGTTCTTGGATAGGAAATGTATCCGTTGGTGTACAGGGACTCTGCTATCCTCATGGCATTCGATGCGGAAAAGCCAATGGCGCTCGCGGCTCTCAGAAACTCGGTGGTGTTGAAAGGAGTGGGTGGGCGGTCGGTGCGCCTTCCAGTATCGAGCCCCACCAGCGTTGCCCTGCCCACTATCCTCTGAAGCACCTCGTCTGCCTCTTTTTTGTCGTCGAACCTGCCATGCTCGTGCCTTGCCACCACATCGTTTTCGAGCGTTGCCTCAATCTCCCAGTACTTCTGGGGCACGAACGCCTGAATTTCCCTCTCCCTCTGCACGATGAGGGCGAGGGTGGGGGACTGCACCCTGCCCACCGAGAGGAAGTTATCGCCCAGCCTTCCCCCTGCAATTGAGAGGTAGCGGGTGAGCACCGCCCCCCACACGAGGTCAATGGTCTGCCTCGCCTCCCCAGAGGCGGCAAGCCTGAAGTCCACCTCCACTGGATGTGAGAACGCCTCCTCTATCTCCTGCTTGGTGAGGGCGCTGTAGCGCACCCTGTTCACCCTCACCCCATCGAGCAACCCAGGATGCGCCTGCTCTATTATCCTGAGAGCCTCCACCCCTATGAGCTCCCCCTCTCGGTCGTAGTCTGTGGCTATTGTAATCTCCTCTGCATCCTTTGCCAGCTTCTGAATTGCCCTCACATAGCGCTTCTCTGTGGGCACATGCACGACCTCTGCCCCAATGAGCTCCCTAACGCTCGTTGCCTGCCAGCTCCTGTACTGCTCTGGGAAGTCAAGAGAGAGCACGTGCCCCCTTAGCCCCACCACCGTGGTGTTGGAGAACGTGTACGCATCTATGCCCTCCACCTTCCTGTGCTCTGCCCTTCCACCCGAGAGTATGTGGGCTATGCGCTTTGCTGTGTTGTGCTTTTCTGTGATTATGAGATGCATGCTGACCACGGACAGTGAGCCTCTTTCCATACCCACCATAAATTACTTTTCACTTGAGTGGATGGGATGGGTGATGAGGCTCATTGCAATCGACATAGGCATGGGCACGCAGGACGTGCTCGTGTACGACCCAGAGAGGAGGATGGAGAACTGCACCAAGCTGGTGCTGCCCTCGCCCACGCTGCTGAAAGCCAGCGCCGTGAGGCGGGCACGGGCGCTTGGCAGGGACGTGGTGCTCACGGGCGGCGTGATGGGAGGGGGGCACATCACCCGTGCGGTGAGGGAGCACATCGAGGCTGGGCTGCGGGTATATGCCACGAGGGATGCGGCGCTCACCCTCAAGGACGACCTCAGAAGGGTGGAGCGCATGGGGGTGCGCCTCATCGAGCACGAGGATGAGGCTCCAGAGGATGCAGTGGCGGTGGAGCTCAGAGACCTCGACCTCCCCATGCTCGAGCGCATGCTATTGTGCGTGGACGAGCCACTTCCAGAGGTGGTGGCTGTGGCAGTGCAGGACCACGGGTTCTCCCTGTCATCCAACAGGGTGTTCAGGTTCGAGCACCTGCGCCGCACGCTGGAGAGGGGGGGCAGAATAGAGCACTTTGCATACATGGGCAACGTGCCAGAGCACCTCACCCGCATGCGTCAGGTGTGTGCCGATGCCGCGCCCAGACGGTGCCTCGTGATGGACACGGGACCCGCAGCCATCTTTGGATGCCTCACGGAAGAAGAGGGCAGCTGTGTGGTGGTCAATGTGGGCAACGGGCACACCCTCGGGGCGGCGGTGTGTGATGGCAGGGTGGTGGGGCTGTTCGAGCACCACACTCGGTTGGTGGACGCGAGAAAGCTCGACGCCCTGATAGAGGGGCTATGGAGCGGCACGCTCACCCACGAGCAGGTGTTCGAGGAGGGTGGACACGGGGCATACGTGAAAGAGCCCATAGGCGAGACGAGGGTGCTCGTCACTGGACCCAACAGGCACATCATGAGGGGCTCGAGCCTGAGTGTGAGCTTTCCCGCACCGTTCGGGGACATGATGCTCACTGGATGCTTTGGTCTGCTCTTCGCAGCGAGGGCTCTGGGACTTGACGTGCCAGACACAACCGATTTATAGGGCGTGTGAGAGGTGTGCTCATGCTCCAAGGCGTGCTCTGGGTGTCCATCCTCCTGCTGCTCTCAGCCTCGCTCTATCCCAGAAGGGAGCGGATGCTGCTGGGCGCTGCTGGCTGGTGGGCGTTCTGTGTGCACTGGCTGCTCCAGCCATCCCACTATGCGGCGATTGCAGACTGGTACAACGTGGTGGTCACGCTGGGAGCTGCCGCGCTGTGTGCCCTCATCGGGTACCTCATGCTCTCCTTCTATCGGGGCAGTCCCGCACTCTCAGAGAGGGCTCTGCTCACCCTCACGCGGGCGAGCGCCATAGGCGGGATGGTATACTTTCCCTTTGCACAGCTCGACACACTCCAGAGCATGCTCGAGATGGAGGTGGCATCCCAGACGGTGTGGCTCGTGGGTGCGCTGGGACATGCCGCCCTCCTTCTGCCCCCAAGCCACATCGTGGTGCAGGGCTTCGACATCGAGATAGTGCTGGCGTGCACAGCCATCGAGAGCATCGCCCTGTTCACTGGGCTCATCCTCGCCACAGACGCTGCTGGCAGGAGAAAACTCATGGCGCTTCTTGCCTCGGTGCCCGTGATATACGTGCTGAACCTCTTCAGAAATGCGTTCGTGGTCATCGCCACAGGGTACCTGTGGTTCTCCTCTGACCCGTATGAGAGCTTCTACGTGGCTCATGCGGTGCTCGCCAAGGTGGGCTCCACCCTTGCCCTCGTGGCAATAGCCTATGTGGTGCTATGGCTGCTTCCAGAGCTGCTGGATGTGATAGACGAGTTCGTGTCCTTGCTCAGGAGGCGAGGCAGATGAGCTGGATTCTGCTTTTTGGCATCGGGCTGTTCGTCCTTGGGGGCTTTTTCGTGCTGTTCTTCAGGGACCCCGAGAGAGCCTGCGCTCATGATTCGAGTGTGCTGCTCTCGGCAGCCGATGGCACGGTGGTGGAGGCAGAGCAGGGAAGGGTGGCGGTGTTCATGAGCCTGTGGGACGTGCACGTGTGCAGGTCTCCATGTGATGCGAGGGTGGTGCACATGCGCAGCATCGGGGACTCCCATCTTCCAGCGTTTCTCTCCCGTTCGAGGGGCAATGCGCGCCTGTCCATGAGGATGAGCACGGAGCACGGTGATGTGGAGGTGGTGCTCATATCTGGCACCCTGGCAAGAAGAATCGACCCCTTTGTGAGGGAGGGTGAGAGCGTGGAGCAGGGGCAGCGCATAGGAAGAATCGTGCTGGGCTCGAGGGTGGAGGTGCACTTCGATGAGCCGTGGAGGGTGTGCGCTGCCGTGGGCGAAACCGTCAGGGCTGGTATCACTCCGATAGCGAGGCTGGATGGCAATGGGACGAGATGTTAAGGAGGTGCAAGTGGAGTACCAAGGTCATCTGATGTTGAGCAGTGTGTGAAGCTGGGGCACCACCCTCACGTGCTCCACGTGCTCTGCCGCCACATCCGCCATGCGCGCTAACCTCTCCATGTCCATCACCGTGCCAGCCGCGGGCTGGAGCACCAGCGTGATGGGAAGCTTCTCGAGCAGCGATGCCACCTGCTCTATTGTGTCCACCTCCGTGCTCTCGAGCACCACCACCTTGACGCACACCTCCACGCCCTCCTCCACGAGGGCACGGATGGTGGCAATCTCCTGCTCCACCAGCCCCCCATAGTGAGAGGTCGCCCCATGCTCTCTGAGCTTGATGTCGCACGCAGCCACGTCTATCGTGTGGGCGACCCGAAGCGCGGAGCTGTGGGGCACGCCACTGGTCTCGAGATACAGAGGGTGAGGGCAGTGCTCTGCGAGGGCGAGGATGAAGTCGGGATAGAGCAGCGGCTCGCCACCCGTGAGGCTCACGAACTCGCATCTTGTGCTCCACAGACACTCTATCGCATCCAGTACCTCGTCCAGCCCCACGGGGTTGTGCAGCACCGAGGGGGGGCTGGTGTGCACCACGCACGATGAGCGGACGGTGCGGGCTTGGACGGTATCGCAGTATATGCAGCGCAAAGGGCAGCCAGAAAAGCGCAGGAACACGTGCCACTCGCCCACGTGCGTGCCCTCCCCTTGAATGGAGGAGAACAGCTCGTGCACACATGCCCTCATGGCATCACCCCAGAGGGTCCCTCACGCCCGCCCGTGCAAACGCTCTCCTTCGTCTCACACACGACTCGCACTTCCCACACGGTTTCTCGAGAGAGCGGTAGCACGACCACGACAGCTCGAACGGTGCGCCAAGCTCTGCCCCGAGCCGCACGATGTCTGGCTTTTCAAGCTCGATGAGGGGCGCCACGAGCTCCATCCGCTCGAGTGTGGCATGATGTAGCGTTTTGTTGAAGCTCTCCACGAACGCCGGTGTGTTGTCTGGGAACGTCTCTCCCTCCTCTGCGTTTGCCCCGATGAATATCGTGTGTGCCCCGAGGCTTTCTGCCACGCTCGCAGCAATCGAGCAGAACACGAGGTTGCGGGCTGGAACCCACACCGCTCTTGCGCTCCTTCTGGCTGCATCCCCAGAGAGCTCATCTGGCGTGGGCTCTGGCAGTGCACCACCCTCGGTGAGCGCACCGCCCGCAAGAAAGCCAAGCTCCACCACCCTGTGGGATGCGCCATAGTGGCGGGCTATCGCCTCTGCAGCGGCACTCTCCCGCACTGCAGCCCGCTGTCCATAGTCGAACGTTATGGCGAGGACTTCGTGGTGTTGTGCCGCCACCGCCATGCACACCAGAGAGTCCAGCCCACCAGAGAGCAGCACCACCGCATCTGTCATGCACACCCCTCCGACCTCATCCTCTTTAGCCTTTTGCACACCAATGGGGCTGTTTTTGAATCTGGGACCTGGAGACGAGACCGCCCTTCGATAGAGGCAGTGCGGCTCGTGCGGGAGAGGGGCTTTCTCGGTTTTTTGCATAGCAAAACAGCGACAGGTCTTGTAAATGTTACTCTTACTAACATACTGGACTGATAAATAACAGAGTTGTCAGATTTGATTTAAGAGAGCTATATCACGTTCACAGGGTTTATGAGGAGAAGAGAAGGAGAATTCAAAAGTTGTCTAAAACTAATTCAAAAGTTGTCTAAAACTAATTCAAAAAACTGCTAAAAGGCTAATGCAGAAGTATTCGAGGATTCGAGGAGAGAAAAGAAATAGCGATGGACTTAATGCACAAAGTGAACTGCCCTCGCTCACGCAAGGGGCTTCCTGCCTCATCCATCAGCACGTGCCCGGCGGCTCTCTCAGCCTTCTGGGCAGAGGTGCCAGATGTCCACGGGCATTCGGGACTGACCCAGCCCCACATTTGTTACTGCTATTTTTGTACAGCAGCAACAGAAAGTTAAATATCATCATTTCCAAGCTGCCTGTGCATGTTTGTGTGTGCGTTCAACACCAACATAGACCATGTGGTAAGGCTCTCGGGCAATATGGTGGAGGCACTGTGCAGGGATGTGGGGTGCGATTTTGAGACCCCTCCATCCAGCATAGAGGACGAGGCGGACGTGCTCTCTGCCCTGTTGCACTGCATGAGGAAGGGTGTGGGAAGGGAGGTGGTCATCGACGACCCCGCCCCCATTGAGAGGCTCGGGCTCTCGGGCGTCGACAGGCTTGGGGGCAATGCCGCAAACAGTGCAGCCGGGCTTGCAGCCCTTGGCTGCCCTGCTCTTTTGAACGTGGCAGCCCCCTCCAGAAGACAGATGGCGCTCATTCCGTCTGGGGTGCATGTACCCCTCGATGCCCATTCTGAAATCGACCTCGTGCACTCCGTGCTCGAGTTCACCCGTGGCGATGTGGTGCACATTGGGAGTGAGAGGGTGGTGGTGCCCGAGAGCGACAGGCTAATCATCACCTACGACCCTCTGAACACGAGGATGGTGGTGAGCAAGGCGTTCGAGGAAGAGCTGCTCGAAGGGCTCGAGGGGGTATCGGCAGCACTCGCCTCTGGGTTTCACCTGCTAAAAAGAAGGCGGGATGCCCATGAGGTGGTGGCGCTGCTAAGGCGCGTGCACGCTTTGCGTCCAGAGCTGAGGATTCATTCAGAGCTTGGCTCTCCAGCCGACGTGGGGGTGCTGAAGGATGTGCTGAGCTCTCTCAGGGGTGTGCTGTTCAGCATCAGCATGAACGAGCAGGAGGCTACGGAGCTGTTTGGGGGGAGCTGGAGCAGCGTGGAGGCGAGGCAGCGCATGCACGAGTTTTTTGAGCACATGGAGATGCACACCCTGTGCGTGCACTCCACCCACGTGGTGTACTGCATGAGTCGGGAGCCAGAGGTGGCAGAGAGGGCAGCCCAGCTTGGGGCAAGGTGTGCAGGGGTGCTTGCCCTCTGCGGTCATGTCAGCAGGGACAACCTCGATATCCCACTTGCCACCAGCGTCAAGGGCATGCGCACCATCGCACACCTCTCGCCCCTCGAGTGGGATGGGCACGTGGAGGTGCTGGTGCCCACATACCACGTGGAGCACAGGGCAACCAGCACTGGGCTGGGCGATGCGTTCACCGCTGGCTTTCTCAAGGTGCTGGGGGAGTCATCGTAGCATGTCCAGCACGTCGCACAGCTTGGATGCAGTGTTGCGCACTGTTTGCCTTCCAAACTCGTCCTCGGCATAGGGGTGCACCACCGTGCCCCCGAAGTGGCTGTCGTCTCCCACGACCACCATTCCACTGATGTGCATCCATGCGTGCACCGCCTGTATCGTGAGCTCCTGTCCACCATTTCGTGCCCTGCCAACGCTCGCTGCCGCTCCCACCTTGCCCTTGAGGGCCATGCCATCTCTTCTCAGCAGCAGCGTCCTATCAAACAGCGCCTTGAGCTGGGCACTCACGCATCCAAAGTACACGGGAGCTATCACAAACACGCCCTTCGCGCTGCGCAGCAACCCATACGCCTCCTCCATGTCGTCCTCGATGGGACACCTTGGCTCCTTGGCACACGCATTACACGCAGTGCATGGCTCCACCTTCTTGTGAGCAAGGCTGAACAGCGCGGTGGAGTACCCCCTCTCCTCCACGATGCTCCTCACATCGGCTGCCATCTGCTCACAGTTGCCGCTCTTATTCGGGCTTCCAGATATCACCAGCACGTCCATGTGATCACCACTGGGAAATGGTCGAAATATCTATAAGTAATTATACATGGCAGCCCCCAGAATGGCTGCCATCGCCGTGGATGCGAGGTTCACGCCGCTGTTTCCCAGCACGCCCCTTCTCTGAAGCGTGGCTCCAAGGAGGCTGTCGATGTTGGTGCCAGCGAACCCGGAGATGACACCCACCACGAGCATGTGAGAGGGCTCGGTTGGCATCGGCTCGAGACCCAGCTCCAACAGCACGAATGCGAGCAGCGCCGTGGCAAGGGCACCCATCAGCGATGCTGCCTCTCCAAGAAGCGTGATTCCACCATCCTCTCCCACCCTCACGGGCTTGAGATTGGTGATGAGCCTTGGCACCGCTCTGGATGTCTCCCCCACCTCGCTTGCCAGCGTGTCGGCGGTGGCGGTGGCGATGCTGGCCAAAAATGCCGCAAATATCACTGGGTGCAGCTCTGGGAACACCCTGTAGAGCACCACTAATGCCAGTGCCGGAAGGGTGTTGGAAAACACATTCTCGTATCCCCTCACGCCCCTTCTGCTCTGGGCGGCTCCAAGCGACTCCTTGTAGGCGTACCTGTACTTGGTGAACCCTCCTCCGAGCACAAAGAACGAGAGCACGAGCACGAACCACCACACGCTGCCAAACACCATCACGAGCACGCCCACGAGGGTGGCGGAGAGCAGTCCAGAGAGGTCTGCAATGCCCACTCTGTATGCAAGATAGCCCAGCACGAGGGCGCCCACGAGCACACCGAGCACGTGCAGGATGGGAGTGGTGTAGCCCACATCGAAGAACAGCCACATCACCATGGCACTTCCCATGGGCACCACGAGGTTGTATGTGGTGCGGGGGCTGATGGAGCCCAGCAGCGTGGCGCTTATGGCTCCCATCACCGACACGAAAAACAGCACATCGAGAGACACCATCATGCCCTCCTGAAGGGCAATCCACCCTCCAATCACGAGCGCCACCACCATGCTCGAGAACAAAAATACGAGGCTGGAGCTCACGTCCCTGAGCTTTGGCTCGGCTCCCGTGCCCTGCCTCGTGTGCTGATATATGTTGGCAATCGAGTCAGCAATGGTGGCAATTGAAAGGGCAGCACCCACCACGAACAGTGGAAGCGCCCCGCTCATCATGCTGGGGTAGTGGGAGTATGCCATCTCTGAGAGCAGCACGAAGGCGACCAACACGAGCGCTGCCAACACCAGCATCATCCCGCTCCCGAGGTCATCGCTGCTAATGGGGACACGGTGCACATACTTGACCAATGCGAGCACCACCAGCACCAGCCCACAACCAATCAGGAGCAGCTGGGTGGGCACGAAGGGTAGCACCAGCACCAGCATGCCAGCTACCATGTGCAGCAGCTGCCTCTTCCATCCTGCAATGCCGTGCTGCTCTTCCATCGTCCCATCACACATCCGCGCAAGGAAGCCCCGCACTTCAGTGTGGGCAGTGCGGGGTTCCGGGGACCTCCTCGCTTTAGCGGGGAGAGGAGGTCAGATCCTTCATAACTGTTTTATTCCATCCCACCTATGGCAATGGTAGATGAACCTTCTCTTTGCGTATGAGTGGAAGCTCATGCGGGACGTGCTGCGCCATACCTCGAGGCTGCCCACCTACATAACGCTCGTGCTCTCTGAGCGGGATGTTTTGGAGGCTGGTGCCAAGAGTGTGGAGAGGTTCGTGCGCTGGTGTGGAGAGCTGGGCATCACCACCCTCTCGGTGTACATAGATGTGCTCGAGGTGGGGGAGCTTGAGGAGGCAATCGTAGAGAGGGTAGTGTCAGAGGTAAGACGCACGTTCGAGCGCTCTCCATATAGTGTTGTCGTGATAAAAAAGCTCGCAGATGATGCGGTGAGGGAGGATGTGAGCATCCCCTCCTCGCCAGCACCCCCTGAGGTGGTCATGTCGGTGGGCTTTGGGGGAAAGAGCGAGCTCGTGCATGCGGTGCGTGCCTTGCTCCGCGAGGTGAAGGAGGGCAGGCTGCGCCCAGAGGACATAGATGAGGACGAGCTCGCCTCCCACCTGCTGTTTCCCAACGAGCCAGACCTCGTGATTCGAAGTGGGGGAAGACGGCTGGCAGACTTTCTGGTGTGGCAGAGCGTGTACTCCGAGATATACTTCACCGACGTCAACTGGAAGAACTTCAGAAAGGTGGATTTCTTGCGCGCCGTTCGTGACTTTCAGCGAAGGCAGAGAAGGTTTGGAAGGTGAGAGGTGAGAACTCGCTGATTTATGCGTGACCTCCTCCCCACGCTTACGCATGGGGCTTCCACCGGAAGCCCTTGGGGGAGGTTGGGGAGTGTGCATAAGACGCCCCTTTCGGGCTGGGTCACCGCAGCCCCTGAGTGCAGGATATACCCGCACCCTCGTTTTTGCCGGTAAGGGGCAGATAGGGTGCAGTCAACCACCCCCGAAGCCTCTTCGGGAGGCAAGCTCACCTCCCTAGCTCACCTCCCTGCAGGTGGGCAGTTGACTCAGTACCCTCTGCTCACAAGAAAGTCGGCAAGTTCAAGTAGCAGGGTCTTTACCTCGCAGTCCTCGAACACATCGAGTTTTGCCTTCGCCATCGCAAGGTAGCGCTGTGCTGTGTCCATTGCATACTGGATGGAGCCAGTGGTCTCCAGCACCTCCATCGCCCGTCTCAGCTCATCGGTGCTGGCGTGTGTATCCCCGAACGCAGGGATGGTGGCACCCTTTGATAGGGCGTGGATGGCGATGAGCGTCTTTTTGCCCTGGCGAATATCGCTCAGGGCATCCTTGCCCAGAGCATCTTCTGATGCCACGAGGTCGAGCACGTCATCCTGAATCTGAAACGCTATCCCACACAGCCTTCCGAACTCGTAGAGTGCTTCTCTCTGTCCTTTTGAGGCTCCACCCACGATACCCCCGACCTCTGCGGCGGCGCCATACAGCACCGCAGTCTTCTTCTCCACCATCTCGAGGTACTCCTGCTCGCTCACGCTCGCCCTGTCCTCAAAGGACATGTCCATCCACTGCCCCTCACATATGCTGGTGCACGCCCTCGAGAGCACCGCAATGCACTCACTCCTCTTTTCCGGAGGCATGGTAGAGTGTGCTATCGTTTCGAACGCCTTGGAGTACAGGGTGTCCCCTGCGAGGATTGCCCCTGCCTCACCCCACAGCGTGTGCACGGTGGGAATGCCTCTCCTAAGCTCGTCGCGGTCCATGATGTCATCGTGGATGAGGGTGAAGGTGTGGATGAGCTCCACCGCGGCGGCACATGGAATAGGGTCATCCTCTCCCCCAGAGAGCTCGCAGGCGAGCATCACCACCACTGGTCTCAGCCGCTTTCCGCCAGCATATATGTAGTGCGTGCATGCCCTGTACAGCTGCTCTGGGCTGGCACCCTCGAATATGGTCCCGAGGCACTCATCCACCACCCTCGCCCTTGCTTTAAGCTCGTGCTGCAGCATGCTACACCTCGAGCAGTATCTCCTCTCCGTTTCTCACGATGTGGGCATTGTAGCCCAGCTCGTATCCCGCATCCTCTGCCATCTCGATGTAGTTTATGTGCATCGAGAGGTCGCCATGGGAGGGCACCACATGCTGGGGCTTTACCATCCTGATAAGCTCCCAGTGGTCCTCCCTGCAGGCATGCCCTGACACGTGCACATCCTCGTATATGCGCGCACCCTGCATTTTGAGCTTTGTCTCGAGGGCATAGCGGTTGGCGAGTGTCATGGGGCTCGGTATCTTGTTGGCAGAGAATATTATCTTATCACCCTTTTCAATGTGGTAGTTGAACTCCTTGTTGGAGATGCGGGTGAGCACCGCCCCGGGCTCGCCCTGATGGCCCGTGAGGATGGGAAGGTAGCGGTCCCGACCCTCCGTGCTTATCCTCGAAAGGGCATTCTGAATCGCCTTTCCAGAGGAGTACACCTCTATGTTCTCGGGGAACTCTATGAGCCCCATGTTGCTCGCCGTCAGCACGTATCGTTTCATCGACCTTCCCAGCAGCACGGGAATCCTGTCCATCTTGGCTGCCGCCTCTATGATGGCGTTGATTCTGGCGATGTGGGATGAGAATGTGGTCACCATCACACCGCACGAGGTCTCCTCTGTGCCGAGCAGCACGTCGTGCACCATGTCCTTTGCCACCTTCTCAGAGGGCGTCTTTCCGGGCTTTCCCGAGTTCGTGCTCTCCACCACCATGAGGGCAACGCCCTCCCTGCCTATCTGCTTTATGCGCTGGAAGTCAGGCGGCTTCTCCAGCGTGGGGGTGCGGTCGAGTTTGAAGTCGTTGGCATAGAACACAGCCCCGTATGGGGTGTGCAGCACAGCGAACACCGTCTGGATGATGCTGTGAGTGCTCCTCACGAACTCGAGCGTGAGGTTCTTTCCCAGTTCCATAGTCTCGCCGGCGCTCAGCGAGAGCAGCTTGTTCTCCACTCCGAACTTCCTCTCCTTGTTGATGAGCTCCCGTATGATCTCAGTGGTGTACGGGGTGCTCACGATGGGGGCATCGTACCTGTGGGCGAGCTTGGGTATGGCACCCACGTGGTCGAGGTGCCCGTGGGTGCACACGATTGCCCTCACATTGCCTATGTTTCCATTGAGCACGGTGTCATCTGGAATCGCTCCCATCTTTATGAGGTCGAGCGAGTGCATCTTCTCGAGCTCCACGTCCTCGTGTATCTGGATTCTGTCCAGACTGAGCCCCATATCGAATATCACGCTCTCCCCGTTCACCTCCACGGCAGTCATATTCCTGCCCATCTCATTGTAGCCACCAACGGCTATCAGCCTTATATTTCCCATATACAATCACCTTTTTGTCAGCGCATCGCAAAACGTCGCGTATCGTGGCCCCTCTGCGTGAGAATCTCACAAGTGAGCCCGCAAATCACAATCTGAGCTCTCTTAAGCGCATCCACGTCATGGCTTGCGCTCAGAAACATCGCTATTTTCAGCTGCTGGATTACCTGCGTGAGGTACGCCTCCACTGCATTGCTGCCCTCTATCGCTCTTTTCACGAGTGGCAGGGCGATGGCACACACGTCCGCACCCAGCGCAATGCACTTGGCACAGTCCAGCCCACTCCTTATGCCGCCAGAGGCGATGAGGGGCATCCCCACACCGCACTCCACCACGCTCACCGCGGTGGGTATCCCCCAGTTCCAGAACACCTCCTCTGTGTGCATTCCCTCTCTCCTGTTCCTGTAGTACTCCACGCCTGCCCACGAGGTCCCCCCGCATCCAGCCACGTCAATCGCGGACACGCCCACCTCCTTGAGCCTCAGGGCATCCTCTCTCCTGATGCCAGCCCCAGTCTCCTTCACGATGACTGGGATGCCGCTCGCACATACCTCCTCGATTGAATGAAGTACCCCTGCGGCATCGGTATCCCCCTCTGGCTGTATCGCCTCCTGAAGGAAGTTGAGGTGTATCGCCATCGCATCGGCGTCGAGCATCTCGATGCTCCTCATCACGCCGTCCACACCATATCTTGCAAGCTGGGCTGCGCCTATGTTGCCATATATGAACGCGTCTGGTGCCACCTCTCTGACCACCGTGTAGCTCTCCTGCTGGGATGCATCCTCGAGGGCTGCCCGCTGGCTTCCCACACCGATGCCTATGCCCAGCCTCTGGGCAGCGATGGCAAGGTTTCTGTTGATGTCGAGCGTCTCGGGATGTCCTCCCGTCATCGAGGATATCAGCAGGGGTGCATCGAGCCGCTTTCCCAGAAATGTGCACCTTAGGTCTATCTCGGACATGTTCAGCTCGGGCAGCGCCCTGTGCACGAGCATCAGGTCGTCCAGCCCGCTCGCCCGCGTTCCATCTGCCCTTGGCCTTGCCTCTACCTGCCGCTGCGTGCATATATCGATGTGCTCGATCTTGCGTCGTGAGGTAGCTAGCTCTACCTCACGCTCGTTGGCTTTCTGCTCATCATAGTTCAACATTTCTCACCCTCGTGCCCACTGGATGCCCATCTAGAAACGCCGCCACCGCCCCCTCATCGAGGGCGCTGAACACCCACGACTCTATGCCCTCGCCCGCCAGCCTCCACAGCTCCTCCACCTTTCCGACCATTCCTCCAGTGGCATCCCCGCCTCCAGAGGGACGCACCCATTGTCTAACCTGCTCGATGTTGTGCTCCGTTACTTCCGGAATGGTGCGTCCATGGGCATCCAGCACCCCCTGTGCACTCGTGCCCATGCCCACGTGGTGCGCACCCAGTCCCTTTGCGATGTGCGCCACGAGCGCGTCTCCAGACACCACTGCCGCTCCAAGGGTGCGATCCATCACCACATCGCCGTGCAGCACAGGCACGAGTCCACGCTCCACCATGTGGAGTATGGGCGTCATCTCCATGGATACGAGCCTTCCGCCATCTGCGATGGCACAGCCCAGTGGGGACACCGGGACGGCGGGCACGCCCCCTCTCACGAGTGCGCTCACCACTATCCTGTTGAGAAGGCACACGCTCTGGTGGGTCTTTAGCACACCCTCGGTGCTGAACCTCCTGCCCACCCCGTGCCTTATCGCCTCGGGATGCCCGAATGAGCCAGCTCCGTGCACCAGTATCAGCCCATCTGCCCGTGGGGCAATCTCAGAAGCAATGCGGTCGAGCACCTCCATCCTTACCTTCTTTTCCTCTGTGTGCTTCTCTGTGAGCACGCTTCCGCCTATCTTCAGCACCTTCACGCTATCCCTCCACCACGAGCCCCACCTCGGCAGGACGCACGATGTATGCCCTTCCTCTTGCCCTACGTATGGCATTCGCCACCTGAGGGGTGTCCTCCTCGTCCGCAAGGCACACGATGCACCCTCCGCCCCCTGCTCCGGTGATCTTGGCTCCAAGTGCTCCAGCAGCCCTCGCAGCGCTCGCCAGCCTGTCCAGCTCTGGTGTGCCCACACCGAGGGCGTTGAGAAGGGCGTGGTTGATGTTCATGAGCCTTCCAAGCTCAGAGAGCTCACCAGCCTCCAGCAGCCGCTCACCTTCTCGCGAGAGGGTGGCCATTGCATCCATGATGTCCTCCACGAGCTCTGGATGGTGGCTTTTGAGCTCTCTGACCATCGCCACGAGTGCCTTGGTGCTTGCACTCCTCTTGGTATCACCCACCACTATGCCGCACCTTGGAGGTGTGAGCCTCCTTGCCTCTGGCATGATGTATGCACCACCGAACGTGGAAAGATATGTGTCAGTGGGGGATGCGCTTCCCTGCACGTTCCTCTCCACCTCGTACCCCATCCTTGCAATGTCCTCCTCGCCAAGGCCCACATCGAGTGCATGTGAGAGGGCACCGATGGTGGCGACCGTCACGGCTGCGCTGGAACCCAGCCCCGCCCCGGCGGGTATGCTCGATGTGATCTTGAGCTTCACGCCCGAGATGGGTGCCGCGCACCGCTGCTCCAGCAGCCTCACGGCAGTTGCGAGGTATGGATACTTGTGGATGCTCTCAGGTCCCCTGCTGCCCCCCACGTGCACACCCTCGCGCCTCGTGGAGAGCACCTTCACCCTCGCTCTGAGCTCTATCGCACACGCCAACGCTGGTCTGCCGTACACCACCGCGTGCTCGCCAAACAGATACACCTTCCCCGGGGCGGATGCCTGTGTCATGCTCATCGCATCGCTATTGCCGCATAGCCCACCACGGCCACGTAGTCTCCCGTGGAATCACCACTCGTGGAGTAGTCCAGCAGCTCTCCGCTCTCTGGCTGCACCGCATACAGCATCGAGGCTATCGCACCATACCCGCACACGCTTGCACCGCTCTCTGCGAGCCTTCTGTAGAACTCGTCCACATCGGCACGCAGCAGGGCGTCTATCACGTAGCGATCGTTGCGGCTTGCCATCTCCACGGGCACGTAGTGCGAGAAATCGCTGGAGGCAATCACCACCACCCGCCTTCCGGTGCGCTCCATCGCCTCCTGAATCTCTGCCCCGACCTCTGCAGCGGTCTCCTTGTCCTGCATCCCAAGGCATATGGGCACTATCTTAAAACCATCACCAAACCTGTACTGCAGGAACGGAAGCTGCACCTCGAGGGCATGCTCGTAGATGTGGGCGCTCTCGTCGAGGTCTATGATGTCCCTCGGCAGGGCGCTCACGAACTCCCTGTCCACATCCACCGTGCCAAGTGGCGTGCTCCACGTGTCTGTGGAGAGCGCGACCCCAGAGCCCATGCCCGTGTGGTTTGGGCACATTATCACATACGTATCCACGCTGGGAAGCACTGCATACGCATGGGCCGCCGTCCTTCCAGAGTACATATACCCAGCATGGGGGCACACCACGCCCTTTATGCTTGCATCCTCCCGCGTGGGAAGCCCCTCAAAGCACCGCTTGAGCTCGAGCAGCAGAGCCTCTGGGCTTGCTGGATAGAATCGTCCAGCCACTGCTGGTCTTCTCATATGAAACCCCCACGAGGGTATGTCGGGCCAGAGCTATAAAGCTATACCTCGGGCTCTGGCTCCTCGAAATCCTCTGGGCTGTGGCTGAACTGTATCTGTTTCTCCTTGGCAACCTCCCTTGCCAGCAGCCAGTACAGCAGTGCGAGGGCCTTTCTTCCCTTGTTGTTGGTGGGAATCACGAGGTCCACATTTGAAGTGAGGTTGTTGGTGTCGCACATCGCCACCACCGGGATGCCCACAGACACTGCCTCGGTCACTGCCTGCGCATCGTTTGCTGGGTCGGTCACCAGCAGCACATCGGGCTCGATGTAGTTCTCCAGCGCGGGGTTGGTCAGCGTGCCGGGCATGAACCTTCCCACCGCAGCCCTTGCTCCTATCGACCGTGCGAACATCCTCGCAGGGTGGTGTCCATACTGCCTGACAGACACCACGAGTATCTGCGATGGTTCGTATCTGGCAAGGAACTTGGCAGCAGCCCGTATGCGGTTGTCTGTGGATTGCACATCGAGCACATACAGCCCGTCAGTCCTCACCCTGTATATGAAGGGCAGCATGTCGCGAGTCTTCTGTTGTGTACCTATGTGCACCCCTGCCGCAAGGTAGTCCTCCATGGGAATCAGTGATTCGTAATCGCTCTCCTTTACCTCTGCCTCCATAGAAAGCCTCCATCTATCTTCTCTTCTTATCCTTATCCCTCTTGACGGTAATCGGTATTATGCCCTCCTCGAGCTCCCTGAGGGCAATCTCCAAAAGGGTGGTGCCTGCATCCTCGAGCAGCACTGGGGCACCCATTGCTATCTGAAGTGCCCGTGCACCCACAATCCTTGCACGCTCAAACCTCGTGTACTTCATGTCATCCAAGCCACCACCTCTGATGCTGAGCACACATCTGGCCATCATATCCTTTTCCTCGGCAAGAGTATGGGGTTGCTGAGATTCGAACTCAGGTCACGGCGTCCCGAACGCCGCAGGATGGTCCAAGCTACCCCACAACCCCTCACCTGTACTTGGAAAACTCCTCCACGAGCCTCACATGGGAGAGCAGCATCCTCCGACAGCAGTATCTCGTGATGCCCAGCTCATCCAGTGCATCCCTTGGATGCTGCCCGGACTGGATGCGCCGCACGTACTCCTCGTACACGGAGGATACTACCTTACCACATGTGAAGCATCTAACTGGTATCATACATCACCTGTATGACTTCTGCCTCTTGGCTCTGGCACCGCGTCCGCCGGACTTCTTGCGTTCCTTTACTCTGGTGTCACTCACTAGCAGTGTTCTGTCATATGAGTGGTACACCTCCTTAAGCTCCACGTCCCCGCTCCACTCCACGAGCGCCCGTGCGATGGCTGTTCTCACGGCTCCAGCCTGTCCCATGATGCCTCCGCCCCTCACCCTGACAGAGATGTCCACCCTGTCCCGCAGGCTTCCCGCAAGCTCGAGGGGCTCGAGCATCTTGAGCCTTGCGAGTTCGGGCTCTATGAGTTCTATGGGCACGCCATTTATTCTCACCCTGCCCCTTCCCTCTCTGACAGTGGCTTTGGCTATGGCGGTCTTTTTCTTTCCACTCTCGTTGACGATCTTGCCCATTTTCATCCCCTCAGAACCTCGCACCAAGGAACGTGCTGACCTCGCCCAGCCTGACGTACTTTCTGGTGCTGAGCCTTTCCATCCTTGCCTCCTCTGGCCTCTCCGCACTCTCATTCTCGAGCTCTCTTGGCACCCCCACATATACCCTGAGGTTGGAGAGTGCCTCCCTTCCTCGCCTGCGCTTGTATGGCAACATGCCCCTTACCGTGCGCTTTACGATGTTGTCGGGTCTTCTTGGATAGTATGGTCCCTTCTCCTTGGTTCCCCTGCTTCTCTTCTCGAGGTAGTGCTCGAGGATGTGCCTCTTTGAGCCAGATATCACCACCTTTTCAGCGTTGATTATGTGAATGTGCTCACCCGCAAGCAGGCGCTTTGCAGTAAGACTTGCCAACCTTCCCAGTATGAGTCCATCACCGTCGATAACCACCATGTGCATCACCTGAACACTCTCACGTTTCTGCCCTCTGGGTTATGCTCCAGCAGCTGCTCGATGCTCATACACACGCCCTCTGCCTGCTCTATCTTCTCCATTGCCGACTGCGAGAACCTGAGGGCTCCCACCTTCACGCTGTGCTCGATGGTGCCAGCCCCCAGCACCACGCCCGGCACCACTATGACATCCCCATCAGAGGTGTGCCTGTTGATTCTGCTCACGTTCACCTCGGCATATCTCCTCGTGGGACCCGAGAGCCTCTTTGCCACATCCAGCCAAACGCGAGCACCCGTCTTCCTCGATGCCGCCTTCAGCTCATCTATGAGCTTACCTATGCGGGGATTGCTTTTTTCACGCCTCTTTGCCATTTGCTACCTCCCGTAAGGACCCTTCCGGGCTGACTCACGCAAATTCTTGCGTTCGGGCACCTGCCCATCCGCCAACAGGGCTATCCCTGCCTACGGGCAGTTGCGCTAATCGGGCATTCCTATATATAAAAGATGTGGTCTGTGTGCCGCGATAACTATATAAGCTCCTCTGCCTTTGGGAGGGGTGCCTTGAGGGGTTCTACGATGCCAAATGAGCAGCGGGGGGCTCGTCCCACGGACACACTAAAGGAGAAGAGCACGAGGGAGCGAAGGGTTGAGGCCATCAAGAAGACGCTGGTTCCCGCAGTAGTGGGCACGGTGGCTGGCGTTGGAGCTGGTGCATCACTGGGCGTCGCAAAGGGGCTCGTGGTTCCGTTTCTGTTTCTGCTGGTGGCATGTGTATATATCCAGAAGCTCATCTTTCCTCTTGTGGGCGTTGACCCGAGGGAACTCGAGACCAAGGACTGGGCATACATCGTGTTCATGACGTTTGACTTTCTGTTTGTGAGCTGGGCAATCTATCTAAACTCTCCATAGGGGAGGCAGGACTGGCGTGCGCATAGCTGTGATCAACAGGGACAGGTGCCATCCAAAAAAATGTGGTGAGCTGTGCATACGCTTCTGCCCGAGGGTCAGGACGGGCGATGAGGCGATAGTGCTCGGAGAGGATGGAAAGCCCATTATCTCCGAGGAGCTGTGCGTGGGATGCGGGATATGTGTGAACAAGTGCCCGTTTGGTGCCATCAGCGTCGTGGGGCTTCCGGAGCAGCTGGAGCAGCCCGTTCATCGATATGGGCAGAACGGCTTTGCCCTGTATGGGCTTCCCATGCCCCAGCAGGGAAGGGTGGTGGGACTGCTCGGGCCCAACGGCACGGGAAAGAGCACGGCGGTGAAAATACTCTCTGGGGTGATTGTGCCCAATCTCGGCAAGAGCAGTGCCAGCTGGGAGGAGCTCATCGGGATATATGCGGGCTCCACCCTTCAGGACTACCTGAGGGCGGTGGCGCAGGGTGAGGTGAGGGTTGCCCACAAGCCCCAGTACCTCGATGCGATACCGAGGGTGTTCTCTGGAAAGGTGAGAGAGCTTCTGGAGCGCACCGACGAGAGGGGTGTGCTGGACGAGCTCACCGAGGAGCTCTCGCTCTCTCCCGTGCTGGGAAGGGACATACGAGAGCTATCGGGCGGGGAGCTGCAGCGCGTTGCCATCGCCGCCACCATGCTCAAGGACGCCCAGTTCTACTTCTTCGACGAGATCAGCCCCTATCTGGACATATATCAGCGCATCAATGCCGCCAAGCTCATCAAGCGGCTCTCTGCGCATGCCTCGGTGCTGGTGGTGGAGCACGACCTTGCGATACTCGATCTGCTGGCAGACGTGGTACACCTCGCCTACGGTACGCCGGGTGTGTATGGGGTAATCACGCTTCCCAAGAGCATAAGGGTGGGCATCAACCAGTATCTCAAGGGCTATCTTCCAGAGGAGAATATAAGGATAAGACCAGAGAGAATCGAGTTCTATGCCCACGCACCCGCCGAGTGCATCGAGAGACCCGTGCTGTGCACGTATGGCACCCTCGTCAAGCGATACGAGGGCTTTACCCTCACGGTGAGTCCAGGAGAGCTCAGGAGGGGAGAGGTGCTCGGTGTGCTGGGCAAAAACGGTACGGGAAAGAGCACGTTCGTCAGGATGCTCGCGGGGGAGGTGGAACCCACGGAAGGGCAGGTGGAGCTGGAGCTTGACATCTCGTACAAGCCCCAGTATCTTCGCGCCGAGGAGTACATCACCGTGAGGGAGTACCTGCACTCCCTCTCAGATGAGGTGGACACCAGCCTGTACAGAACGGAGATCGTGGCACCCCTGCAGCTCGAGCACCTGATGGACAGCTACCTTCCGGAGCTCTCTGGCGGCGAGCTGCAGAGGGTGGAGATTGCAGCATGCCTCTCCAGGCGGGCTGACCTCTACCTAATTGATGAGCCCAGCGCCCACCTCGATGTGGAGCAGCGCATGGGGGCGCTGAGGGCGATCCGCAGGTTCTCCGAGAGGAACGAGGTCACCAGCCTCGTGGTGGACCATGACATATATCTGATAGACCTGCTGAGCGAGCGGCTGCTCGTGTTCGAGGGGGAGTCCGGGCGGTGGGGAAGGGCGATGGGTCCGTTTGACATGCGCACGGGCATGAACACCTTCCTAAGGGAACTGGACATCACGTTCAGGAGGGACGAGGACACCTTACGCCCACGGGTGAACAAGGCGGGCTCGAGGCTGGATAGGGAGCAGAAAAGGGTGGGCGAGTACTACTATCGGGTGGCTCAGTAGTGGTTGAGGGTGGTCTGCTCACCTCCGCTCGAATGCTCGCTCATTAAGATGGTTCCTTCGACCTCGTGCCCTTTGACCTCGTGCCCACCCATACGAAGTGGGCGAGCAGGGCATCGAGCTGTATGCGCTCGTTGGCACCCTCGCTCATCCTGAAGTCTATCTCCCCGATGTGATCCATGAGCTCCACCTTCAGCCGCTCTGATATGTTGAGTTCTCCCAATGCCCTGTATATCTGGATGAGCACGTCCTCTCCCGAGAGCCCAAGCTCCATGAGGAAGTGATCGAGCTGCTCTCGGGCACGGCGAAAGTCGCCAGAGAGTGCGGTTCTCACCAGCTCGTGCACCTCCTCTGGCCTTGCGGCAGATGCCACCTGCCACACGCTCTGCTCGTCCACTGTGTTGCCCAGCATCGCCGCCGCCTGAAGGGCGTTCAGCGCCCTTCGCATGTCTCCTCTTGCCAGATACACAATTGCTCCAAGCGCGCTCTCTGTGAGTTCTATCCCTTCCTCCTGTGCCACATACCGCAGCCTTCTGGAGATCGCCTCGTCCGAGAGGGGCTTGAACCTATACACGGCACACCTCGACTGAATGGGCTCTATGATTTTGGAGGAGTAGTTGCACGAGAGTATGAACCTGCACGTCTTGGTGTACATCTCCATCGTCCTGCGGAGGGCAGACTGGGCGTCTGCAGTGAGGGCATCTGCCTCATCGAGGAATATTATCTTGAACTCGGCATCCCCGAGCGGAGAGGTGCGGGCGAAGTTCTTGATCTTGTTTCGCACGATGTCTATACCCCGCTCGTCGCTGGCGTTGAGCTCGATGAAGTTGCTCTGCCAGCCCTCGCCGAACAGCTCCCGCGCGATGCATATCGCCGAGGCGGTCTTGCCCACCCCTGGGGGGCCAGAGAACAGCAGGTGGGGGAGGTTTCTCATTCTCACGTAGGACTTGAGCCGCTCTATGATCTCGTCCTGACCCACGACCTCGTCGAGCGTTCTGGGACGGTACTTCTCTATCCATATCTCGCCCCCGTACAGGGGCTCCCCTGCTGGCGCCGTGCTCTCGTGCTGCTCGGACATCACATCCCAATCGGATATGATACTATATCTCTTTTTTGAGCACCTCTGGCTTCTTCAGCCTCACGCCCGTTATGTAGGACGTGTCCTTTTCCTGCATCGCCACCCCAACCAGATATGTGGCGGCCTCTATCATGGGCTTTCTCAGGGAGACCACGATGAACTGGGCATTCTCTGAGGAGTGCTGGATGAGCTTTGCCACTCTCTCGGCGTTCACACCGTCCAGGAACATGTCCACCTCGTCGAACACGTAGAAGGGGGCTGGGTTGTGCTGCTGGATGGCGAGTATGAACGCCAGCGCAGTGAGGCTTTTCTCACCTCCACTCATCGCCTCGAGCCTCTGCACAGTCTTGTTGGCGGGCTTTGCCCTGATGCTCATTCCTCCTGCAAACGGGTCGTCCTCGTTTTCCAGCACGAGCGTGCCAGTGCCATGGGACAGCTCGGAGAACACCTTCTGGAAGTTGTCGTTGATGGCGTTGAACGTCCTCATGAACTCCTGCCGCTTCATATGCTCGTAGTGCTCTATCCTCTGGAGAATCTCCTCGCGCTCCCTCTCAAGGATGCTCTTTCGCTCCTCGAGCTCTTTCTTTCTGGTGAGCGTTGCATCGTATTCCTCCAGCGCCCTCATGTTCACTGGCTCCAACCTCTCCATCTGGCGCTCTATCGAGGCTATCCTCCTTTGCAGCTCCTCCACTGAGGGTACATCCTCCTCGATGTCAACGCCCCTCTCCTCCACGAGCGCCCTCGCCTGCTCCACATCCCGTGCGAGCCTCTCCCGCTCCTCCATGAGCCCCTCCTTTTTGCTCGCAACCTCACTCAGCTGCATCTGGATGGACATCAGCTCTGTCCTGTGCTGCTCCACCTCCTCCTCGAGCGCACGCCTTATCTGCTGAAGGTGGGCAATCTCACGGGACACCTGCTCGAGCCGCTGCTGTTTCTCTTCGACCTTTTCCTCTATCTCTCTTTTCTCTTGGGCGTGGGTCTGAATCCTCTCGAGGTTCGCGCGCCTCTCCTGCTCGATGTGTGCCCTTTTGTTTTTGAGTTCTGATTCCTGCTTTAGCACATACTCCCTGTCGAGTTCGAGCCTTCTGAGGGTAGCCTGCGTGTCCCTCACCCTCTCCTGAAGGTGGGCGAGCTCTGCCTCCGCCTGCTCGAGCCTGGCCGAGAGGGCTGGAATCTCGCTCTTGGAGAGCTGTGCCTCCAGCCCCTCTGCGATCCTTGTCAGCTGGGATATGCTCTCATCCATCTTCGAGAGCTGGTGCTCGGTGTGCTCCATCGAGCTTCGAAGCTGCTGACGCTCCTCCTTGATTTCGGAGAGCTGCGCGGTCCATCTTTCGATCTCTGCAGAGAGCCGCTCCTTGCGGGTGGATATCTCCCTGAGCCTCATCTCGATGGTACCCATTCTTCCCTCCAGCTCTGCCATCTCCCGCTTTGCCCTTGCAATGAGCCCAGCGGTATCGTTTATACTGTCGATGAGGGTGTGCCTTTCCGCCTGCTTTTCCCTTATGCGCTCTGCAAGTGCCTCGAGCTTTTTTTGCTCAGAGGCTGCAAACGATACGCCCCTTCGGGTGATGTGTCCTCCCGTCATGGCGCCGCTCTTCTCCACGAGCTCGCCATCGAGTGTCACCATGCGGTGCGCACCCATCAGCTTCCGAGCCGTGTCCAGGTCCTCCACCACGAGGGTGTCCCTGAACACGTACCAGAACGCCGGAGCGAACTTGGGCTCAAAGCGCACCAGGTTGATGGCAAAGTCCACTATGCCATCTTTCCCCTCTGCCCTGAGCGCTCTTGCCCGCTCCATCTTGTTCAGGGGCAAAAAGGTAGCCCTTCCCAGTTTTTTGCTCTTGAGGTACTCGATGCATTCTGCGGCGTCGGCATCACTGTCCACCACGATGGACTGCAGCCGCCCCCCAGCAGCAATCTCCAGCGCCAGTGCATACCGCTGGTCCACCTCTCCAAGCTGGGCAATGGTGCCATATATTCCCTGCAGCTCCCCTCTGTCCCGCGCCTTTAGCAGCATCTCCACGGGCTTTGAGTATGCCGCACCATCCTCTGCTGCCCTCACCCGCATCTCCATCCTCGCATACTGGTCCTCCAGCTCCCGAAGCTCCCTTTCCACCCTTGTGAGCTCGCGCTGCAGCCTCGTGCGTCGCGCCTCCAGCTCATCAATCTCCGTCTGTGTGGTGTGAAGCTGCCTTTGCACCGAGGCGAGCTCTGTCTTGGCATCGTCGGCATCCGTTCCAGCCGAGGCTATCAGCTGCTCGGCCTGTGCGATTCTCTCTGCCACCTCGTGCTCCTCCATGCTCCTCCTGCGTGCGGTATCGAGGAGCCTGTCCTGCTCCCTCAGCAGCTCTGCCCGCCTCTGTCGCTCTTTTTCCAGCCTCTCCCTCACGCTGGCGAGCTCTTCCCTCAAGCCCTCGAATCTCGCATCGAGCGATGCCATCTGCTCCTTAAGGCTCCTGCAGTGCTCGAGCTTTTCCTCCACCTCGCCCTGCAGTGCCAGCAGGTTGAGTTCCTCGCTCTCCTGCTGCTCCTCTATATGGGAGAGCCTCTCCGAGAGCTCGTCCATCTCGTGGTAGATGTGCCGCATCTGCTCATCGAGCCTCGTGTTTTGCAGCTGTGCGACCTCGATGGCGGTGTTGCATCGTGCTGCCCTGCCCTTCAGCTCCTCGATCTCGAGCCTGAGGGCAAGCTGCTCTTGCTCGCCCTTTTGCGAAATCTGCTCGGTCAGGGCAGAAAGCTCCCTCTTTTTTTGCTCGAGCTGCTGCTGTGCGTGGGATAGTTTCTCCTTAAGTGAGTCTTCCCTCCCGGCTGCCAGGTGTATCTCCTTATCGAGCCTTGAGAGCTCGCTCTGTGCCTCCTTTAGCCTCGAGAGCACCATGTAGCTCTCATACAGTCTCTTTTTTTCCCTCAGAGATGCGTACCTCAGCGCATGGGCACGCTCTCCCTTCAGCCGCTCGAGCTGCACCTGCACCTCCTCGAGGATGACCCCCACTCTCTCGATGCGCTCCTTCACGATGGAGAGCTCGGCAAGCGTCCTCTCCTTCTTCTCGTCGAACTCGGCGATGCCCGCTATCTCGTCTATAATCTTCCTTCGCTCGGTGGGGGTCATGTTCACGATGCGGGTGACGTCCCCCTGCATCACGATGTTGTATCCCTCCGGGGTGATGCCCGCCTTTGCGAGGTGGCGATGCAGCTCGGTGAGTGAGACGCTCTTGGAGTTGAGGTAGCAGTAGCTGTAGTGCCCGCTTTCCGTTCTCCTGACCCTTCGCACGATTTCGATATCATCGGTGTCGATGGGTATCTTGCGGTCTGAGTTGTCCAGCACGATTCTGACCTCGGCAAAGTCGGGATGGTATCTCTCGGTGCTGTGGATGAGGTCGGTGAGCCTCTCTGCGCGCATCGCTCTCGAGGTGGAGAGCCCAAGGCAGAACACGATGGCATCCACGATGTTGGACTTTCCACTGCCGTTTGGTCCAGACACCGTGGTGAAACCCTCAAAGAATGGGATGCTCACCCGCCTTCCAAACGACTTGAAGTTCTGAATCTCAAGCCTCTTGATGTACACGCCCCATCACTCTGCACCCATGATAGTGTTGCACGCCTCTTTGAGCATGAGCCTTGCAGTGTGCACCCGCTCCTCCACTTCTCTCACCACCCTCTCGTGAGCTTCAAGTAGCCCCCTTGCCCGCTGAATCGCACCTTTCGTGCTCTCTGGAGAGGGTCCTCCAGTGCCAGCATGGCGCTGCACGCACGAGAATGTATCCAGCGCCCCCTGCACATCTGATGGCTCAAGCCCCATCTCGGAGAGCGGCTTTCCCACCACCTCGAGGGCTATTCTGTCGATGTCGGAGGGCGTGGGGTGCTCCTTTCCCTCTCTTGCGAGTGCGCCAACGATGGAGTGGGCATGCCTGAACGGTATTCCAGTGCATCTCACGAGCGTGTTGGCAAGCTCGGTGGCACACGCAAAGCCCGCTGGCGAAAGTTCTCTCATCCTCTCTGTGTTGAACACCGCCCCCTCGAGCATTCCTGTGCACACCTTGAGTGTGAAGAGCGTCTCCTTGAGGGCCCGCATGATGTGGGGGTTTGCCTCCTGAAGGTCCCTGTTGTACGAGAGGGGAAGCCCTTTCACAATCATCATCAGGGACATGAGCTCCCCCACCACCGTGCCGCTCTTTGCCCGCGCAATCTCTGCCACATCGGGGTTCTTCTTCTGTGGCATGATGGACGAGGTGGAGGTGTACGCATCTGGAAGCTGCACCAGAGAGAACTCGCTGGTGCTCCATATCACGAGTTCCTCGCACAGCCTCGAGAGATTGAGCATGACCATGCTGGCACAGCCCACTGCCTCGATGGCAAAGTCCCTCGAGCTTATGGCATCCATCGTGTTCTCGAGTGGTGCATCGAAGCCCAAAAGCTTGGAGGTGAGCTCCCTGTCTATCTCGAACGAGGTGGAGGCAAACGCAGCTGAGCCAAGCGGGCACACGTTGACCCTCGAAAGACAGTCCAGTATCCGCTCACAGTCCCTCGAGAATGCCTGTTCGTGGGCGAGCATGTGGTGTGCGAGCGTGGTGGGTTGGGCATGCTGCAGGTGTGTGAACCCCGGCATGATGGTGCGTCTGTGCTCTGCCGCTATGCTGAGGAGCACATCCCTGAGCTCGATGAGGGCGTGCAGCATGGCGAGCATCTCCTCCCTCACAGCCATCCGAAGGCACGTTGCCACCTCGTCGTTGCGTGAGCGTGCGGTGTGCATCCTGCCCCCCACCTCGCCCACGCGGGCGACGAGCGCACTCTCCACTGCCTCGTGCACGTCCTCTGCCTCTGGTAGCCCATCGAACCCCTGCTCTTCGATTTCCTTCAGCCCTGTGAGTATGCGTGCAGCATCATCAGTGGAGATGTGCCCCATCCTGTGCAGCATCACCACGTGAGCCCTGTCCACATCGAGGTCGTGAGGGAACAGCCAGCTGTCCCATTGCATGGATGAGGTGAATGCCATCACATGCTCGTCCATGGGAGAGGTGAACCTCCCCCTTCTCAGAATGCTCATGTATGAGCCCCATCATCCCTCATTCATATATAACAGTAGTGATAACCATGCACCATGTACTGGGGGCGCAAGGGAGTGTACACATTGATCGTATACCTTCCCACCCGTAGCAGCATAGAGGTGGGCTCGCTCGGAGAGCTCGTGCTCGAGGAGGGGTACTACACCTACACGGGCTCGGCATGGGGTGCTGGAGGAATGAAGAGGGTGCTGCGCCATCTCTCTGTGGCAGGACGAAACGTGAGAAGATGGCACATAGACTATCTGCTTCCTCACGTGCACATCGCTGGCTGTGTGATGTCATACCTGTCAAAGAGTGCGGAGTGCCTAATCGCCAGGGCACTCTCCGAGAAGATGGGGGAGGTAAGGGGTTTTGGGTGCTCAGACTGCTCGTGTACCTCTCATCTGCACTATCTTCAGCAGCCTCCGCTGGTGCACGTGCTCGCAGCCCACATCAGGGCAGAGCGCTCACATGCTGCTCTTTGAGGTGGTGGCGTCGAGCACCAGCGACGTGAGCTCCCTTGTCTGCTGGACATCATCGTTTCCCTTCACGATGAACAGCAGCTCATTGCTGTGCCATGCATAGATGTACCTGATGCCCCCATCGGCTGCGAGCTCCCTAATCTCTGTGAGCTGTTTTCCATGGGTGATCCACACACCAAACCGCTCCATGTCGTCTGGAAGCCGCTGTTTGAACCTCGACTGGTTGATGTAGTGGATGTATGCCCGCTCGGCATCTTGTGCAGATGCGAGCTGCACGATGTACACATTCACGTCATAGCTTCCAGCTGTGCCGTACACGCCCTCCACGCTGTCCACCACACGTGGGATGGAGGCGTTGCCCATCTCCACCAGCACGTCCTGCGTGGAGTTCACGCTCGATTGGGGTGTGAGCACGGCCATGAGAGTGAGCCCCTCTGGCAGGTTGCTCTGGGGCAAAAGCCCCGCCAGCTCGCTCTTCTGGGCGGGCTGCTCCTCAACACATCCTGCGGCAAAAAGCACCATCATGATTACAAGAGCCATCGGCAGCCATCTCACGCACATGCCTCCATGGGTGTTAACACTCCCCTCAGGTGGTTATCTACTTTTTGGTGCACCACGGCATCCAGGGTGCATCCACGGACCACGCAGGGCAGGCAGCCTGAAGCTATCCAGCAGGTGAGAGAACGCATATCAACAGTTGCTTACAAAGTAAGCAACACATACAAAAAACCTTAAGGGGTTCCATCCAGGAGAACACAATGTTCAATGTGAGGATGCGCTCCTCAAGGCAAAGGGGCGAAAAGGGCGTGCACGTGTCTGGCACCGAGCGTATAGTGAAGGAGGACGAGGTGGCACACACCGTGGAGCGGCTGGAGGAGGTAAGGGCAAGGGAGCTGGCATGCGAGTCGCTGTGTGGGGAGGGAGTTCCAAGGCGCACAGCAGAGCGCACGCCAGAGACCCTGCTTGGGAGGTAGCATGGAGACGCTCGTGTTTTTGCTCACCACCACCTTCTATCCCCCATACCACGTGGGTGGGGATGCGGTCTCCGTGAGGCTTCAGGCAGAGCTCCTTGCATCACTGGGCCATGAGGTGCACGTGGTGTTCAGCCCGGCGGCGTTTCGCATGAAGGGAGGAAGGCTAAAAGAGCTGGCAGAGGAGGAGCATGGCGTGTACCTCCACCCCATATGGAAAAAAACGCTCGACCCCCTGTGGGCATATCTCACGGGACGCACGCCCAACGCCTCCTCGCTCGAGCAGCTCGCAAGAGAGCTCTCACCTGACGTGGTGCACCACCACAACATTTCTCTCCTCGGGCTCGATGTGCTGAGACTCAGGGCAGAGCGCACGCTGTACACTGCCCATGACCCATGGCTGCTGTGCCCCAAGAGCGATCTTCTCAGGGGGGGAAGGGTGTGCGCCACACCAAAAAGGTGCTGGGCATGCACGCTCGCCCATGCCCGCCCACCCCAGCTGTGGAGGTTGACATCAGCGCTGGAGAGAGCCCTGCAGCACATACACTGCGTCGTGGCGCCAAGCAGGTTCTATGCCGAGCTGCTCGGACATCTCTCGGTGCCGGTGGTGCACATTCCCAATTTCTCACCCAAGCTGACGTATCATCCCAGCCCCTCACCTCATATCCTGTACTCGGGCGTGCTCGAGCCCCACAAGGGCATCCTGCAGCTCGCAGAGCAGATGTGCTCCACGAGCACACCCTACACACTCGTGGTGGTGGGAAGGGGCTCCCTCTCGAGGAGGCTCTCTCATCTTGCCAATCGCCACGAGCAGGTCGAGTATTTCGGATGGGTGGACAGCAGCACGCTCGAGCAGCTAAGGGCAAGGGCGTCGTTTGTGGTGCTCCCCTCGAGATGGTATGAGAACTGCCCGATGGCGGTGATAGAGGCGTATGCGAGCGGAGTGCCAGTGCTCGTATCGAGAATGGGGGGCCTGCCCGAGATGGTTGCGCATGGCAAGAGTGGCTTCGTGATGGGCGAGCGGCTCGGCGAGGTGTTCGATGCCGTGGAGAGCTCCGACATCTCTCAGCTGAAGAGGGGAGCGCTCGAGATGCACGAGGAGAGGTACTCTCCACAAGCCTTTTTAAGACAGTACATGCAGGTGTTGATGTGATGCTCACAGTGCGACACTTCGAGCCCAAGGACTACCATGAGGTGCTGGGAATAGAGAGGCTCGTGTTCTCTGACAGGGAGGCAGAGGAGTATGTGAGCTATTACTTCATGCAGAGGGAACACTTCTTCGTGGCACAGCTTGACACCAGAGTGGTGGGATATGCGGTGGGCTATGTGAGCGGGGAGATGGGAAAGGTGTTCTCGATAGCAGTTCACCCCATGTTCAGGGGAAGGGGCATAGGCAGCTCCCTCATGATTCGCCTGCTCACCTCGCTCATCGCGTCTGGAGCCTCCTATGTGATGCTTGAGGTCAGGGTGAGCAACTATGCTGCCCAGAGGCTGTACAGGAAATTGGGATTCACCCAGATATATAGGGTTCCAATGTACTACCCGGATGGAGAGGATGCATACGTATATGCGTTAATAGCGCCCCCAAGGCCCATGGTGATGGAGGAGAGCTGAGATGAAGGTGCTGCTGGTTGCAGATGCCCATGGGCGGTACACATGGATTCCCCACCTCGTGCACGATGCTGGAAGTGTGGATGTCAGCGTGATAGCGGGCGACCTTACCAACTTTGGACCTCCCATGCTGGCTGCACGCCTCATCGGTATGCTGCCAGCACCCGTGCTCGCGGTTGGGGGAAACTGCGACCCCCCAGAGGTGCACCACACGATTGAGCGCGCGGGAGGCGTGTGCGTGCACGCGACACTTCACACACTCGATGATGTGGTGTTCATGGGGGTGGGTGGCTCGAACCCCACACCCTTTTCCACCCCGTTCGAGCTTCCCGAGGAGAAGATTGGCTCCATCTTGACCTCGCTCATGGAGAAAGCCGAGGAGATGGGGGGCACCCGTGTGCTCGTGAGCCATGCCCCTCCGTATGGTGTGCTGGACGAGGTGGGGGGGACACATGTGGGCAGCCGCGCGGTGGCGGCGCTGCTGGGAAGGGTGGACGCCATTCTGTGCGGACACATCCACGAGGCACGGGGCATCGAGAGGGTGCAGGGCACGCTGGTGGTGAACCCAGGTCCAGCGTTCAACGCAATGGCTGCCCTCGTGTGGGTGGGGGATGGCGTGAGGGCAGAGCTGATGGAGGTTGAAGGGCATGATTCCTGAGAAGGGCGAGGGAATTGAGAGCGTGATGCTCGAGCTTTCCAAGCTGCACGAACTGGACACCGACTACACGAGGGTGTTCTCCTCGATGTGCACGAGGCCCCATCCAGTGGCGGTGAGAGCCCACCTGCTCTACATGGAGTCCAACCTTGGAGACCCCGGTCTGTTTCCAGCCAGCGTGGAAATCGAGCGCAGGCTCATAGGCATGCTGGGCTCGCTTGCTGGAGGTGAAGAGGTGCGCGGCTATATCACCACTGGAGGCACCGAGTCCAACATACAGGCCATCAGGGCAGCTCTCCACATGGCGAGGATGCAGGGAGCAACACCCACCAATGTGGTGGTTCCAGAGAGCGCTCACTTCTCCTTTGAGAAGGTTGCCTCGATGCTGGGCATAGAGCTTCGAAGGGCCAAACTCGACGAACAGATGCGGGTGGATGTGGGCTCCATGGAGTCCCTCATCGACGAGGGTACGGCTGCCATTGTGGGTATTGCGGGAACAACGGAGTTTGGTCAGATTGACCCCATCGAGCAGCTCTCGCAGCTGGCTCTGGAGTGGGGAGTCCACCTGCACGTGGATGCGGCGTTTGGGGGATTTGTGATTCCGTTTCTTCACACATCCATGAGGTGGAACTTCGAGTGCAAGGGCATAAGCTCGATGTGCATAGACCCCCATAAGATGGGAATGTCCACCATCCCCTGTGGCTCACTGCTGTTCAGGCAGGAAACCCTCCTCGATGGCTTGGGCGTGGATACGCCCTACCTGACATCTAAAAGGCAGTACTCCCTTACGGGAACAAGGACGGGAGCCACCGCTGCTGGGGCATATGCCGTGATGCGACATCTGGGAAGGAGGGGATATGCGAGGGTGGTGGGTGAGTGCATGCGGCTCACGAGGATGCTGGCAGAAGAGGCACGGGACATGGGTATAGAGCCAGCGATAGAACCCCTGATGAACGTGCTCACCCTGAGGGTGCCAGAGCCCAGAGAGGTGGAAAGGGCACTGATGAGGAGGGGATGGTACACCTCCATCACCCGCCAGCCAGAGTGTCTCAGGCTTGTGATCATGCCCCATGCCACAGAGCGGGCGGTGCTGCAGTTAGCGGATGACCTGAAGGATGTGCTGGTGGCGCTGGGAGTCTCACAAAGTTTATAAGCTGGCGGGACGGGTGTGTATGGGCGATGAGGCTCGCCCCAACCGCCCCACATCCCATGGGGATGATGGCCTCTTTTATGAGTGCAGGTGAGTTTATGGACAGAGAAAAGCTCATAGCATATATCAGGAAGAGGAGAAACCCAGATGGGGGGTACGTATTTGCAAGGGGGCTCCCGTCCACCCCTCAGGACACCTTCTACGCCCTCTCCTGTCTGAGGAGGCTGGGAGTTACCCCTCAAGAGCCCATGAGGAGCATGGAGTACGCCAGAGCGGTGCTCGATGAGACCCCCACTCTCTTCAAGACATACTATGCACTGGGCTCTCTTCTGGCTCTTGAGCAGCCCATCGAGGAATATGCTCGTGTGGTTAGGAGGGTGGTGGATGTAGAAGGGTTCCTGAGGGGAGCTGGGAGCGGAAATGCCGATGTGGGCTATGGAGGCTTTTCATCCCCCCTGTGCACTTTGCTGATGATGCTCGTCCTCTGTAAGTGGTTTGAGATAAGGGGACACGAGGAGGATGTTGCATCGAGGGTGCTGGATATGAGATGCGAAGATGGGGGCTTTGGTGCGGGCACCTCGGACATCAGGACGACCTACCTTGCCACAGCCTGCCTTCGGCTCGTGGGGGTGGACATCCGCGACCAAAAGCTCGAGAGGTTCGTGCGCTCATGCGAGCACCCCGAAGGTGGCTTTTCGGCAACCCCAAACACCCGCATGGTGTACATCGAGGACATATATGCTGGATGCATGCTCGAGCGCATGCTTGGATGCACTCCACGAGCCTCGAACATGCGAGCAATAAGTCGCTTTCAGAATTCAGATGGCGGGTTTCGTCGTTCTCCCTATGCGGGCATCTCCAGCCTCCAGTGCTGCCATCTTGCCACAAGCGTGCTGACTCATGAAAGGGAGCCCCCACGTACCGAGGTGGTATAAAGGCATTCCCGAGTGCTCCATTGTTCGGCAATGCCTCTTCATTCGTGTCCCTCATAGGGGGCTGTGCAAAAAATTAAGAGGCTTAAAGCCTCTGTATGCCATAAGACTCCAGTATCACCTCTGCGTTGAGCCTTCCCATCTGATAGGTCTTCCCAGTGGAAAGCTCGTTCACAGTGATGCTGGCTGGAGCGAATATATAGGGGTCAATCTTGTAGAAGTCGTGTCCAGCATCCTCGAACGTCTGATAGAAGGGCTTGCCGTAGTCCCTCGATGTCTCTGAGGGTACCTTCTTGAAGAGCTCCTCGTCGAACTCACTTACCGAGAGCTGCACAGCACCGTAGTATATCACGCTGTCGTTGGTGGCACCCATCGCCATCATGTCGTTCTTCACCACAGGGGCAATGGGTGCACATCCAGCGCCCACTGCTATCTTTCTGGTGTCATATCCCAGCTCGTTGAGCTTGAATACCGCCGTCTCAACCACCCTTGCGGACACCTGCACGCTGCCCACGATGGATGCCGTGGGGGCCACGAGGGCAACCACACCCGAGGGGTCCACATCACAGCTCTCCGCGATGTACTCAATCACCTTCTCATCTGGTAGCTTTCTGGACTCGAGGGCAATCACTGCACCATCGGAGTCGTCCTCATACTCGATGCGCTCATACGTCTTCTTGGGCTTGAGCGCCAGTGCCCTCGCCGGACCCGAGCCCATGGCAAAGTAGTCCCCGACCGATATCTGCCAGCCCGCCTTCTGAGCCCCAAGGCAGGCTATGGCAGGGTGGTCACACACCACATCGATGAACTGCAGGGGAACGCCCGCTATCTCCCCCGTGCGCAGGGAAGTGGTGGCGAGCCCGCCCATGCACGCGTCAGAGAACATCAGTCCAGCAGCATAGCTGCCCTCCACCTCCACACCACAGTCGATCACAAGCCCTCCATTGGAAAGCTCGTGTGCCTTGACCTTCAGCTCTTCGGTGTAGTCAAGCATTTCCTCAATGACGGCCATCGCACCTTCGTTGACGCTAAGCATGCTTCATCACATGCCAGCATACATGAGGTGAGCTTATATAGCTAACTACTCCTCAAAAACGGGTATCCTGCACTCTGGACAGCCCCCGCTCTGGGACGCCTCATCATCGGTTGCATCGGCGAGCGAGCGAGTGGCCTCGGAGAGCACGGCGGCGTTGGAGAGCGAGGCTGCGATGAGCATAGAGGTCATGATTGCCTCGTCGGATATTCCCATACGCTTGGCTGCCCGCACGTGCAGGTCTATGCACGCCCTGCACTTGAGAGCAGAGGCCACCGCGATGGATATCAGCTCCACAGTCTTTGCATCGATGTGGTTGAACCCATCCAGCACGGCCGCATCATAGAGTATCTTGGAGAGCAAGAGCTTCGGGTTGTTTCGCATTCTTGTGAGTATGTAGGGCACCTCTCCGTAGCGCTGCTTTATCTGCTCCAGCATCTCCTCTACTTCGTCCTCGGAGCACTGCTGCATCATGCTGAGGAGGTCCCTGATGCGCATGCCTTCACACCCCATCGCTCATTCTATTGAATACTATTTTAATGTTGGGATGGGAGCATCTCGAGAATTCTGTTCTTGATGTTACAAATCGCCTCGATGGCACTTCCTCCAAGCTCTATGGGGGGGATGCCCTCCCTGTCTGCCCTCGCCACATTCTCATCGAGCGGAATGCTGCCCAGAAGGGGTATTCCAAGCATTTGGATATTCTGCTCTACTCTGGAGGTGTCCCCATTGGCCTTGTTGAGCACCGCCGCCAGCCTCTTTATGCCTATGTCGGAGCTCAAGCTCTTGATTCTCTCGGCGGTCTGTACAGAGCGCATCCCGTTCTCCACCACGATGAGCATCAGGTCAAAGCCCTTGGCAGTACCCCTTCCAAGGTGCTCTATTCCAGCCTCCATGTCCATTATCAGCACGCTCTTCTCTCTGAGCAGCACGTGCCTCAAGAACGCCTTGAGGAACGCTGTCTCGGGGCACATGCACCCAGAGCCCCCCTTGTCCACCGTGCCCATCACCAGCAGCCTCACCCCCTCTGGACACAGCACACTGAACCGATCGAGCACATCGTCCACCTTGGGGTTGTACACGAACACCCCATCGCCCATGGACGCCCTCTCCTCTATCAGCTCCCTGTGGCTGATGAGGGGCTCTGGAGGCTCGCATCCAATGGCTGAGCCAAGGTTCATGTCCGGGTCGGCATCGATTGCCACCACATCGAAACCGTCCCTTGCCATCAGCCGAGCCAGCGTGCCCGCAAGGGTGGTCTTGCCCACTCCTCCCTTTCCTGTGATTGCAATCTTCATGGGCTATGCTATGTACTGCACATAGAAGAAGATAGTGCCCTTAGAACTCGCCCTTAGAACTCGCCATAGTCCAGAGTATTTATCATGCAAACCTTAAATAGTGTCTCACTCAATCCCATCTTGGTGTTGGGATGAGGGAGCTTTTGGGTGTCAGTTTCTACACGAGGTTTGCCAGCATGTGGATGGTGGCCCTTCTCATCGTGACGCTGTGCCTCATGGGGCGGGTGCACTTCTCCGCCCTGAACAGCTTCGTGATTGCCGGTTTCGTTCTGCTCATCATGTTGCTCTATCCAGTCGAGGTGTGCGTGGGGAGCATCAGAACCCTCAAGCCCAACCTGACCATGGGTGAGGCAAGGCTCGTCGAGACTCTGGAGGGCATTTCGTTCGTGGACGAGTATGCTGGGGGATTTCCCAAGGTGTTCAACACAAGGGTAATGGTGAGCATCGGGGGCTTTATCGTCCCGATAGTTCTTGCTGCCATCACGTTTTTCAGCATGAGTGAGCGGCTGCCAGCACTCGTGCTGTTCATGATCGTGTTCATCGCGAGCTACACTGCCACCGAGCTCAAGCCACCCCTCGGGCTCATCACCCCCTCGTGGATAGCACTGCTCGCGCTTCCCATTGCATACGTGCTCTCGGCGAGTGACCCCTCTGGGGTGATGCTGGTGGGCGGTGTGATGGGGATAGCTGCGGGGCTCGTGGCATGGGTGTTCTCCATAAGTCCGGATGAGGAGGGTGCAGCAGAGCTCAACCTTGGTGGATATGGCAGCTTCATGGCGATGTACACCAGCGTGTGTCTTGCGGTACTCACAGCCGTCGCATGATGTCATCAGCAAAAAAAGGGTGGGGCTGACATCACACCATGCCCTTCTGCACCATGAGCTCTGCGTTGAGCACACTGGCACCTGCTGCACCCCGAATGGTGTTGTGCCCCATCACAATGAACCTGATTCCATCCCTTATCCTGCCCACCGACACGGTCATGCCCTTCCCTATGTCTCGGTCGAGCCTTGGCTGGGGCCTGTCCTCGGCATCGTGTACGAGCAGCGAGCGCTCTGGCAGCGAGGGAAGCCCCTCAAGCCCATGCTCAAACGAGAGCATCGCCTGCCTTACATCCTCTGCACTTGCGCTCTGCTCGAGCTGCACCCACACTGCCTCGGTGTGCCCATCCATCACGGGAACACGGTGGCAGCTGGCGCTTATCGAAAACGAGGCGTTTATAACTCTGTCCCCATCCAGCGTTCCGAGCAGCTTGAGGGGCTCGCTCTCCATCTTGCCCTCCTCACCGGCTATGTAGGGGATGATGTTGTCCAGTATCGCCATCGAGGATACACCATTGAACCCGGCACCAGAGACCGCCTGCATAGTCGCCACCTTGACATCCACGATGCCCATGTCCACGAGGGGTCGAAGGGCGAGCGTGAGCATGATGGTCGAGCAGTTGGGATTGGTCACGATAAAGCCATCTCTGCCCCTCCTGTCCTTTTGTACGTCCACGAGGGAGAGATGCTCGGCGTTCACCTCTGGAATCACCAGCGGCACATCGTCCTTCATTCGGTTTGCCGAGGCGTTGCTCGCCACCACGAACCCCGCATCCGCGTATCTGTCCTCCAGCGTGGCGGCAATTCCAGATGGAAGTGCGGAGAACACGATTTTTGCATCCACCTGCTCTGGGTCGCTGGCGTTCACCACCTCCATATCGCCAAGATGGTCTGGAAACGGGCTCGACAGTCGCCAGCTGACAGCCTCTCGGTATGGCTTGCCAGCGCTCCTCTCAGAAGCTGCAAGGCTCGTTATCTCGAACCAAGGATGGTCCTGGAGAAACTCCACGAATCTCTGTCCCACAGCTCCAGTAGCACCCAAGACGCCCACACCGATCTTAGACATGTACCACCCTCACCAATGCTTCACCCACACCCCTATGGAGAGGGTGCTCAAAAAGCTTTTGCATGCATAAAGGGATAAATACAAGCTCAGAGGATGCTATGGCGTTGAGGGTGTGCACATGAGGCTGCTGCTGATTCACTGCGACTACATGGAGTACGAGGTAAAAAAGCGCACCGGGGTTGCAGAGGACATAGACGATGCCTCCCGAGCTGGCAGGATGGAGGAAGCCCTGACGGTGTTCACAGCCGTGGAGAAGGGCGATGAGGCAGACATCGAGGAGGTGGCTCGAAGGGCGCTGGAGAATATAGAGGACGTTGCCCACAAGGTCAACACATCGAACATCGTGCTCTACCCCTATGCACATCTTAGCTCGAGCCTGTCTTCTCCAGAGGCTGCGATGCACGCCCTGAGGATTATGGAGGAGCAGCTCGCATCCCGTGGGTACACCGTGATGAGGGCGCCCTTTGGATGGTACAAGGCGTTCAGGCTCTCGTGCAAGGGTCATCCCCTCTCTGAGCTCTCCAAGACGATAGAGCTGGAGCGGCACGCAAAGAGCGTGAGCATTGCCCCGGCAGGACGGGTGGACGTGCCGCAAGCCCTGACGGCAGAGGAGCGGCTCGTATCCTCCTTTTACATCCTGACCCCAGAGGGAGAGCTCGTAGAGCCAGAGCGGTTCGACTTTGCAGACCATCAGAGCCTCAAGAAGTTTCTGACCTACGAGACCGAGAAGAAGAGGGCAGTGGACAGGATTCCTCCCCACGTGGAGCTCATGAAGAGGCTCGAGCTCGTGGACTACGAGGAGGGCAGTGATTCTGGCAACCTAAGGTACTATCCAAAGGGCAGGCTCATCAAGGGGCTCTTGGAGCAGTTCGTGCTGCAGCAGGCAGCCCAGTATGGGGCGATGGAGGTGGAGACGCCCATCATGTACGACATGAACCACCCCACGCTCAGACGCTATCTCGACCGCTTTCCAGCACGCCAGTATGCGATAGCGACCGACAAGAAGATGCTGTTTTTGAGGTTTGCGGCGTGCTTTGGGCAGTTTCTCATGAGCCACGACATGGTGCTCTCCCACCGACACCTGCCGCTCAAGATGTTCGAGCTCACACGCTACAGCTTCAGGCTGGAAAAGCGGGGAGAGCTCGTGGGACTAAGGAGGCTCAGGGCGTTCACCATGCCCGATATGCACACTCTGTGCAGGGACATGACGCAGGCCATGGAGGAGTTCTATCAGCAGTACCACCTGTGCATGCGCACTCTCGAGAGCATCGGGCTCGGGCTGCAGGACTATGAGGTAGCCGTGAGGATGACCCGAGAGTTCTATGAGGAGAACAGGGAGTTCGTGGCAAGCCTTGCCCGTGCGGTGCAAAAGCCCGTTCTCCTCGAGCTTTGGAGTGAAAGGCCCTTCTACTTCGTGCTCAAGTTCGAGTTCAACTTCATCGATGCGCTGGACAAGGCGAGCGCTCTGTCCACAGTGCAGATAGATGTGGAGAACGCAGAGCGCTATGACATCACCTACACCGATGAGGATGGCTCCTTGAGGCATCCCATTATCCTGCACTGCTCCCCCTCTGGCGCCATAGAGCGCTGCATGTATGCGCTTCTCGAGAGGGCACACCTGTGCCAGCAGGACGGAAGGCTTCCGACGCTGCCCACATGGCTTTCGCCCACCCAGCTCCGCATCATTCCCGTGTCTGAGGAGCACGTGGATTACGCCCTCTCGCTGCTCGACCGCCTGCAGGGCGTGAGGGTGGATGTGGACGACAGGGAGGAGAGCGTGGGCAAGAAAGTCAGGGAGGCTGGCGTGGAGTGGATACCCTATGTGGCAGTGGTGGGCGAGAAGGAGAGAAAGAGCGGGCTGCTGAGCATCACTGTCCGCTCTCTCTCCGAAAGGAGCAGACCCCACATAGAGCAGATGAGCCCTGAGGAGCTCAGGAACAGGATAATGAGGGAGTGTGAGGGGCTGCCAACGAGACCTCTCTCGATGAGCACAAGGCTCTCTGAAAGACCAAGGTTCAAGTGAGCTCCGTGGTGCGGGAGTGCACACGCTTCAAGCTTAGCTCCAGCACCCTCACAGCACCGCCACCCCCGCAATGGCGCACCCGAGCACGTAGCCCACGAGCGCTCCGCTGTTCAGGAAGGGCAGACCCGCCTGTGGCTTCCCACTGCGCGCCACCAGCATGAGAATGGCAAAGCCGAGCAGCGAGCCCACCACCGCCAGAACGCTTGGTAGATTCGCCCATCCGAGCACTGGTGGAGCGGGGCTGAACACGGCTGCGGACACCACCAGCATTGCGGGCATCACCGCATCCCCGAGCCCGAGAAAGTATGCTTCTCTCCCTCCATTTGCGCCCTTCGCACCGACGGACTCCATGCGTCTGAGCGAAAATCCTCGCTTGGCGGGCACCACCAGCATCACTGGAAGGTGCATCGGGAGCACACCCTCTGCCAGTGTGAGCATGTGTCGGGTGTGGTACACCGCTATGGCATCGTATATGGCGAGGGCAATGAGCAGCAGCACCACAGGCAGCACAGAGAGCGACACCCCGAATATTGCCGCTGCCCCTGCACCTATGAGCACGCCATAGATGTCCACCACATACCACTCTGAGTGCACACACAGCACCAATGTGAGCATCAGCGAGGCACCAAGGCTTATGGGCGCATACCAGGAGGTATATGCCCCAAGCACCGCCGAGAACACGTAGTACAGAGTGGACGCCAGTGCCACCAGTATGGTCGCCTGTATCACCCAGCCCTTGCCATACCTTATGGCGAGCAGCAGCACGAGGGTGAACCCGAGGATGAGCACGATGTACAGGAGGGTGCTCACTGGGTTGTACCTTCCTTCTGCTCCAAAGGCGTAGTAGCCACTGGCATCCATGAATGGGGCGAGCACGAGCGAGAGCACCTCCACGAGCACCATGAGAAAGGCCGCAGAGAGGAGAGGAACGAGCGCCGATACACTCCTGTGAACTGATGAGCTGCTCAATGGGACACCTCGCATCAGAGGTGAGCATTCCCCTACATAACTCTACCCCTATTGAGCCTCAGAAGGATGGGCAGCTTCCTGAGAGCAGTTCTGAGCAGCATGCCCCTTCTTTTCACCATGTCCCGCACGATGTACCTCGGTCCGAGATAGAAGCCCACCCATGCCCTGTAGAGCCACCGCTTCACATCCTCCGGGCTGAGATACTTCAGCCTCATTATGGGCTCGAGGGCTGTGTACCGTCTCCAGTCCCTGGTGAGCAGAACACCCTCTGTGTTGGCAACCTCCCACAGCATCGAGCCAGGATAGGGGGTGGCAATGCTGAACTGCGCATACTCCACCCCAACGTGCTGCGAAAACTCAAGCGTCTTTCTGATATCCTCTGCCCTCTCGAAGGGAAAGCCTATCATAAAAGAGCCGAGGGGAGCTATTCCTTCATTGCGTGTTGCCCTCACTGCAGTCTCTGCCTTGGCTGTGGTGATGCCCTTTCCCACCCTTTTCAGCGTCTCATCACTTCCAGACTCGATGCCGTAGAATATTGTGTGCACACCAGCCCCCCTCATCTTGGCAAGCATTTCGTGGTCTATGGTGTCCACCCTCGAGGAGCACGCCCATGCGATGTCCAGCTCTGAAGAGAGCAGCTCACATATCATCGTGGCTCTCTTCTTGCTGAGTGTAAAGGTGTCATCCAGAACCTCTACATCCCCCACCCCATACTCATCGTGCAGCAGCTTTACTTCCTCCAGCACTCTCTCTGGAGAATGTCCCCTCCACCTGCTGCCAAACAGAGTGGATGAAGAGCAGAATGTGCACTTAAATGGACAACCCCTCGAGGTCATCACCACGCCGAACTTATGCTTCTTGAAGGTGGGGAGAGGCAAGAGGTCAAACGCTGGCAGGGGCAGACTGTCTAGGTCTTTTATGAGGGGTCTTGGCTCGTTGACCACTATCCTTCCGTTCTCCCTGTATGCGATGCCCCGAACATCCTCCATGCCCCGAACATCCTCCATGCCCCGAACATCCTCCATATCCCTTCCAGCATCGTGTCTCCCGAGTATCTCTCTAAGGGTGTTCTCACCCTCTCCAATCACCACGATGTCTATGGCAGGGCACTCCAATAGCGTATCCACGGGAAGCGCTGATGGGTGCACACCACCCATGACCACCGTAGAGCCAATCTCCTTTGCCATCCTCGCCACCATGTAGCCATCTATCACAGAGGGGGTGGTGGCGGTGATGCCCACGAGGTCTGGCTGCTCCCGCCGCAGTATGCTGGAGAGCTCCTCATGCCCTATACCCTCTGAGATGCAGTCCACGATACCCACATCAAAGCCCTCCTCCCTTGCCACTGCAGCCAGATATGCGAGCCCAAGCGGAGGGGAGGATACATCGAGCACGTCTTTAATGGCCGATGGTGCTGGAGGGTTGATGAGCATTACCTCCAACTGTGCTTACCTCCTCTACCAAGCGGCATCCGGGGTCTGCTGCGAGGACATCCTTAGTGTAGCCATATGCACGGGCACGGCACCCTCCACATACGTATCTGTACTCACACCCTCTGCACTCGTAGTGCTCTCCATCCCTGTCTCTCAGGCTGTTGAGCACATCGCTCTCGAGCCACACCTTCTGAAAGCCCTCCCGAACGTTTCCCACCACAATGGGCAGGAACACACAGGGCGTGATGTCGCCGTTTGCTTCTATTCCACAGTATATCCTGCCAGCACCACATCCGCCTATGAACTCTGCGAGAATGTTGGCATGCTCGAAGCTCTCGGTGGACACCTTCATGCCAGCGAAGTGGGTTGGAGATATCTCGTGTCCCTCTCCCTTTGCCACCCTCTGCAGCGCCACGACCGCATAGGCTGGTGAGGTGGAGAACACCTCGAGCTCGCCCTTTTCTAACTCGTCATACAGGTAGTTCAGCAGCCTCCATCTCTCCTGTGGGTCGAGGTCAAGCTCGAGGTTCTGGCTTGCCCTACCAGTGGGCACGAGGTTGAACACCACGACCCTGTCCACCTTCATATTCCTTGCGAGCTCTATGATGTGCGGGATGTGCTCTATGTTCAGCTTCGTGGCGGTGGTGGCGATGCCCACCATGAGCCCCGCCTCCACACAGTGCCTGATGCCCTCTATTGTGCGCTCATACGCTCCCTTCACGCCCCTGAATGTATCGTGCACCTCTGGTATGTACGAGTCGAGGCTTATCTCCACGTAGGTCGTGCCAGCCTCTTTCAGCTTCAGTGCAGCATCCTCGTCTATCAGCGTGCCGTTGGTGGCAACGTTTACCACAAGACCGCGCTCTGCGGCATGAGACGCCACCTCCCAGAGGTCGTCCTCCATCAGAGGCTCTCCACCAGAGATGGCAAGAGCAACCACTCCAGCATCTGCAAGCTGGTCAACCACATCCAGCTTCTGCTCCAAGCTGAGCTCCCCTCTCCTTCCAGCAGCATAGCAGTGCTTGCACCTGAGGTTGCACTTAGTTGTGAAGTTCCACACCACGAGAAACGGGGCGACGAGCCTCTGGGGCATTGTGATTCCAAACTCCCCTATGCTGGCAAGAACGTTGGCGGTGCCCCTCCGGTAGGCATCGTCTTCAAGCGTATGTTTGAGCGTCTCCTCGTCCACGCCAAACCTCGCTGCCGCCTGTGAGAGCACACCAGAGAGAAGAGAGCTGTTTATCTTCTCCTTCATCCCCCCTGCATTCCTGCAGCCTGCATATATGGCAAGGTATCTCTCGATGGCCTCAAATCCACCAATGCTCTTTAGTAACCCCCTGACTGCATTCGATTCGAGCAGCCTCTTGAGGTTCTGCACGAACTGAACGGTATCTGCCATATCCCCCACCTTCCAGTACTTATTAGCTAATTATAATCTTTGCAGTTGCATGAACATAAAAATGTTTCTCCACGATGCCGGACAAAGGCTATTAACCTCTCGTTCAACTCCATTGCAGGGAGATGACCATGAGTGAGAGGGTAATAGGCGTGCTGGCTTCTGGAAGGGGTTCCAACCTGCAGTCCATCATAGATCACATCGAGGGCGGATATATCAAAAATGCAAGAATAGGGGTGGTGATATCGGACCGTGCCAGTGCGTATGCGCTGGAGCGGGCGAGAAGACACGGAATAGAGGCAGTGTACATCAATCCCCACGCATACCCCACAAAGGAGGAGTATGAGCAGAAGGTGCTCGAGGTGCTTGAGGAGCATGGTGTGGAGCTCGTGCTGCTCGCTGGCTACATGCGCATCGTTGGCGACACGCTCCTCGATGCATACGAGGGCAGGATGCTCAACATACACCCAGCCCTGCTTCCCGCATTCAGGGGGCTGCATGCCCAGAGGCAGGCGCTGGAGTACGGCGTGAAGGTGGCAGGATGCACGGTGCACTTCGTTGATAGAGAGGTGGACCACGGTCCCATCATCATCCAGAGGTGTGTGGAGGTGAGGGAGGACGACACCGAGGAGACGCTCTCAGCCCGCATTCTCGAGCAGGAGCACAAGATATACCCAGAAGCTGTGAGGCTGTACCTCGAGGGAAAGCTCAAGATAGAGGGAAGGAGAGTGCGGGTGCTGGAGTGATACGACGGGTGCTGGAGTGATACGATGGATGCATCCCATGCTCGGCTATGAGAGCAGGTGAAGGGACACATCGATGGACAGCGCTCGACAGGCTGGGGAGAATGAGGTATGGGGAGGATGAGGTAGCTTTATATACGCACTCAGGGTAGTGCAACTCAAACAGGGTGATGCGGTTGCTGTTAGTGGGAGAAGCACTCATAGGTGAGGAGCCAGAGCTTGCGCACATCGACCTCATGATAGGCGACAAGGATGGACCCGTGGGCGAGGCATTCGCCGCAGGGCTCTCTACCCTGTCCATGGGCCACACTCCACTGCTGGCAGTGATAAGGCCCAACCTGCTCACCAAGCCAGCCACTCTAATCGTGCCCAAGGTGACCGTGCGGTCCATGGAGGACGCTGCCAAGGTGTTCGGTCCCGCCCAGAGCGCCGTGGCGCTTGCAGTTGCCGACAGCGTTCAGGCGGGCATCATTCCAAGAGATAAGGTAGAGGAGCTCGTGATGGTGGTGAGTGTGTTCATCCATCCAGAGGCAAAGGACTTCGACAGGCTGTACCGCTACAACTATGGAGCCACCAAGCTCGCCATTGCCCGCGCCATGGAGGGATTTCCGAGCATCGACAAGGTGCTCGAGGAGAAGGACAGGGACGTGCACCCCATCATGGGCTACAGGGTACTCAAGCTGTTCGACCCACCATACCTGCAGATTGCGATAGACATCCCAGACATCGCCCACGTGGAGAGGGTTCTGAGGGAGGTGCCCCACAGCGACCACGTGATATTCGAGGCTGGAACGCCGCTCATCAAGCGCTATGGACTCTCAATCATAGAGAGGATGCGAGCGGTTCGAAGGGATGCCTTCATCATGGCAGACCTCAAGACACTGGACACTGGCAACCTCGAGGCAAGGATGGCTGCGGATGCGGCAGCGGATGGTGTGGTGGTCTCTGGGCTCGCTCCCCTCAGCACCATAGAGAGCGCAATCTCGGAGGCAAAAAAGACTGGCATATACTCGTGCATAGACATGCTCAACGTAAAAGAGCCTGCTGGGCTGCTCGGGCGGCTGAGCATCAAGCCAGACATCGTGGAGCTTCACAGGGCAATCGACGCCGAGGGCGCAGAGAGCCATGCATGGGAGAGGATAACAGAGGTCAAGGAGGCTTCTCCCACCAGCCTGATAGCGGTGGCTGGCGGGATAAGGATGGACAACATGCAGCAGGCTCTCGATGCGGGTGCGGACATCCTGGTGGTGGGCAGAGCCATTACCAAGTCCAAGGACATACGCAATACCGCTGAGATGTTCCTCTCTGGGCTCAAGGTATCTGAAATCGACCAGTTCAGAATAAAGACGGACTTCTAAAAGACGGCCTTCTAAAATTCTGAAAAAAGGGAGGGCGAGTGGTGCCCTACCTTACCACCCTGAAGTAGAGGCTCCACTCCCCATCGTTATCCTCTATGCCGAGAAACTCGTGCCCCATCTTGTCCACCTCTCTTCTGACGTTGTCCTTGGCTGGGGGGTGGTCTAAAATCACCTTCAGCACCTTGCCAGGTGCCATCTTCATCAGTGCCTGTCTCGTCCTGAGAGATGGATATGGGCACACCTGTCCTCTCACATCCAGCTCCTCATCGTAGTCCATCCTTCAACACCTCACCTACGTTGATTGTGATTGTGCTGTGCTGGGCACAGGCTTCCACACGTCATAGCGATCGCGCATGCCCACAGCCTCCACTGCCCTCTGCTGCCTCAGCCGCATCACGTGAAGCCACACCTCTCTCCGCGAAAGCCCCGTGCGCTCGCTGAGCTCGGGGATGGTGGCACCATCGCTCTTCCTTAGCTCTTCCATCACCCTGAGGCGCTCTGATGGTGGGGTGGGCAGCGGCTCGTTCTTTTTGCGCTTGAGTTCGGCGAGCTTTAGCACGATGCCAGAGTCCACGGATGCAGTCTCCAGCCTCCCCGCACCCAGGCACGCCTCGAACAGCTCCCTGCCCCGCTCTGTCCTGATGATGAGGGTGGTGTACCCCTGCTCAGAGCCCACTGAACCTGCGGAGATGTCAGAGTGCTCTGCCGTGAAGTCCACACAGTGTCTGCACCCACCGAGCACTGCCTCGTCCAGCTCCCTGATGTCTATGCCCTCCACACTGCCATCCATCTTCGTGATAAAGAGGGTGCCCTCTCTTATGGCCATCTTTCTGATGTGTGTGATTCCCCTTTCGGCGAGCAGTGCGTGCAGCTTCTCGTAGTCGAAGTTCTCCATGCAGAACAGCCCTATCTTGATGGGCTCGAGCTTGTCGCCAAACAGCCTTTTCGTGGCATTGGACAGCCCCCTTATCTGACAGGGCGTGCCCACCACGGCGATGCGCTCTGTGCCCTGCTTTACGAGGCTGCTCACGAGCGCGAGGCTGTGGGAAGAGGAGTACTTGGCTCCAGCACCCCTCAGCACCTCGTCTGCCGACGTGATTACGCTCGCCTTGGTGCGAAGCTCCCTCGTGTGCTCCGTGATGACTGCCGCCTCGATGCTCCCAGACTCGAACAGATACCTCAGCATCTCGCTCACCGCCCCGCCATCCTGTGCCACCTCGAGCACCGCCGGCTCTGTGGAGCGGGCAGCCACCACGTCCAGCGCCCTTCCTATCCCATCTCCACGCACAACGAGCGTCTGGGGACAGTTGTCATAGCACAGGCTGCACGCCACCGCTCCCTTATCGAGCGTGCACTTGCCCACCATCGTGGGCACGCCATCCACGAGCTCGATGTGCCTGCAGAACGAGGCACAAAGCCCGCACCTTATGCAGTATCCCGGGTCAATCACCTGTTCTTTAAGGTCAGAGAACTTCACTTTCCCACCCCACTATCACTCCGTCATTGTCCACCGACACCCTGATTCTCGTGAGGGCGTCTTTCATCTCGCTCTCGCCAGCTCTGAACTCGAACGAGCGGGCTCTGTAGGCATCGAAGTCCTCGTATCCCTCGATGGGACGTCTAAAGCCCCCTATGGCAACGTTGGAGAGGTTGATGTCCCCAGCTATCCTGATGATGTTCTGCTTTGCCTGCCCATACTTTTCAGAGTCCATCGCCTCTGCGGCATCTGCGAGCGCCCTGCCATGGGAGCGCAGCTCCTCCCGTATCTGCCTTGTGGCATCGCTCACCTCTATCCCGAATATCTTCTCCAGCGCTTCTGTGAGGTTCAGGGCTGCGGACACGCCCCTCACGCCGAATATACGGGAGGCGATGTACACCGCCTCCTCTGCGAGCCTTCCCACGAACACGTCGGCGTAGAGGTCTCCAGTGCTCTCCCTCACCCCCCTGTTCACTGGGGCTGAGGCAAGGGTGAACCTGAAGAACGTGCCCACGAGGTCTGGGAAGGAGCGGGTCAAGTTGTCTGGTCTGTGTCCGAGCATGTCGGTGCCCCAGTCGGTGGCACGGACGTCCACCTCCACCTTCAGGGCGAGCGAACCCACCTCGTCAATTAGCCTTGCGCCTTGGTCGTCGCTCAGGGGCACGCACCCTCTGCATGGAAGCCCGAAGTCTATGCACCGCTCGCCACGGGGAGCACAGTTCAGAGAGAGGGTGCCAGAGCACACGAACCCCGCTTCGTTGAGGCACACGTCCTCTGGAGTGGTGTGGTTCAGCCTGTGGAAACCCTCCACCAGCTTGCCCTCGCGCACCCGCTCGCACATCCTGCACAGCATGTCTCCACTGTCCATAGGGCCTCTTGGGGGGCATCCCAGCACCTTCTCGTCCACGCTGATGACCCTGTCCACGGGCACCACATAGGCACCCCGCTGGTTGGCAAGCCCGAATATTCCGCCATGGGTGGCGCACGTCCCGTATGCCACCACCTTGTCGTGTCTCTCCCTGATTTCCACGAGGGTGTCCGCATCGTCCACAGTGACGAAGCCAGTGATGTATGCGACATCCTCGACATCCTCGTCCTTTCCCTCAAGCTTCAGCTCTATGGCGCACCTCTCGCACCCCTCAGGACGGAGCTGATACACAGTCATCTCACAGTCACCCCGTAGTACTCTCTCGACTCTTTGACCTCCCTCAGAGCACGCTCCACGAGGTTGGGTGCGATGTCTGGACCCTTGTCAGCCTTCTTCATCACGTCCTCAAAGTCTCCTGTGATGGTGTCGCCCTCTGCTGCCCTCGCAGTGTACTGGTTCACACGGTCGGGGTCGTATCCCATCTCCTCGAGAAACCTCTTCACCAGCTTCACCTTTCGCAGTGTCACGAAGTTGCCGCCAGAGTATGCACACGAGCCAAGGCAGCATCCCACGACCACCATTGCCCTTGCTCCCCGCTGGAACCCCTCGAGAAGGTGTGCTGCCCTCGCCCTTCCAGCACAGGGCACCCGCACGATTTTGATTTCGGGGTCGTACTTCATCCTCATCACGCCAGCGGTGTCTGCTGCGCCGTATCCGCACTCCATGCACGTGATGGACACGATGCTCATGTGCTCACCTCTCTGTGAGAGAGTATGCCCTCGAGCTGCGCCTCGAGCTGTTCGTCCCTGAACGTCCTGAGCTGGATTGCTCCAGTGGGACATGCGGGTACACACGTCCCACCGCCGATGCACGCCGCATCGTTCACGCGCAACGTCTTCCTCACTTGCATGCGTCCATCATCCTCGACCTCCTGCTCCACCACCTCGATGGCGCTCGCGGGACACACGGCAACGCACGCCATGCACTCTGTGCACAGCTCTGGATCAATCACCGCCGTAATCAGGTCTTTCTCCACATAGCCCTTCTCGAGGGGTATGGAGGCAGCGGAGGCTGCGCCCCTCGCATGGGCCACGCTGGTGGTGATGTCCTTGGGTCCCTGCGCAGAGCCAGCGAGGAAGATGCCTGCCTTGTTGGAGTCCACGGGTGCCATTTTGATGTGTAGCTCCTTGAAGAAACCCTCCTTACCCCGAAGCAGCCCCAGCTTGTGTGCCACCTTGCCAACGCCCTTGGGAGGCACCATGGCGGCGGAGAGCACCACGAGGTCTGCCTCCACCTCGATGGGCCTTCCTCTGAGCGTGTCCTCTGCACGCACGATGAGGTTCTTGCTCACTGGGTCCTCTGTTATCTCGCCCGGCCTTCCCCGTATGAACTGTATGCCCTGCCGCTGAGCGCCCTTGTAGTACTCCTCGTAGTTCAGACCAGGGGTGCGTATGTCTATGTAGAATACATACACGTTGGCGTCTGGTATGTGCTCCTTTAGTATCTTGGCATTCTTGATTGAGAACATGCAGCACACCCCAGTGCAGTAGGCGTTGCCCACCTGCTCGTTTCTCGACCCCACGCAGTTGATGATTGCCACGCTCTTGGGCACCTTGCCGTCCGAGGGTCTTGTGATGTGTCCCTCGGTGAGCGACACAGGGGAGAGCATGCGCTCAAGCTGCAGCTGCGTGATGACATTCTCGTACCTCCCATACCCGTAGGGCTCAATCTCGGATGGGTCGTACTCCTCATAGCCCGTTGCCACCACGATGGTGCCCACATCCACCTCGATTGTCCTCTCGGTCTGGCTTCGGTCGATTGCCTTGGGCGGGCACACATAAGAGCACGTCTCGCACCTTATGCAGTGCTCATCGTCTATGAGGAAGGTGGCGGGAATCGCCTGTGGGAAGGGCTTGTATATCGCCTTCCGGATGCCAAAGCCCCTGTCCCACTCATTTTCCACCTCCACTGGGCAGTGCTCTGCACACACGCCACAGCTCGTGCACTTCAGCGGGTCAACGTATCTTGGCTTCTGCCTGATGGTCACATGGTAGTCGCCCATCGTGCCCTTCACGCCCACCACCTCTGCGAGGGTGTACAGCTCCACGTTGGGGTTGTCCCTCACCGCATTGAGCAGCGGAGCCTCAGAGCACATGGGACATTCGTCGGTTGGGAATGTCTTGTTGAGCATCGTCATGTGCCCGCCCACCGAGGGCTCCCTCTCCACCACGTACGTCTTGATGCCCCTGTCTGCGATGTCCCTCGCAGCGGTCATCCCTGCCACGCCACCGCCTATCACGAGCGCTGCTGGCACCACATCGATTCTCTTTCTCTCCACTGGCTCTGCGAGGCGCGAGCGCATCACTGCCCCCCTCACGAGCGCCTTTGCCTTCTCGGTTGCCTCCTCTGGGTCATCGGTGCACCACGAACACTGCTCCCTGATGTTCACCTGCTCGTGGAAGTAGGGGTTGATGCCCATCTCTGAGAGCACCTTCATGAAGGTGGGCCCATGCTGGCGCACAGAGCACGATGCCACAATGGTGCGGTCGAGCCCGAACTCCTCTATTTTTTCCTTTATCAGGTTGGTGCCCTCTGTGGAGCACATGAACATGTTGTCCGTGGAGTACACCACCCCCGGCAGCTGGGAGGCATACTCTGCCACCTCCTTGACGTCCACCTTACCAGCGATGTTCTCGCCACAGTGACATATGAAAAACCCTATTCTGGGCTCATCTCTGCTCACGCCATCACCCCCTTCTTTGCCCTGAGCTCTCCCTTGACTGCCTGAGCGTCCAGTCCCACATCGTCCTTTCCCATGGCATATGCCAGAAGCTGGCAGATGTGCACCACGGGTATGTTGTACTCCTCCCCATACCTTTGCTTGAGCTCCGCCTGTCCCCTGTCAAACTGCAGATGGCAGAACGGGCACACATCGAGTATGGCATCCGCACCCGCAGCCCTGATATTGATGAGCTTCTCTCTGGTCATGTCGAGCGCCACATCGCTCTCGCCAGCCCTCACACCACCACCAGCACCACAGCACATCATCGCGTCCCTGTAGGGCACCGGGGTGGCTCCAAGCTCCCGAATGAAATTCTCGAGGATGGATGGGTTCTCTGGGCTGTCAATCATCTTCTTCTTGAAGGGCTTCAGGAAGTGGCACCCATAGTGCACCGCAATCTTCATGTCGAGCTTTCTCACCACGTGGTCGCCTATGCCCCATGGTCCGACCTCGTAGCCCAGTATCTCGGCGATGTGCCTCACCCTGATGGTGCCCCTGTACTCCAGCCCCAGCTCTGCGAGTATGGCGTTTACCCTCTCCCTAATCTCTGGGTCGCTCTGCAGCTCGTGGTTTGCCTCGAACAGCGTGCTATAGCACCCGCTGCACACCGTCATGATGTCGTGCCCCATCTCCTCTGCAATCACGAGGTTGCGCGCAGCCGTTGCGAGCCATGTCTCCCTGTTGAAGGACTTGAACACGCCCGGCGCAGGACAGCACGAGGCACCCTCCATGTCGTGCAGCGTGTATCCCAGCCTGTCCATCACGAACCTCGTTGCAGCCTCGATGCCCGGATATCTGTTGGGCATTATACATCCCAGAAAGAACGCAAAGTCGCTCACTCTTCCACCTTCTTCGGCACGAACTTGGAGAACAGCACATCTCTCACCTTCGCAAGCTCGTCCTCATGGGCGTATATCGTGGGCGGAAGTGGTGGAAGCCCAAGCTCCTCCCTCATCTTCATCACCTTCTCGTCGATGGAGACTGCATGCCCGTACTTCATCAGGCTCTTGCACGTCCTCACGTGCCCCTCCAGCATGAAGCCCTGCTCCACGGCGATGTTGCGGATTCCAATGAGCACCTCTACGGGCTTTACATCTCTCGGGCAGCGCTCATAACAGTTGTAGCACGTGGTGCACGCCCACACGTCCTCGTCGCTCAGTACCTCGTCCTTGAGCCCCATCCCTGCCAGCCTCACGAGCTCCCTGACCCTGAGAGCGGTACGCCTTCCAGACGGACAGCTCGCTGTGCACGTTCCACACTGGTAGCAGGCGAGGGGGTCTCCAAACTCCCTCACCCTCTCGATGAACTCGTAATCGATATCCTGAATCCTTAGCACGCTTGGCGTTGGTTTCAGCATGCTTTTTCCTCTATGGTCAAAAGTCGAGCACCACATCTGCCTCGTCCACGAGGTCTATCAGCTCAAACGCATCTCTGAACTGCACACCCTCCACCAGCCCCTCAGGGGTGGTGATGTCGCGCATCGCAGCGCTCCTGTCACAGATGTACACCTCCGCGCCCATCTCAATGGCATCTCTCATCATCTCATAGAGCGATGGGGAGCTGGGTGCCTGAATGGACTTCGCCACCTCCTCCTGTGCCAGCTCCACGGCGTCCCATATGAGAAACACCGTGGTGTCGTATCCCCTCGAGCACGAGGCGAGCGCCACCATGAATGGTGCGTACGCTCCCTCGATATGATGTGCCCCGTGCTTTCCTATCACAAGCGCCTTCTTTGTCACGCACTCACCTCAGAAGTACAGCACCTTGTCAGACTCGTGAATGGTGGCAATCAGTCTGTGGATGTCGATGATCTCGCACCCTTCTATCAGCTCGCTCTCTGGAATTCCCCTCTCCTTTATGCACATGCCACATACCAGCACCTTGCCTCCAAGGTCCATGAAGTCCCTGATGATGCTACCCGTGGTCAAGAACTGCTCGCTCTTCTGGTCCTTCATCCCTGCATACACTCCATCTTCCATGAGCACGAGGGTGGCGTCGATGTCCTCCTCCATCTGGGCAGCCAGAGCCACTCTCGCCGCAGTAAACGTCCTGTTCTTGTTGTATGGCGGTTCGCACGCTATCAGTGCTATCTTCTCACTCACAAGCATCCCTCCATCTCTATATTGCACAGTTTTTTGCAAACTGCACAATATCACCATAAAAGCCCATTCTATTTAAGGCTTGCGAATAATCCAAACTGCGCACCTGTGGGTCGCGGTCAGCGGAAAAGTGGCACGGCAAACGCCCAGAGGCAAAAGGGGAGGGGCAGGATGATGAGGTTACCCCTCCACTCCATAGTTACTGAGGGTCTCTGGGGTGGGGTTGAGTATCACCCTGAAGCTGATGCCAGCTGCCACCTCGGGCATCATCTCGAGCGTCCACGTGCCTGCCATGGGACTCTTCACGTAGATGCGGGTGGTATGGGAGATGGAGGTGCTCTCTGTCATTCGGGCACCCTCTATCCAGCCCGAAATCTCGCTTCTCTCTGTTCCCGTGTGGGTCGCTCCCTCTGGGGAGACCAGCCTGACCTCCACCTTGCTGTTCACGCCCTCGAACTCGTTCCAGCTCACCACAGCGAGTATGGCCTCCGTCTCCGTGCCCTCAGCAACCTCGAACTGCTTTGTGATGGGCTCTGTGAGGGGCTCGTACACGTATATGGAATAGTACCTGAGCTGCTCTGGAAACGCGCTGCTTCTGAGGGCGAGCATGCCCTGATAGTACCCAGTGGGCGTGCCCTCAGGCGGGCTTACCGTTATGGTCAGCACAGCGCTCTCCCCAGCATCGAGCGTGAGCTTCGATGGGGACACGCTCACCCATGCAGGCTCAACAGAACTCTGATATCCGCCCTGCTCATACATCACGGGCACGAACTCTATCGTTCTCTGCTGCTTGGCGTTGTTGCGCACACCCATCGTGAACACTCCAGTCCCACCAGAGCGCACGTAGTGGGTGGAGTAGGGCATCCATATCGCAAGCTCCCCACTCCTCCCCTCTGCCATGCCCACCTCCTCGATGGCGGGTGTTGGGATGGGCACGCTCTCTGGGCTCTCTGGCTTTGACGCCTCGGATGAAGGCTGTACAGGCACTTCAGTGTCCTGCTGGCCCACGCATCCCATCACGAGGGCTGTCACCAGCAGGGCACATACGATGATCACTCCTCTCATAGAATGTCTCTTCATAGACAACCAACGTACTACTACCTACATAAGCCTTCTTCCCATTCTCAAAAGCTATATATCCAGCAAGCCACCTATACGCCCCAGCCCAAGGGGTGGAAAGTTTGAACGAGAAGGTGCACTGGGCTGATGTGGTGGCGGGAGAGCTCGCAAAGAGGAGCGATGAGCACGTGGTGGCGTGCGGCATCACCCCATCTGGTCCCATACACATAGGCAACATGAGGGAGGTGCTCACCGCAGACCTCGTGTACAGAGCCCTCGTGGATGCTGGCACAAAGGCGAGGCTGATATACATCGCAGACACGTTTGACCCATTGCGAAGAAGGTATCCCTTTCTCGACGAGTCATACGATGAGCACATTGGAAAGCCCCTCTCCCGCATCCCCTGCCCCTGTGGGGGGCACACAAGCTATGCAGAGCACTTTCTCGAGCCCTTCCTGAGCTCACTGGACAGGCTCGATGTGCATCCAGAGGTGCTGAGGGCTCACGAGCTATATGAGAGGGGCGTGTACGACGATGCCATCATCAGGGCGCTCCAGAGGAGGGACGAAATTGCCCACATCCTCGAGGAGGTCTCCGCACGAAGGCTCTCATCCGAGTGGAGTCCGTTCAGCGTGCTGTGCCCGGTATGTGGCAGGCTGAACAGCACGAGGGTGCTCGGATATGAGGGGGGGCGTGTGCTCTTTGCATGCGAGTGTGGCGAGCAGGGAGAGGTGGACATCAGAGGAGGTGGGAAGCTCACGTGGAGGGTGGACTGGGCTGCAAGGTGGAGCATCTTCAAAATCACGTGCGAGCCCTTCGGCAAGGACCATGCAGCAGCGGGAGGCTCCTATGATACAGGAGTGCGCATCTCTCGTGAGATATACGGCTACGAGCCCCCATATCCAGTGGTGTACGAGTGGATACAGCTTCGGGGCACGCCCATGTCTTCGTCGAAGGGCGTGGCGGTGACGATAGAGGACATGCTCGACGTGGTGCCCCCCGAGGTGCTGCGCTACCTCATTGCCCGCATACGCCCCGAAAAGCACATAGAGTTCGACCCATCGAGGTCGCTGCTGCAGCTCATAGACGAGTTCGAGGCACTGGACACGAACTCGAGGGTGTACCAGCTCTCCCGTACGAGGCACGGCATGAGCGTGTCCATCCCGTTTCGCCACATGGTCACCGTGGTGCAGACCGCCCAGAGCGAGCGGCAGGTGCTCGACGTGCTGAAAAGGAGCGGCTATGCCGTGGAAGACGAGCACGAGGTGCTCGCCCTTGCCCACAACGCGAGGGTGTGGGTGCAAAGATATGCCCCAGAGGAGTTCAGGTTCACACTCGCCCCCACCCTCCCAGAGGCAGCCCACTCGCTCTCTGAGGAGCAGAAGAGGGCGCTGGCGCTGCTGGCAGAGAGCATGAAAGGACCCATGAGCGCAGAGGAGATTCATGCCGAGGTGTATGCCGTAGCGGAGAGAGTGGGCATCAAGGCATCGAAGGTGTTTCAGGCGATATACATGGCGTTTCTTGGAAGACGCTCTGGCCCAAGGGCGGGGTGGTTTCTGTTCTCACTGGACAGGAACTTCGTGCTCACAAGGCTCAGAGAGGCATCGGCATGAGGATGGAGTCTCAGTGCATCGAGTGCCTCATCTCAAGGGTGAGATATGAGGCGATGCTGGCGAGCACCGATGATGAGGTGGTGTTCAGTGCGTGCGAGGCAGCGCTCAGGGCGATGTGCGAGGCTCTTTCCCACACGAGGTGCTCTGCCTCTGTTGCCACGATGGTGCACAGGGCGGCATACGATGCGCTGGGCTGCGATGATCCCTACGCCGAGATAAAGAGGATGTGCAACGCCACCGCCCTTCGGGCACTACCCACTGCAGAGCGGCTGATAGAGCAAGCTCCATCCCCAGAGGAGCGGCTGAGAAGGGCGCTGCTTCTGGCGACAATAGGAAATGCATTTGACTTCGGTGTGGCTGGGTTCGAGGTTCCCCACGAGCGGTTTGAGAGGGAGCTGTTGGAGAGGTGCCGCAGGGGTTTTGATGTGGACCACACGGCAGAGATGGTGCCCCTCCTCGAGGATGTGGTGTACCTCACCGACAACTGTGGCGAAGTGGTGCTGGATGCTCTTGTGCTGCGCGAGCTTAAAAGCATGGGAGCACGCATCACGCTGGTGGTGAAGGGTGCCCCCATAATCACGGACGCCACCCTCGAGGACGTCCATGCCCTCGGGCTGGATGCCCACGTGGACAGTGTGCTCACCACTGGCTCCAATGCCATAGGGGTGTGCCTCGAGGAGGCACCTCCAGAGCTGGTGCGGGCACTCGATAATGCCTCGCTCGTGATTGCCAAGGGCATGGCGAACTACGAGTCGCTCTCAGAGCACACACTCCGTGTCCCGGTGGGCTACTTCATGATGGCAAAGTGCGATGTGGTGGCAAAGAGCCTTGGAGTGCAGAGGGGCATGCTGGTCGCCATGCTGGTGCAATAGGAGGGTTGTGCCTCTTCTCAACCCTTCACCGAACAGCCGTTTCCCTGAGGGGTGCCCTTAGGGCTCAAGCTTCCACAGCCTCACTCTCCGCTCACTTTGGTGGGCTGATACATATGCCATCGAGGCAGAGGGGCACATAGTGGTGCGGGCATCGAGAGCATGTGCGGAGAACCACCACCCTCTCGGTGGCAGCAGATGACTATCATGACTATCTGTTCTCTATCTCGTAGTCGTATCTTCTCACCACTGGGATGTTCTTCACGAGTCCCATCTCCTCGACCACTCTCCGTCCCTCCTCTGTAATCCTCCAGAACTTCAGCTTGGCGTTTCTTCTATGGGGGACCTGCGCTACGAGATTAAGTCCCTTAAGCTCTTTTAGGGCAGCAGACACGTTTCTGGGGGATGTTGGAACCTCTTTTGCTATCTGGCTGACGTACATAGGTATGAAAGAGTGATAAAGGGTCAGCAGCGTCTTTTTTCTGACCCTGCTACCAGAAATCAGTTCGAGCACTTCAATGGGCACCATACAAAAAGCATGAAGAGGGGTGAAGTTATTTAACAGTTTTTGAGCACTTCACCTCCCTTGCCCCTCAGTGCACCATCCTGAGCTCGTCGAACTTGAACACCTTCTCTGGGCATATGCGCTCACAGCGCTTGCATGCCGTTCCGTTGCACAGCTCTGACTTTATGCGGATGAGGAAGCGGTCATCCTCCTCCACGATGCTGAGGGCATCCTCTGGACACTCCTTCTCGCACTTTCTGCACTTGATGCACCCCTCGAACTCGCCCTCGAGGATGACACCGATGTCCCGAATCACGCTCAGCCCCTGCACGCCCAGATCCGGGATATCCCTGACCACTATTCTGTGCACCTCGGAGTTCTCGATGCGGGATGGAAGCGGCTGGATGCCCGCTCTCTGTATCATCTGGTTGTACATCTGCATGGGCATGCCCTCCGTCCAGTATGCCAGCTCCTGCATGTATATCGTCTCGAACACCTTGTCGGTGGCGAACATGATGTGCTCTGCCCGCATCTGGTTTGCAAGCTCCTGCAGCTCGTCCAACAGGGCGGGGTTCCTCACGATGTCACCAGCCATTGCGAGCGAGGTGTTGCCTATCTGGTATATCTTCTTGGGGGTGGCGGGCACCATGCCCACTGCCTGTGCCTTCTTGGCGTCCACATACGTGCCGCTGGCGCCACACATGTACATCGCATCGAGGTCCTCAAACTTGATGCCAGCATGCTCGAGCAGCGTGAAGTGTCCAGCCCTCATCGCTCCAAACGCCTTTCCAGCCTCCTGAAGGTCCTTCTCGGTGAGATAGATGCCATCCTGAAGGTGGATGTAGCCGTCATCGGTTTTTATCTTGGGGGGCACATACAGCCCCTTGGAGCCCTGTATGGGTATCGCACTGCCCGTCGGGCTGGTGGCAGGAAGGTTCTCCTTTCCGAGGGCCACGGCGGTGGCAGCCACCACGCCAGTACCCGTGATGCCCTTTGCCTTCTCGTGCATCTCGCCCTCTTCCCAGGCGTCTCCAGTGGTGGGGTCAACGAGGTCCCCTTCCTTGGGGTTCATCTCCTCATCGAGCACATAGCACCTCCAGTCTCCATCTTCCTCCTCCACATCGCTGATGGCGCCTGGGGAAGCCAGCATCCCGAACTTTATGAACTGCCCCTCTATGGCAGGACCCGCAGCAGCCGAGCCAGTGTATATCCTGTCACCCACCTTGAGGGCCATCTCGGCATTGGTGCCATAGTCTGTCACGAGTGCAATCTCGTCCCTCTCCAGCATCTTGGACTTCACCATCATGGCGAGGGCATCGGCGCCAATCTCGTGCTTCACCGCAGGCGGCACGCACACGTCAACGTCCGGGTTGAGCTTTAGCCCCTTGATATCTGATGCCTTGATGATCTTGGCATCCCTGTTGGGGGGCACGATGCCCCTGAGCTCCTTTGCCCGTTCCCCAGCAAAGGCGAGGTCCCTGACCTCGATGTTCTGGAAGATGGAGAGCTGGATGGGGTTGCCGCATATCGCAAGCCTCACGACCTTGGAGAGGTCGATGTTGAGCGCATCGAACAGTTTGTTGACGGTCTCCACCATGAGCTCTTGTGCGAGGTCTGTGCCGTTTTCCAGACAGAAATGGAGGTGGTCCATCACGTTGGCTCCAGGCAGGGGATGCCTCACGGTGATGGCGGTCGCCTGCACAACATCCTTTTCGAGGTCTATTGCCTGCACCCTAAAGCCGCTCGTTCCCAAATCCAATGCCAGTCCATACATCTGCATTCCTCCTCATTCTCATTCCTCATCTATGTCCTCTCTATGCCCTCTCTCATGATGGTGCTCGTGCTTGTGCTCGCGCTCGACCACCTCACAGTGCATGCCTCCGAGATGGTCCTCGAGCACATCAGATACGAGCTCCTCTATCTGTTGCTTAGCGAGGTCTGTGACTATGACATTCAGGGTCAGCTCCCCCTCGGAGATGGGCTGCTCGAGGGTGGACATCACGTCCACATCGGAGTCCACCTTGACGATGCTCCCCCTCACGATGCCAGCATTGGTCTTGAATGCCCCCTTGATGTGCCCGATGTACTTTGCCCCTGCATCGGTGGTGGCTATTGCGATATCCTCTATGATCTGGGCAACCTTGTCCCTCCACTGGGATGGGAAAAGCTCTCTTGGAGCCGATATTCTCATCCTGAGCTCATACACGCCCATTCCAGAGAGCTCCCTCGAGTCCTCATCGAGCAGCTCGCCAGACACATCGAGCCCGCTCACGCCCGTGGTGATGAGTCGCATGAGCTCGTCCACGCCCTCACCAGTCTTTGCAGAGATGGGGATGGTGAGCGCAGTCTTCTTTATCTGCCGCACAGCATCCTTTATCACGTCTATCTCGTAGGCTGAGGAGAGCAGGTCTATTTTGTTTATCGCCACGATGTCGGCGTCCTCGAGCTGGCGGGTGGTGAACTGCCCCATGTCCCGAAAGTGCTCCATGAACCTGCTGGCATCCACGAGCACCGTGATGGGTGTGAACTGGGCATCGATTCTCAGGTTGTTCAGAATGTGCGCGATTCTCGATGGAAACGCGACTCCCGTGGGCTCTATTATGATCACGTCGGGCTGGTAGTTGGTGGCAAGGGCAGACACCGTGTTCATGAGCCCAGTGGAGAGGGAGCAGCATATGCATCCTCCAAACAGCTCCCGTGTCTCCAGCCCGAACTCGTTGGTGACGGCGGCATCTACCCCAACCTCACCGATCTCGTTCTCGATGATGGCCACCTTCTTGTCGTGCTCCTCCACAAACCTTCTGGCTACCTGTATCAGAAGGGTCGTCTTTCCGCTACCCAGAAATCCGCCAAGCTGACATACGAGCATTTGTCCACACCCTGCACCCTTTCACACACTGTTCATCCCCTTCATTATTTATACGTTTTTAGGGTCTCTTAATTTCTCCACTGCAAGGGGGGCTGCCTTGCCCGTTGCCTTGGCGGTAATCACACTTCTCAAGAAGAACCTCGTGTTGTCTATCATTACCACATGGTCTCTGCGCTCTGTCTTTACCTCCGGGCTTGCCGCGCCCGCCCTGATGGCTCTCTCGATGGCGAGCTGCTTTGCGATATCGACCGCAGCATGTATCGCGTCCAGCAGCTTCTCGTACACCAGTGTTTCCGTGGGTGTGTGTACGATGTACTGCTCTTCCTCCTGCTCCATCTCCCATAGCCTCGATACCACGATGTCCACACTCTCCATGATGCTGCACACCGCAGCCCCGAAGGCGTTTGCCACCTCACAGTGCTCTGGCACGACGTGGTGCTTGTTAAGCGTTGTGGCGAGTGCAGGAACGAACTGGGGGGCAGGCGCGCCAATACCCACGATCCACTCCCCACGGTACCTCACATTGCGGGAGAGCGCGTCCATGATGGCGCCCTCTATGCGCTCTGTCAGCTGCTCCACATCGGTGCCCGTGCGCTCTGCCATCACCTCGAGGGCTGCCCTCACACTCTCCACATTGCCATCGAGCAGGCCCCTGTGGCACAGGATGTCCGAGGGCGTGAGCGCCACACGCTCTATCCGCCTCCTTCTCAGCATCTGAGAGAGCTCATCCCGAGAGTACGTGCACCCCACCACATCGTTGGTCAGCACCTCGTTGCCCTCTGCAGAGCGCCTGACATAGAAGCTCACGGCTCCCGTGCGTCTGATGAGTTCTGCGAGCTCGAACTCCTTGAGGGGCACCGCCCTCTCTGGCCCCACCTTGATTGTGTCGCCCACCTCTATCAAGCTGTCCCCCCCAAAGCCAAACGTGATGGCGTCTATTGCCCTCACCCTCGTCTTGAGCCCTCCGACGATGGCTCCATCGGGTATCACCTTGGGCATGCCATCCACCAGCTCCACCACGTCCGTGGTCGTTCCCCCGATATCCATCACAAGGGCGTCCCTCCTGCCAGTGAGGTGGAAACCCCCCACCGCACTGGCTGCGGGTCCAGAGTACACGGTCTCTATGGGGTGCTCCCTCGCCACCGCCTCGCTCACGATGGCTCCGTCGCCCTTTACCACGTACAGGGGGGCGCTGATGCCAAATCTGGCAAGGCTCTGCTTGACCGAGTCCAGCAGCTCATTAATCACAGGAATCAGCCCGGCATTGAGGGCTGCGGTGACCGACCTCTCGTACAGCCCAAGCTGGGCTGTGAACTCATGCCCGCACACCACGGGCTTTCCCGTCCTGCTCTGTATATACTCCTTCACTCTTTGCTCATGGGACGGGTTTCTCACCCCAAAGTAGCCAGAGGCGGCATACCCCTCCACATGGGCATCCACCTCCTCGAGGATTGGGTCGAGGGCATCGATGTCGAGGGGCTCCTCCTCCCTTCCGAGTTCGTCGAACTTACCGCCTATCACCCTCACGAACTTTGCGGGCAGCTCATCCCATTCCTTCCTTGGGGGATGGCCTATCAGTATGAGGCACACCTCCCTCGCCTTTGCCTCCACTATCGAGTTGGTGGCGAGAGTGGTGGAAAGGCTGACCATGCCTATTGGCTTTTTGAGCTCGGTAGAGGAGAGCAAATCTGATATCGAGTTCTCTATCCCCACCGCAAGGTTGTAGTGGGTGGTTGGAGCCTTTCCATACCCCACGAGCTGCTTGGTGAGGGGGTCTACGAGAACTGAGTCGGTGTTGGTACCCCCCGTGTCGATGCCCAGACTATACATGAAATTATCATCATTATCTCATGTATTTAAATTTAGGGGTTCCCTCATCTTTGGTCGTCCAGCACGAGCCTCGTGAGCGTGTGGGTGAGTACTCTTCTCAAGGAATGAGCTGCTTTACCCCATACGCCGTACAGGGTGAGCCGCTCACTCATGGCTCTGCACCACAAAGCTGTCGTCGTCAGCTTCAACCCAATGTATCCCACAATGTATAAGTGTGTATGTGTTGCAGTAGAGTGGGATGAGCAGGGCACTTGGAAGGGTGGCAAGGGTGGACCCCGTGCAGTGCGCCCTCGTGGTGCCCCCAGAAAGAGTGCGCCTTAAGGGTGAGTTCGAACTGCACCTTGGGGCGAGGGGGTGCGCTGGAAGTTTCGAGCGGGGCGAGTATGTGCCGTGTACCTCTCGGCAGGCACCGTACTGTGAGCGGTGCCGCCCCTTTGACCCCTGTGCTGTGTGCAGGGGAGTGTGTCAGAAGGCAGAGATGGACTGCACCACCCCCCACTCCATATATCTCGCCCTGTTTTCCCCAGACCTTCTCAAGGTGGGGGTGAGCAGGACTGAGAGGCTCAAGACGAGGCTGATGGAACAGGGTGCGGACATCGGGGTGGAGATAGCGCGCTGTGAGAACGGGCAGATAGCCCGTGCAATCGAGCACAGGCTGAGCCGTGTGGTGTCGGACAGAGTGAGCACAACGAGCAAGATGAGAGGGCTCACGAAGAGGGTGAACATGGAGGTGTGGGAGAGGGCAGTTGCCACCTTTAGACCAATTGGGCAGCCCCTGCGGTTGCAGTACTTCGATGAGCAGTTGCGCTCAGAGCCGCTTCCCCTCCGCATCGAGCCCTACACCACCCTATCGGGAAGGGGCATCGGGTGCAAGGGCAGCCTGTTCGTGTTCGAGCGCATGGGCATGCTGCACGTCATCGACATGAGGGACCTGCTGGGCTATGAGCTGCTGGAGGAGCCCCAGAGGACAGCAGTGCAGACGGGGCTGGAATACTTTGAGTGTTGATTACAGAGCATCACGAAGAAGACCGGAGCTCATGGATCGATTTAAAGGTGAAAAGTTTATAATAATCCATACAATCGTGTGGCGATGCGATTAAAAGACACTGGAGGGGGCGGAAGATAAGCGACATCCCAAAGATACTCGAAGACGATGAAGCCAGGAAAATCATGGAGAGGACAAGAGCTAAACAATTTTTGTGGGTTCCGGGTGATCCAATGCAAGGAAAATTAAATGCCTTCACTGACGTTGAGGTCACGAGAGATGAGGTCGAGAGAGTTCTCAAAAAGGCCGCCGATCTGATAAGGACGAGGGTTGATTACAAGTTCATCCTCATACTCCTCTTTCTAAAAAAGCTGAGCGATGAGTGGTGGGCAGAATACAGGAACGCCGTTGAGAGGTTAGAGGGGGAAGGGGTGAGTGAGGAGGGAGCGAAGGAACTTGCAAACGATAAATCATTCCACAAATTCAATTATCCTGAAGAGTACACCTGGGAGAGATTAAGGAAGGTAAGTGCCAGTGAGCTTCCGATCAAGCTGTCAGAAGCCTTAAAGCTTCTCGCCAACAGAAATCCCGAGCTGCAGGGCGTGGTTGACAGGGTTGATTTTCTAGAATTCACCATGCACAGGGAGAATCTCGAGATTTTAAGGCAGCTTTTTGAGGAGTTCAGTGGGCTTCCACTTGGCAATGTTTCGCCCGATGTCCTTGGCGACGCGTATGAGTGGATTCTCCGCTACTTCGCTCCTCAAAAGGCCAAGGAGGGGGAAGTTTACACACCAAGAGAAGTTGTTAAGCTGCTTGTCGAGCTTCTGGATCCGAAACCCCTTGAATCAGTTTATGATCCGGCAGCAGGCTCTGGAGGCATGCTCATACACTCATACTACCATGTTAAAGGAGAACACGGAGAGGGTGGGGCTAAGAAGCTGTTTTTGTACGGCCAGGAGGTAAATCCCACAACCTACGGGATTGCCAAGATGAATGCAATTCTTCATGGCATTAAGGACGTGGAGCTTTATGTTGGGGATACCTTGCGGAGTCCCAAGATAAAGGATGGTGAGACATTCAGGAAATTTGATGTTGTGATTGCAAATCCACCATGGAATCAGGACGGATATGGGGAGAAAACTCTGAAGAAAGCCGAATTCTGCGATGAGCGATATGGATATGGCTTCTCACCAAATAATTCAGCGGACTGGGCATGGATTCAGCACATGGTTGCATCGGCCAAGGAGGATACCGGCAGGATTGGCGTTGTTATCGATAATGGCTGCCTGTTCAGAGGTGGAAGGGAGAAGACAATAAGGCAGAGGATTTTGAAAGACGATCTCGTTGAGTGTGTCATACTGTTGCCTGAGAAATTGTTTTACAACACTGGAGCGCCCGGCGCCATCCTGATTTTCAATAAGAATAAACCGGCTGAGAGGAGGGGAAGAGTGCTGTTCATCAATGCATCAAATGAATATGAGCAGCATCCAGAAGTCAGGAAGCTCAACAGACTTGGAGAAGGACACATAAAGAAAATTGTTGATGCTTATCGGGAGTTTAAAGATGGCGATGGATTTTCAAGGGTTGTTTCGCTCGATGAGATAAAGGAGAACGATTACAACCTGAACGTCACGCTTTACGTATTTCCGAAGGAGGAGGTTGAGGAGATTGATGTTGCGAAGGAGTGGGAAGAGTTGAAGATTATTGAGGAGGAGGTAAGGGAAGTTGAGGATAAAGTTAGCGAGTATTTATCCGAATTAGGTTTCGTCAGGTGATGGGTATGACCCTGCAGAAATTGAGCTTAGCTGATTGCATTCGAAATCTCAAAGAAGGCATCAATGATTTCTATGTTGAGGTCGAAGTTTTAAATGTGGAAAGAAGGATGATCACCTCAAAGGGCAACATTTTTGTTAGAGCTTTGATCAAAGAAGGCGATACTATAGCAACTCTTGTGGTTTGGAGTAGTGTTAAGAATACAAAGAATATCGAAGTTATTGAGAGAAATCCTGCAAGAATCAGGATAATTAGGCCAATTAAACCATCAGAATGGGGCACAAAAGATTACAATGTAGATATCTGGGCTCACGAAAATATAACGAAAATAGAGGAAATTTAGGAGGGATCTATGTTGAGGTCAATAACAATGCGTATTTATGTAGATGAACAACACCAGATATTAGATAAAGATACGGAAGAAAGATATATGGCTATTGCAGCGCTTTTTGTTTCGGAAGACGAATACAAACAAACTGTAAATGATCTTTTAAGGCTAAGATGTCTTAAAGAAGACCATGATGGCTGGCACTGGGATTATGCTAATTGTCCGAGTTCCGACTCGTGCAAAGAAGTTTGGCATAAGTTAAACAATAAAGAACTTCATTTTCAAACATTACATCAAACAAGCAGTCATCCAGCTAAAGAGATATCTAGGAAGTGGTTAAGATACGCTTTGGAGAGAAATAAGCACAATAAAGCCATTAGATTTAATATTTTATACGTGAACCTAACGAATCTTGACATCCAAAAGTTTGGCACGTTTGGATGGCACGAAAATGCATATAATAGGTTTTTCAGGACTAATCTAAAATATGCTCTTAAGATGTTTTTCCTCAACAATGGTTTTAATAAAGTGGGAGTCTCGAAAGTAGTGCATGACAATAGTACTGGGCTTGCCATTCACAAATATTTTCCAGAAAACAATCTAAGAAAGTTAGAAATTGAGATCAAAAACGAAATTAAAAATGATGGAGATAAAGATTTTGAAATACACCCTCAAAGAATTAAATTTTTAGATTCTGATCACAAAAAAGCCTCAAATTCAGAGGATTGCTATGATTGCCAACTTCTTCAGTTAATAGATTTAATAATAGGAGCTGCTACCCAAAATATTTTCTATACATCCAATGATGAATTTAAAAAGGAATTAGCTTGGAGTTTGAGGGATCTAATAGAGAGACTTATTATGAACCCCAACAACCCGCATAGCTCATTTCATTATCATAGAAAACAAAATATTAGCTTTTTTCCTTCTAAAAAACTTGAAGAAGCTGAACGAATTTTCGTAGATCTTGAGGGTGGTATAAGAATTGAAAGAGATGAGAGCCTTTTTTACAAAGTTGAAAAGCTAAAATTACCACCGAGACCCCATCCGAATCAGGCAACCTTGAATAAATGGTTTTAACGGAAGGAATCAAAAAGATTAAGTTTTTTATTTGCTTTGATCAATCAAAAGAGGGAAAGAGATGAGATACAAAGAAACACCAATCGGCAAAATTCCAGAGGATTGGGGGGTTGTTAGGCTTGGAGATAGTGGAGTTGCAGAAATTCGTGGAAATAAATCCGTGAATAATGTTGAGAAAATAGCTTTCATTCCCATGGAGTTTATCCCAGACTCAAGCATCTATACAAAATACGAAATCCGCAACCTGAATGAAGTAAAGAGTTCAACTTACTGCGAAGCTGGTGATTTGCTTTTAGCTAAAATAACACCTTCTTTGGAGAATGGAAAGCAAGGAATAGTTCCAGAGAACATTCCTAACGGATTTGCCCTTGCTACCACAGAGGTTTTTCCAATCGTTTGCAAGGGAATTGATAGGTTGTTTTTATTTTATATTCTTAAGCACCCGAGATTTAGAAAGGTATTGGAATATTCTATGAGAGGGACTACAGGAAGACAAAGAGTTCCAAAAGAAGCTGTAGAAAATCTACTAATTCCCTATCCACCCCTCGAAGAACAGCGCAAAATCGCCGAAATTCTTTCAACTGTTGACGATGCAATCCAAAAAGTCGATGAAGCGATAGCGAAGACTGAAAGACTGAAAAAGGGCTTGATGCAGGAGCTTCTGACGAAAGGCATAGGGCACACGGAGTTTAAGGATACAGAGATTGGCAGGATTCCGAAGGAGTGGGAGGTTGTACGGCTTGAAGATGTTACTATAGACATTCAACAAGGATTTGCAAGTGGGAAGAGAGACGAAAACGGAGTAATTCAACTTAGAATGAACAATATAACAACAGATGGTAGAATCGTGTTAGACTCATACATTAAAGTCCCTATTCCCGATAATATTGACAGGTATCTTCTCAAACCAGAAGATATCTTATTTAACAACACCAACAGTGTTGATTTGATTGGAAAAACAGCCATTTTTAGGGGAGAATGTAATTTCTGCACGTATAGTAACCACATTACGAGAATAAGAGTTGACAAAACTAAGGTCGTTCCAGAATGGATTTTATATAATTTTATTAAAAAATGGCAAGGAAAATATTTCCGCCAAATATGCGTTAGACATGTTGGACAAGCAGGAATTAGGAGCGAGGATTTAAGAAACACGAAACTCCCACTCCCACCCCTCGAGGAACAACGCAAAATCGCCGAAATTCTTTCAACTGTGGATAAAAAACTCGAACTCGAAAGAAAAAGAAAGGAAAAGCTTGAGAGGATTAAGAAGGGTTTGATGAATGATTTGTTGACAGGAAAGAGGAGGGTAAAGGTAAGTTGAATATGATCGAGGAGAAAATTAAAGAAAGAGCTCTATTGTTAATGAGACTCTACTGGAGAGACGAGATTTTCAGAATAGGTAAAGAACTAAAGATTCCCTATTTCGATCAGTTTAAAGATTATTGGGACATCGATCATTTTCAAGGTGCTTTAGAGATCTCTAAGAAAATTAAGGATGATGAACTGTTAAAAATCGTAGAGAAAAATCCTCCAAAATATATTAGCCTCGGAGGATTTCAGGGAAAGTACTATACAGTCACAGAGGAGGGGGAAATCAGATTAGAGAGTTCATGGAATTCTGTTAGAGGAAATGTTCATAAAGTTCTTGAGAATCAGGGTGATAGGGGATACGCTATTTTGCAGGCAATCATAAATAAAGGCGGAAGGGCGACTTATTTCGAAATCGTTGACGAAATTGAGGAGATTCTTGGGAAGCCCTATATTCCTTCTTATTTACTGCCTCGGTTACAACCATTAAAGCTTGTCTTCAAAACTGGGAGTAGAAGATACCCCGATTGGACAATGCCGCCGGAAATAATTCCAGTGGTAAAGGAGGAGTTAGCAAAATATAAGAACTTAGGCAAGAAAATCCAGGTAACTTCAGAAGAAACAATTTCAACACGAGAAGAAATAAGTTTCCAAGTTCTCCGCTCTGATCAGAGAATTGCAAAGATAGCGGATGAGATTGCACAGAAGAGAAGGGAAATCAATCTTATTTTCGCAAATAAATTCGGAGTAAAATTGTTTAAAGACAACGAAATGGCAATACTTGACATAAGAAGACTGTGTGCTAATGAGGACGAATTTAATAACAGAATTCAGGCTATAACCACGTTGATAGATGAAATGAATGTTGAAGGGCTAAAAAAGCTTGTAGCAGATAGAAATCTTACTGGCACAATCAATATCTTAGAGGCTTTTTTAGAGGAGCACTTTCCGGGCTATAGTAAAGAAATCATAACGAATTTCAGGAATATTGTAAGATTAAGGAGCAAGAAGTATCCGATTCATAGAGATGATCCAAAATTTATTGATTCTTTAAAACATTTTGGCTTCCGAACTTATCCTCCTGATTGGGGTGAATTATGGGAAGTTGTGCTAAAAAAATATCTTGAAAGTTTAAAACTATTGAAAGAGCGTATTGAAAAATAAATATGTCCACACTAAAAAATTGGGAAGATAAGGGACGAGGGTCACTAAGATGAGGAAGAAATTAACTTTCGACGAGATTACGGAACGTATATCATCACTGCTATCTGACGATATAGAACTTTTGAAATTCCTTGAAGCTGCATCCGAGCTTTCAAAAGTATACGAAATTAATGAAGAAGAGGAAAAAAGAAGGTTATCAGAGGCAAAAAGTTTCATAGAGGTTGCAGAGAATGACTTTAAGTCCGCTAAAATTCTCTACGAGTCCAAAGTTTACTCTACAGCGATATACCATTTACAGCAAGCCGTTGAAAAATTCATTAAGGCATATATGCTCATGTTTTTCGGACTGAGTAAGAAAGTAGTAAAGGACTATGTTGGACACGACTCACCAAAGGCATTTCTTAAGCTTCTCGAAAAATTTAAGATATCTTTGAATCTAATTTCAGCACTAACTGAAAGAGTTTACGAGTTAAATTCCCAGATGCTTAAAATTTCGAGTCAAGACATCCGCAAGTTGGAAAACATAGTAAATAAGAACAGAAAACAGATAGCTGAAATGAGTTCAGAAGAAATTAGGAATGCCATTAAACTGACTGTCAGATTAAAGGAAGTTTTGGAGAATAAAGAGACAAAAGATGAGGTATCTAAGTTTCTTGCAACACTTAAGAGAGAGTTAGGCAAAATAGAAGCTTCGGATGAATATGAGAGGAATATAGCGAGTAAAATAACTACTCTCCTCAATAAAATCTTGGAAAACTTAGAGCTCTCATTTAAAATGTATTCAAACTTTTTGGTGCTATATACGCTTTCCATAATAACATATCCCCACGCCACATTTGCAAGATACCCTAATGAAAGATTACCAATTGAGAAATACGATGAAAATCTTGGGATAATTCAATGCTTTGGCGAGATTACTGATTTGTTAGAGGGAGTAATCAACTCGTGGAAAGAAAGCCCCAGATACAGAGGCAGATATTAATCAACTCAAAAGACGAGCATTTTAATAGATAGTGATACTTAGGAACTGAAAGGCATTAGGTGGTCTGATGAGAAAAGAGCTTATCCAGACCGAGGAGCCGATGGCCAAAAAGCTTGAAAGTCTTGGCTGGAAGTTCATCCCATCAGATAAACTAATCGATAATCACTCGGAACCCCTGATAGTCCCCATCCTTAAATCAACCATCAGGAAAATAAACAACGTAAAGGACGAAGAGGTTGAAGATGTAATAAACTACCTCAAAACGAGGTTTTTCGATGTTGAAGGATGTAAGGCTGTTCTTGAAGCTTTAAAACATGGTGTTGCCATAAAAGATAAAGAGACGGGAATTGTAAAAAGAATTAAGCTCATCGACTACGAAAACCTTGAAAACAACGAGTTCATTTTCTCAAGGCAGGTTTATTATAGAGGTCTGAAGGCAAACATCCCCGACATCGTCCTTTACATCAACGGCATCCCAATCGTTCTAATTGAATGCAAGAAGATGACTAAAAGCTGGAAGGAGGCTTATTCCCAGATAAAGAGGTACGAAGAGGAAATTCCAGAGCTTTTCAAGTACGTGCAGATCAGCATAGCCTACGCAGACAGGGCAGTTTACTTCCCAAACGTCAGATGGCTTAAAGACGTTCCCGCCTACGAATGGCAGGAATTAGAATTTCTCAAAAAGGCCATCCTGCTCGATATTCTGAGGTACTTCGTCTTTTACAGAGAAGACAAAGGCGAGTGGACTAAGGTGCTACCGAGATATATGCAGTACAGGGCTGCAAACAGAATCGTCGACAGAGCAGTGAAGTACGCCAGAGGGGAGGGCGACAGAAATAAAGGCTTAATCTGGCACTGGCAGGGAAGCGGCAAAACTCTGACGATAATCTTCGCAGCGTACAAGCTCCGGGAAGCTCTTGGGAATCCCACAATCTTTTTCATCATTGATCGCGTTGAACTTCAGGACCAGCTTGGCGGTGAACTCAAAGCAGTTGGCCTATCCTTTGAAATGGTAGAATCAGTATTTCACCTCAAGAAAATCTTAACCCACGCTGACGGCAAGAGGGGCATTTTCGTAACGCTCATTCACAAGTTCAGAGAGGAGGAACTAAGAGAACTCAGAGAAGAGCTCGAAAGAAAGAGGCACTCCATAACGAGGCGCAGAGACGTGATAGCCTTTGTTGACGAGGGGCACAGAAGCCAGTATGGAGACTTAGCTGCCACCATGCGGAGCATTCTCAAAAATGCGGCATTTTTCGCCTTTACGGGCACGCCGATAGCAAAGAGAGGGAGAGATACCTACGCTACATTCGGGTACGATGACGAACCGTATCTTGACCGCTACTTCATTCTCGACTCAATAAGAGATGGCTTTACAGTCAAAATAGCCTATCAGGCAAGACTCGACAGCGAACATCTCGACAGGGAGTCTCTCAACGTCTTTCTGAGCTCGAAGCTTGAGGAAATTGAGGAAGAGTATAGAGAGCAGGTTGAGAGAGAGCTAAAGAAGAAATTAAACGCTATAAGAGTAATCCTGGAGAACCCGAGGAGAATATATAGAATTGCGAGAGATATCGCCGTCCACTATCAGGCTGTGAAACCATTCAAAGCCATTGTCGTTGCTGTGAGTAGAGTGGCGTGCGTGAGGTACAAGAAAGCTTTGGACAAATATCTACCACCTGAGTGGACGGAAATCGTGATGACGTTCAATCAGGATGACCCTGAGGAGATACAGGAGTACTTCAAGGAGTTAAAGAGGAAATACGGAAACAAAGAACCAAAGGAGATCAGAGAGGAAGTAATCAAGAGGTTCAAGAAAGAGGAGAGCCCAAAAATCTTGATCGTTACTGACATGCTTCTTACGGGCTTCGATGCTCCCATCCTTCAAACAATGTATCTCGACAAACTGCTAAAGGAGCACAGGTTGCTTCAGGCTATAGCGAGGACAAACAGACCCCTCTTCAGGAACGGCGAGAACGTTAAGGCGGCTGGCTTAATAATCGATTATATCGGCATATTTGGCGAGCTTGAAAAAGCCTTAGCGACCTATGACGAGGCCGACATAGTGGGAGTGGCTTACGATGTTGAGGAGATTAAGGAAGAGCTAAGCAAGAAAATCGAGGAAGTGATCAAACTCGGTTTGCCCACTGGCTACGACAGAGGGGCAATTGATGCAGCAATAATAAGACTTGAGGAGAAGGAGGTGGGAGAGCACTTTAAGAAACTTTACAGGGAAATCAGAAACTTATACAGGCTTCTTATCGAGGACAGACTTGAATTCAAGGAGAGATTCGACTGGCTGACAGAGATATACTATGCTTACCATCGCAAGGTAAAGGGCTTAGACCCGGAAATCGAGCAGAAGAGAGACAAGTTTCTGGAGGAGGCCTTGAAGTTCATCCACGAAACGATAGATATCGAAAAGATCAGGAAAGACTTTTCCATTGTGGAAATTAATGAGGAATTTCTGAAGAGGGTTGCAAAAGAGGATAAAAATAAGGGATTTTACGACTTACTTTTTGCAGTGAGAAGTTGCGTGGAAAGAGGGGAAGTCATCGATGAAGACGTTGTTGAGAGGGTAGAAAGGATAGTGAGGGAGTGGAGGGAGAGGGAGAAAAATGTGGAAGAACTATATGGAGAGCTCGATTCAATAGTGAAGAAGATCCACATCGAAAAGGATGAAAGGAGAAGCTTAGGGCTTGGAAGAGCTGAATACGAGATTCTCAAGCTTCTCAGAAGGAACCTGAAGCTGGATGATTCAAAGCTCGTAAATGATGCTATAGAGATAAAAAAGACGGTTGAGGACGTGACTTTTCCGGGGTGGAGCAGTAAAAGTGAGGTGGTTAATGAAGTTTCACAAAAAATCCTGCTATACCTCATCAGGAAATACAGGGGCGAACCCGCTGTGATGAGAAAGCTGAAGAATGAAATGGTTGAAATGTTGAAAAAGGTGATATAGTGGAAATAAAGATTGAAAGAAGGAACGTAAAATACTGCAGAATTTTAATAAATCCTGACGAAACCGTTAGGGTCATTGCTCCCCACGGATTCCATGTTGACGGCTTCATTGAGAGAAAGAAACCATGGATTGGGGGGAAGATTAGAGAGATAAGAGAGCTCACAAAAGACTTCGATGAGAAAAGAGATTATCTAATCTTTGACGGAAATTTTTACCGGTTAAAGTATGACGGTGCCCTAAGAATTGAAGAAGGAGTGATTTTTGCAAGGAATGTTAAGGAGCTCGAAAGGTGGATAGGAAATAAACTGAAAAAGGAAATGCTGGAAAAGGTAAGGTTTTACTCCCACCTCCTTGGCGTTAATTATGGCAGGGTTTACATAAGAAAGCAGAAGACCAAGTGGGCCAGCTGTTCATCAAAGGGCAACCTGAGCTTCAACATAATAATTGCAGCCCTTCCCGAGAGTCTTAAAGATTACGTGATCATCCATGAGCTTGCGCACCTTATTGTTCCAAAACACAGCAGGAAGTTCTGGAGTGTTGTAGCCCAATATTATCCAAAATACAAGGAGGCTGAAAAAGAGCTGAAGCGTTACTGGCTTGGGATCGAGAGAAACAGCGTCTGGAAGATGTTGAGGTGAAAAGTTGAAAAACTACGACAGCCACGCAAAGCTCGCCCACTCGATCGAGCCGCTGAGCGAGGAAGAAAAGCAGAAAATGGAGAAAAGAAGGAAGAATATCTCAAAAACGATAGAAGGGGTTGTTGAAGCAATTAAGGCAGATGAAGAGATCATGGGGCTATCAGCATAACATCCCAGGGCGAATAATTCACGAATCACGAACAAAAAGTTCACACATCATGAACATCTGGAAAATCATTTCAAGCAAAGAAAGAGTTGAAGTTCCACAATATATACTGGAAAAAGACAGAGACAGGGTTGGCGTGGAAGAAACCGCCAGACGCCAGAGCTTTGAAAAGAAGCAAAAGCTTTGTATCACAGTTTTTCAAGCTTCTTGAGAAGGAAGAGATACTGATAAGAGAGAATAAGAAATACTTATCCCGCACGACTCACCACCCGTTAAAGCGATCAAAATCCTGAGCAACGTTGCTCAAACATATCAGGTCTTGTTAAACACAAGAACAGGTGGATGGAAAGTGCAGGCATTTATGGAAGTTTTTCAAAAGGAATGAACAAAGAGGACAGCGATATCGAGGATAAAAGTTTCAAGGCATCCCAGGGAGCTCGAAAGACTCAGAGAAAAAGAATCCATCTTCTACTGCGAACTTGCCAGTTCATTTGTAATGTGGGGTGAGGGAGTCGGATTTGATGGATGATTTGCTGACTGGGGGAGGAGGGTTAAGGCATGAAGTGCTTTTACTCCCTGACCATCCTCCATGCCTCTCCTTCCACAATCCTTGAGAGCCTCCTTAGCGGGATGTTTCGTCTCTTAGCTATGCTGCGCAGGTCCTCGTGCTCTGCCTTGAGCGAAAATGGCGTGCCATCTGGCAGAAGAGCCACCTTTACCCTCACCCTCTCCCTCATGCCGTCCACGTCCACATCCACTTTCCTCATCTCCCTTCTCGCCACCATCCTGTGCATACTGTGGTACACCCTCACCCCCAGCGTGCCCCCCTCGAGCGCCATCAGGGACGCCATCCTCTCCACATCTACCCCCCTCGCAATCACCCTCAGTATCGAGCCCATCCTTCCCTTCTTCATCAGCGCTGGCACCACCGAGACGTCCAGCGCCCCCTCCTCCATCAGCCGCTCAGTGAGGTATGCAAGCTCCTCGCCGGTGGTATCGTCCACGTTGGTCTCCAGCACACACACCTCGTCGTGCTCGAGGGCGTGCAGCTCCACGATGCTTGCCCTCACCACGTTTGCACCCTTGTCTCTTGAGCCTGCCCCGTATCCTGCGGCATGCGTCCTCATGGACAGCATCGGCGATGGAAGGGGCTTGGAGAGGGCGCCCAGCAGAGCAGCACCCGTGGGGGTGAGCCGCTCTCCCTCCAGAGCACCCCTGCACGTGGTAAGGGCACACAGCCTCGCAATCTCCACCACCGCGGGGGCTGGCACGGGATATGTGCCGTGCGATGTCTCCACAGTGCCCCATCCGGTGGGAATGGGGGGCACGTGGTACACGGGGAGGGCGCCAAGGTCGAGCAGGGCTGCGCACACGCCCACGATGTCCGCCATCGCATCTTGCTGTCCCACCTCGTGAAGGCACACCCGTTCCAGCGGCTCGCCGTGCACCGCAGCCTCTGCCCGCGCAAGCAGCGTGAACACTCCCTCTGCCATGCTCGCAACCTCTTGGGGCACTCGAGAGCCCCTTATGTGGGTGAGCACCTCTTCCAGCGTCCTTTTGCCCTCATCCCCCCCTTCCACGTGCAGCGCAAGGGCAGAGATGTGTTCCCTCGATGTCCTTCTGAACTCCACTTCAAGCCCGCTTGCAGCCTCCATCGTCCCCTTCACAAAGTCCGCATCTGCCCCGGCATCCACGAGCGCGCACACCAGCATGTCGCCCGCTGCCCCACCAAACGGCTCTATGAGCACTGCCCTCATGCTCACCACTTGGTGGCCAGTGTAAAAATCTTTATCGAATGGGCACACATGGGGGGAGCATGATTGACCTTCACACTCACTCCCTGCTGAGCGACGGTGAGCTTGTGCCAGCAGAACTCGTGCAGCGCGCGAGTGTCAAGGGCTATAGAGCCATAGCAATCACCGACCACGTGGACTTCTCCAATGTGGAGCACGTGCTCTCCTGCCTTAATAGGCTCGACGCCATGAGAGATGCATGGAGCATAGAGGTGCTCATAGGTGTGGAGATCACCCACGTGCCTCCATCCAAGATAGAGAGGCTCGTGGAGCTCTCAAGAAGGCTTGGGGCAGAGGTGGTGGTGGTGCATGGCGAGACCACAAGCGAGCCCGTGGCGAAGGGCACGAACAGGGCTGCGTGCATCGAGGGCGTGGACATCCTCGCCCATCCGGGCTTTATCACCATCGAGGAGGCAGAGCTTGCGAGGGAAAGCGGAGTGCACATCGAAATCACCACCAGAAACGGGCACAACCGCACCAACGGGCACGTGGCAAGGACCGCACTGGAGGTGGGCGCACCCATGGTGGTGGACACCGATGCCCATGCCCCAGATGACCTCGTGAGCGCCGAGTTTGCCCGCATGGTGGCGATGGGTGCTGGTCTCGATGAGCGAGAGGCGCACGAGGCAACGCAGACAAACCCCCAGAGACTCATGGAGGAAAAGCTCTCTCTCAGGTGAGCCATGAGGTTCGATGCTCCTTATCTGTACTCGCAGCTCAAGCCCGTGGACTTTAGAATCCTGACGGCGATAGAGAATGAGATGCGCACCCACGAGTGGGTATCCGTCGAGAGTATTGCCCCATACGTCAATGCCTCGACAGAGCGCATCGCCCACAGGCTTAAGCATCTTAGAAAGTGGAAAGTGGTGGAATATGCGAGGCTCTCGTACGAGGGCTACAGGCTGTTCTACACGGGGTACGACCTTCTTGCCCTCAATGCCCTCGTGAAAAGGGGTTCGATAGACGCCGTGGGCGGGCAGGTGGGGTTTGGCAAGGAGTCTGACGTGTTCGTGGTGCTAAAAGGAGATGAGAGGCGCATCCTCAAGCTTCACAGGGCAGGACTCTCGTTCAAGGGTGTGAGGAGGACGAGAAGGTACATAGCCGAAAGACATCACCTCTCGTGGGTGTATGCCTCGAGGCTTGCCGCCCAGCGGGAGTTCGATGCGCTGAGGAGGCTCTATCCAGAGGTCAGCGTGCCCGAGCCCATCGACCACAACCGCCACGCCATTCTCATGGAGCTGTTCGATGGGCTATCACTCTCTGAGTGCACGCTCGAGCAGCCCATGGAGTGCTTCGAGGAGGTGTGGCACAACATCGAGCAGGCATACGCGCTCGGTGTGGTGCACGCAGACCTCAGCGAGTACAACATCCTCGCCTCACCACAGGGGGTGTGCATCATCGACTGGCCCCAGTGGGTGGAGGTGGGCTCCGAGGGTGCAGATGAGCTGCTGGAGCGGGACATCGGCAACGTGTGCGCTCATTTCACCCGGAAGTACGCCCTAAAGCTCGACCCGAGGGAGCTGCTCGACAGGCTTCAGATGAGGTAGAGCAGCACGAATGCGAGCCCGAAGCACACAGCCCACGTAGCTGGGCTCAGTCTCATCACCTTTGCTCCATCCAGCGGTCCGAACGGTATCAGGTTGAACAGGGCGAGCAGTGCATTGATGTACGCAGCGATGCCCCACGCGGGCGCTGCGCTCATCGAGGCGAGGGAGAAGAACGTGAGGGCGAGCACGATGTTGACCACAATACCGGCCACCGAGATGTGCAGGTGATGAATACGCCTGCGCTCTGGTGGGATGGTGTACGTGTGCACGCCCTCGTGTATCACCACCGCGCCCGGAGCTGCGAACACGAGGTGTCCAAGTGTGAGCAGCGGGGTGGCGATTGCGAGCAGCAAACCCATCCTGCTCATCTCAAACCCTGCCCTGTACCCATAGTGCTGGGCAGTGAGCTTGTGTCCCAGCTCGTGCAGCACAAAGCCCGTGCCCACCGCAATGGCGCTTATGCCCACCACAGGTATGGAGGGGACGGGATACTCAAACACGAGCGCAAACGCCAGCGTGAGCACGATGAAGGACAGCACCAGCTCTTTGATCTCTCTTGGTGTGAACGTGGGCATATGGTCTCCTCTCCACTAAGCTATATGAAGCTATCACCTCAGTCCAGCAGCAACAGGGCATAGGAGTTCAGGCTGGATGCCATCGCCGTGGGTGTACACTCCCCTATGGTGTGTATTGGAAGGCCCGCACGCCTCACAGTGGCGAACACGTCGATGCCGCACGCCTCCATGGAGGGTCTGACCCTCTCCTTGTGGGGACAGCGTCTTTTCAGGGCTGCCTCGTCCAGCCCCTCATGAGTCATTGCAACACACTGTTCGCAGTACTCACATGGATATGCCACGAACGCCAGCGCTCTGTACGCACCGAGCAAAAACGCCCTGCGCTCGAGTTCGAACATCGTGTCGTGAACCCAGAGGGAGAGTTTCCGAAGCAGCTTCCCATGCCATCCCTTTGCACTGGGGTCACGTGGGGACTCAAAGCCCGGCATGTTCTTGAAGTGCACGAGAAGGGCGTGGGAGTACGAGGCCACCACTCTCCTCGTCTCCTCCACGCTCGGAGTGTAAGGTGGACAGCCCAGCCTCTTGCCGTACCCCCTGCACCCGAACTCACACTTGAGCCTAACCCACTCCGCGACCTCCACATCCCGCGCACTGATGGAATGGCACGATGCTCCCCTCGCAGATGCGAGGCTCTGAAGTTCCGCAATGATGCTGGATAGCTCCTCAGTGCTGAGTATTTCCCCTACCATACCCACCCTCGAAAAAGCTCTCGATGAACATAATACATGTGTACATCCTGCCAGAGTCCATCCGACGTCCCGCCATGCTTCACCTCATGCACATTCTGGCTTCGCATATTAATACGCTTTCAAGCGACATCTGGGGGGCTTTTCGGGGCAATGGTGGACGTGCTCGAGAGGGCAGGGGTAGCGCGTTCGATGGCTTCACCTCTGAGCACACGTTCGTCCCCTAAGAAACCCTTTTCTATATCCTTCACCTATGCTCCCTCATGCTCACGATACTTACGGGCTCTCAGTTCGGGGACGAGGGGAAGGGCAAGGTAGTGGACGTGCTCGCTCCCAGCTATGACATCATAGCTCGATTTCAGGGAGGAGACAATGCAGGGCACACCGTGAAGGTGGGGGGAAGGACGTTCAAGCTGCACACCATCCCTTCTGGCGTGCTCTATGATGTGAGGCTACTGATAGGTCCAGGAGTGGTGATGAACCCGAGGGTGCTGCTCGAGGAGTTCTCCCAGCTGGAGGAAGGAGGAGTGGTGGTGGATGGCAATAAGCTTGGGATCGATGCCAAGACCTCCATCATAATGCCCTATCACATCGTGATGGACGAGCTTGCCGAGACGAGGCGAAGGGAGAGGATAGGCACCACCAAGAGGGGCATAGCATATGCGTACATGGACAAGGTGTCCAGGGAGGAGGTGCAGTTCGCCGACATCGTGGATAAAGAGCGCCTCAGGCGCAAGCTCGAGACGATCCTTCCCGCAAAGCGGGCATACCTTGAGGCGATGGGTGCTGATGATGAGCAGCTGGAGCGGGCATTCGACACCGAGTGGCTGTTTGAGGCTGGAGAGCGGCTCTCTTGCCACATCACCGACGTATCGAGGGAGGTGAACGTAGCCCTCTCACAGGGAAAAAGGGTGCTGGCAGAGGGGGCACAGGGCACCCATCTCGACATCATCCACGGAACCCAGAAGTACGTGACGTCCTCCAGCACCATTGCTGGTTCTGCGTGTGCCTCGCTGGGTGTGGGGCCCACGATGGTGGACGAGGTGGTGGGCATCGTGAAGGCATACATCACCCGAGTGGGAGAGGGACCGCTGCCCACAGAGCAACACGGAGATGTGGGAGAGCACATGCAGCAGGTGGGAGGCGAGTATGGCACCACCACGGGAAGGCTCAGGCGGTGTGGGTGGTTCGATGTGCCCCTGCTGAGAAAGAGCATCGCCCTGAACGGATATACCTCCCTCGTGCTCACCAAGCTGGACGTGCTCGGAGGGCTCGACCCCATAAAGATATGCACATCGTACGAGCTCGATGGCACCACGCTCGATTATCCCCCAGAGCTCACATCCGACCTTGCAAGGTGCACTCCCGTGTACGAGGAGCTGGAGGGCTGGGATGAGGACATTTCGGGGGCGCGCTCATTCGAAGAGCTTCCCAGTGCAGCCCGACGCTATGTGGAGAGGCTGGAGGAGCTGCTGGGCGTGCCCATCCCCATCATCTCCACGGGCCCAGGCCGTGAGCAGACAATACAGAGGTGATGTGGATGCGGGGTGAGAGAGGGGCGATGATGTGGAAACCACTGGATGAGAGGGTGGAGTGCACCCTTTGCGCCCATCGGTGCCACATACAGAGCGGGGCGTACGGCATATGCAGGGTGAGAAGGAACGTGAACGGGGAGCTTCACACCCTCATCTATGGGCTGGTGTCCGCAAGGAACGTTGATCCAATCGAGAAAAAGCCGCTGTATCACTTTTATCCCGCAACGATGTCATACTCGCTGGGCACGGTGGGATGCAACTTCAGGTGTGCCCACTGCCAGAACTATGAGATATCGCAGGCGACAATCGAGGACATTCACCTCGTGGAGATTTCCCCGGAGCGGGCGGTGAGTGAGGCGCTCTCCATGGGCTGTGCATCGATATCATGGACGTACAACGAGCCCACGATATGGTTCGAGTACACGTACGACAGTGCAAAGCTCGCAAAAGCCCACGGGCTGGCCACGGTGTACGTCACCAATGGCTACATCACTGAGGAGGCGCTCACAGAAATATCGTCCTATCTCGATGCCTTCAGAGTGGACATCAAGGGAAGGGAGAATGTATACAGGAAGCTGTGCAAGGCGAGGCTGGAGCCCGTGCTCGCCTCCACCAAGCTCGCCTTCGACATGGGTATGCACGTGGAGGTGGTGAATCTCATAATTCCGGGATACAATGACTCAGAGGAGGACATCGAGTGGCTGTGCCGCTGGGTGCTCGATAACCTGAGTGCAGACGTGCCCGTGCACTTCACACGCTTTTACCCCCATTACAGGCTCAACCACGTGGAGCCCACGCCCGTGCTCACGCTGGAGAGGGCATATGAGATTGCAAGGCGCATGGGCGTGCACTACCCTTACATCGGCAACGTGGTGGGGCACCCCTACGAGAACACGTACTGTCCTGTGTGCGGCACGGTGCTCATAGAGCGAAAGGGGCTCTATGCAAACCTCAAGCTCGAAAAGCCAGAGTGCCCATCCTGTGGAAATCCCGTGCCCATCGTGGGGCTGGAGGAGGGCTCATGAAAAGGGTGCTCGCCACGGGAACGTTCGAGTTCCTTCATCCCGGACATCTGCACTTTCTGTCAGAGGCGAGAAAGCTGGGAGATGAGCTGGTGGTGCTCGTGGCACGGGACTCCATGATTCGCCACAAGCCCAGGCCCATAATACCAGAGCGGCAGAGGTTGGAGATGGTATCTGCCCTCAGAGTGGTGGACAGGGCGGTGCTGGGAAGCGAAAGGGACATCTTCGAGCCCCTCTATGAGATACGGCCAGACGTGATAGCCCTCGGATATGACCAGAAGTTCGATGAAAGGGAGCTCACAGAGCAGCTCAAGATACGGGGTTTTGATGTGGAGGTGGTGAGAATAACCTCAAGACGGGACTGCTCCCTGTGCTCGAGCGCGTCGATCACGGAGCACGTGCTGAAGAGGGCGTCGAGGGAGAGGGAGGTGGACAATGACTGAGTATGACGTGGTGATAGTGGGTGCGGGACCCGCTGGTATGTTTGCCGCAGAGGCGCTCTCCGAGAGCCAGCTCAAGGTGCTCATAGTGGACATGGGCAATGATGCCCTCGAGAGAAGGTGTAAGATGAGTCCAGAGAGCGGATGCATGCACTGCTCCCCATGCGACATCATGTGTGGCGTTGGGGGCGCTGGCACGTTCTCTGATGGCACACTCAACCTCAGGCCAGACATAGGGGGGGACCTCACCGAGTTCGTGCCCAATGAGCGGGCATGGGAGCTCGTGGAGGAGGTGGACAGGATATTCCTCAGATATGGCGCTCCAGAGCAGCTGAGCAAGCCAGAAGGTCGAGAGCTGGAAGAAATAGAGCGCAGGGCCGCATCCGTGGGCGCTGTATTCATTCCCATTCCTCAGCGACACATCGGCTCTGACAGGGCTCCAGAGGTGATACACCGCTTCAAGAGTGCGCTTCAGGAGAGAGGTGTGGAGTTCAGGCTGAACACCACCGTGAAAAACCTCATCGTGGAGGGTGGTGTGTGCAGGGGCGTCATCACGTCCGATGGGCAGAGCATATGGGCGAGGTACGTGGTGCTCGCGCCCGGGCGCATAGGGGCCTCGTGGGTGGACGAGCTTGCCACCACCCACGGCATCGAGGCAGCGTATGGCCCCATAGATGTTGGGGTGAGGGTGGAGGTGCCCTCCATCGTGATGGACCCCATCACGAGGATTAACCGCGACCCGAAGTTCCACATCCGAACTCGAAGATACGACGATTTTGTCCGCACATTCTGCACAAATGAGCACGGCTTTGTTGTCAAGGAGGAGTACGAGGGCTTTGTTGCCACCAACGGCCACTCCCTCAAGGACAGGAGAAGCGAGAACACCAACTTTGCGTTTCTGGTGAGGGTAAACCTGACAGAGCCCCTCGAGAACACCACCAAGTATGGACGCTCCATTGCCAAGCTGGCAACCACAATCGGGGGCGGAAAGCCAGTGCTGCAGCGCATGGGCGACCTCCGGCGGGGAAGGCGCTCCACATGGAGCAGGCTCAAGGGCAACCCGGTGAAGGGCACGCTGTCCGATGTGACGCCCGGCGACATCTCGATGGCGCTGCCCCACAGAATCGTCATGGATATCATCGAGGGGCTGGAGGTGCTCGACCGCATCATCCCGGGCGTGGCGTCCGACTCGGTGCTGCTGTATGCCCCCGAGATAAAGTTCTATGCCATGCGGCTGTTCGTGGACGAGCACATGCAGACCAGTATAAAGGGGTTGTATGCCGCGGGCGATGGAGCAGGACTCTCACGGGACATCGTCAATGCGGCAGCCACTGGCTTGCTGGCTGGTCGCGGCATCCTGAGGGATGAGGCATGAGGCAGGATGAGCTCGAAGGGCTGCCCTACCCCCTCACAGATGAGGAGCTGGAGGTGCTGAGGAGGGAAGCAGAAAGAAGCCTCGATGACAAGATAGAGATGCTGAAGGTGGTGTCAGACCCCATAAGGCTTCGCATTCTCACAATCCTCAGGAAAAGGGAGGTGTGCGTGTGCGTGCTCGTTCATCTTCTGGGCGTGAGGCACTCCACCCTCTCCTACCACCTGAGGCTGCTCAAGGAGGCAGGGCTCGTGGACTCCGAGAGGAAGGGGGGATTTCAGGTGTATGCTCTCACCCCAGAGGGACGCTTTCTGATAGAGCTGCTCGTGCGCACATTCTAAGTGACACTGTTTCAAATTCAATCAAATCAGATATGCCATTTTATTTGTAGCTCGGTCTTTGGACATCGAATAAAAGAGAAATGTTTATATCATTTCAAATTTGATTTGAATTAGGTGTTCCAAAAATGGCTGAGGAGAGGTGGTGCTGAGTGGATATAATGGTGGCTGTAATTGCGCTTGCGATAACCGGTGTGGCCGTTGGCTTTGCCGGCGGGCTTCTGGGCGTCGGCGGATGCTTCATCATGGTGCCAGTTCAGATATGGGTGTTCACTGCGATGGGCGTTCCGCTGGACATAGCGGTCAAGCAGGCGTTTGGCACGAATTTGCTCGTGGTGCTTCCCACCGCGATGAGCGGGGCGTTTGGACACCACAGAAAGGGCGTGGTGTGGTGGAAGGCAGGCATCGTGCTCGGGCTCACGGGAGCCGTGGGAAGCTTCATAGGTGCTACGATTGCTGCCCATCTCGCGGGAAGCCTTCTCAAGCTCATCTTCGGTGCCGCCATCTTTGTGGGTGCGGTGAGAATGCTCACCGCCAAGCCTCCAAAGGTGGCAGAGGAGCCAAAGGACAGCCCGCTGCTGTGGGCTGCGTGGGGCTTTCCCATGGGCATCGTGACGGGCATAATCGGAATAGGCGGCGGTATACTGATGATTCCCGTGATGGTGCTCGCCCTGAAGTTCAAAATGCACAATGCTGTGGGCACTTCAACCGCGATGATGATTTTCACCTCCGCCGGGGGCGTGCTGGGCTACATACTCAACGGACTCGACGTACCCAACCTTCCTGCCTACTCTCTCGGATACGTCAACCTGCTCGCATGGGCGGCGCTCGCCATCACGAGCATCCCCATGGCACAGGTGGGGGTGGTGGCAGCCCACAGGCTGCCCGCAAAGAAGCTCAGGTACGTGTTCATAGCCGTGATGTTCTACATTGCCTTGAAGATGATGGGTGTGTTCACCTATCTGGGGCTGCCCATCTAAGGGTGCCCCATCCCTTTTGCTGTACATTGATACCACCTCGGAAAGGCACTTATACATCAATATCGAAACTCGATAACGATAGGTGATATCTTGCTGGATCGAAAGTTATTCCTCTGTTTTGTAAGGATACACATCCTCTACCACGCATCAGAGGGGGAGATTTACGGAGCCTGGATGATGGACGAGCTTGCGAGGCACGGCTACTCTTTAAGCCCCGGAACGCTCTATCCAATTCTTCACGAAATGGAGGATGACGGGCTGCTGCACTCGAGAAGAGTTGTTGTGAACGGAAAGGTGAGAAGGGTATATCAAGCTACAGAAGATGGCTTAAACGCTCTGGAGTTAGCGAAAAACAGAATAAAGGAGCTTTTCAGCGAGGTGATTAGTTGATACAGATGTTAAATGTCAGAAAAAGCTTTGGAGGAAAAGAGGTTCTCAAGGGCGTGAGCTTGAGCGTAAAAAGAGGGTGTGTGATGGCCATTACTGGGCCTTCAGGCAGTGGTAAGTCAACGCTTCTGCGATGCATAAACAGGCTCACAGAGCTGGATGAAGGAGATATACTGGTTGATGGCATTTCCATTAGGGATTACAACCCCGTTCAGCTCAGAAGGAAGGTTGGAATGGTGTTTCAGTTTCCCGTGATGCTCGAGGGGAGCGTTAGAGATAACATAGCCTATGGTCTAAGGCTTTTGGGTAGAGAGGAAGGTGTTGAAAGGCTTGCCAGAGAGGTTGGAGTTGAAGATTTGCTCGATAATGATGCTACCAGGCTCAGTGGAGGGGAACAGCAGAGAGTTGCCATAGCAAGAGCATTGGCTTTAAAACCGAAGACCATGCTTTTTGATGAGCCAACAGCCTCTCTTGACAATGAAAATGTCATAAAAATTGAAAGTCTTGTGATGAAGCTCGTTAAATCAAAAGGACTGACCGTCTTATGGGTGACTCATGATTTCGAGCAGGCAAAGAGGCTTGGACACAGAATTGCCGTTATGAGAAACGGAAGAGTTGCCATGGTCGAGCATCTGAGGTAGGTTGATGTGTTTATGTACGCTGAACCCTTAATTAAGCTTGCCTGCGCATCTGTGCTTGTCATACTCGTGATACTCCTCTCATATTTCAGAAGAATAGAGATTGGCAGAGACCTCTCCTCCGCTGCTTTAAGGGGCTTTGCACAGCTGATGCTTCTTTCTGTTGTGCTTACATATGTTTTCACAAGTGTGATGTGGCATACGCTTGCCATTGTGATATTCATTGCAATGGCTTTGCTTGCTGGATACACATCAGCGAGGAGAGTGGACATGCCAAAGGCAGCATTGATAACCACTCCAAGCATAGCCATCGGTGCTTCAATATCTCTTGCAATAATGGTAGCCCTTAATGTCATACCGCTTAAACCAGAGTTTGTGATACCCATCGCGGGCATGGCATTTGGAAATGCGATGAACATATGCTCCCTCACACTCACGAGGCTTTTGAGTGAGATCAGGAATAATAAAAGCAGAATAGAGGTGATGCTTGCACTTGGAGCTACTGCTCAGGAAGCCGTGGAACAGTATGAGAGAGCATCTATAAAATCCGCCCTTATTCCGACCCTCGACAACATGAGGACTCTCGGCATAATCTTCATCCCCGGCGCGATGACTGGAATGCTAATGGCGGGAGTTGAGCCGATAACCGCTGCTGTGTATCAGCTATCAATCTTCTTCATGATCATCAGCTCTGGAGCCATTACGGCGGTATATGCCAGCTACCTTGTGAGGGGAAGGCTATTCACACCCGCCCATCAACTTACGGAGGAGATTTAGACAACCCTAACTGCTTTCAAGCTGTTGCTTGCTTTGTAAGCAACACTATGAAACTTTCTATTATGATAGAAAATAAAGAAAGAAAAAAAGGAGGAATCAGTAGGTCTGGAGGTAGCGGTCGAGCTCCCACTGGTGCACCTGCGTTCTGTAGCTATCCCAGTCTGCCATTGCCACGTTGATGATGCTCTGGGATACGTGCTCGCCAAGGGCACTCACGAGCAGCTCATCCTCCTTGAAGCACTCAATTGCCTCCTTGAGGGTGCCCGGAAGCATGCCGATGCCCAGCTTCTCCCTCTCCTCCTCGGTCAGCTTGTAGATGTTCTTCTCCACCCTCTCTGGCGGCTCTATCTTGTTCTTCACGCCGTCCAGACCAGCGGCGAGTATGGCTGCAAAGGCAAGGTAGGGGTTGCACGAGGGGTCAGGGCTTCTGATCTCGATTCTGGTGCTGTTGCCCCTTGGAGCTGGCACCCGTATGAGCGAGCTTCTGTTGGGCCCAGACCACGTGATGTACACGGGCGCCTCATAGCCTGGCACGAGCCTCTTGTAGGAGTTCACCAGCGGGTTGGTTATCGCGGTGATGGCTCTGATGTGCTTTAGCACCCCTCCCACAAAGTACCTGAGGGTGTCGCTTATCTGGTCTGGTGCGTCCGGGTCATAGAAGGCGTTCTTGCCGTCCTTGAACAGCGAGGTGTTCGTGTGCATTCCAGAGCCATTCACACCGAATATGGGCTTTGGCATGAAGGTGGCGTGCAGCCCGTGCTGCAGGGCGAGCGTCTTGGCAACGTACTTCAGAGTGATCACGTTGTCTGCGGTCGCCAGCGCGTTGTCGTACTTGAAGTCTATCTCGTGCTGCCCGAATGCCACTTCGTGGTGGGCTGCCTCCACCTCGAACCCCATCTCCTCCAGCACGAGCACAATCTCTCGCTTGATTTCCTCTGCGAGGTCTATGGGGGCGAGGTCGAAGTATCCTCCCCGGTCCTGCGGGATGTTGGTGGGCATGCCGTCCTGCCTCTTGAATAGGAAGAACTCCATCTCTGGGCCAGTGTTCATCACATAGCCCAGCTTGGCAGCTTCTTCCATGTTCTTCTTTAGCACCTGTCTTGGACAGCCCATGAAGGGTTTGCCATCTGGAAGCTCGATGTCACATATCAGCCGAGCCTCGGCAGTGCCCTCATTGCCGCTCCATGGCAGCACCCTGAAGGTGTCCGGGTCTGGCCTCAGCACCATGTCTGACTCCTCGATTCTCACAAAGCCCTCTATCGAGGAGCCGTCGAAGTGTATACCAGGACCAAGCGCCTTTTCGAGCTGCCCTACGGGAATCGCCACGTTCTTGGGGATGCCTTGCACATCCACGAACTGCAGCCTGACAAACCTTACGTTCTTTTCCTCCACTATCCTGAAGATTTCGTCCTCTTTTGAGCCCATGCTCTCTCTCCCGTACGCTATAGGTCAATCCATGGTAACTGTATCGCACCACCTACATATGGATGACCTGCACTCAACTGCTAATATCTAATATATAGCGTTTTCTATGAGGGAGTTTGTCGAGTCTTTGAGTATCGGATAACTGCATATGGGGGTGGGTGGCTATCAGACTGATGGACTCCTCCTCTATACCCATCTCCTTTGGATTAGCAACGTTTATAGCCCAGCTACCACCGTTATGGTGAGGCGATGGTGAGCATAGAGGAGCAGATACGGGCAGTGGAGGAGGAGATTCGCACCACCCCTTACAACAAGGCAACCTCCCATCACATAGGCAGGCTCAAGGCAAAGCTCGCAAGGCTCAGAGAGCAGCGGGAGAAAAGGACCGCCTCAGCAGGAGGTGGGGAAGGGTATGCCGTAAAGAAGTCGGGGCATGCCACGGTGGTGCTCGTGGGCTTTCCATCTGTGGGCAAGTCCACGCTGCTCAATGCCATCACCGATGCCAAGAGTGAGGTCGCCCCATACGAGTTCACAACCCTCGACGTGGTGCCCGGCGTGATGGAGCACCGTGGTGCGAGGATTCAGGTGCTGGACGTGCCAGGGCTCATAAGAGGGGCTGCCCACGGCAGAGGCAGAGGGAGGGAGGTCCTCTCGGTGATAAGGGTGGCAGACCTCATCGTGATGCTCATCGACCCATTCGATGTACAGCAGCTCTCCGTGCTCGAGCAAGAGCTGTACGATGCTGGTATCAGGATAAACAGGAGACCGCCGGATGTGCACATCACCAGGACGGACAGAGGAGGCGTGAGAATCAGCACCACAGTGCCCATCTCGCTGGACGAGGGCACCATACGGGCGGTGCTCGCAGAGTACCGCATCCACAATGCCCATGTGGTCATACGCGAGGATATAACGGTGGACGAGCTGATAGATGTGCTCTCTGGCTCCCGCAGCTACCTCAGGGCGATAGTGGTGTTCACAAAGGCGGATTTGTGCTCCGGGGAGCTTAAGGAGAGCCTCGCACGAGAGCATCCCGATGCGCTGTTCATATCTGCCGAGAAGGGCGAGGGGCTCGAGCATCTCAAGGACAGGATATACGAGGAGCTCGGGTTCATCAGGGTGTTTCTAAAGCCACAGGGCGAGCCCCCAGACCTCGACGAGCCCCTCGTGATACGAAAGGGGGCGAGGGTGAGGGACGTGTGCGAGGTGCTGCACAGGGACTTCGTGAGCAAGTTCAGGTATGGCAGGGTGTGGGGCAGGTCGGCGAAGCACGAGGGGCAGCGCGTTGGGCTCGAGCACGAGCTTGAAGACGGCGACGTGCTCACAATCGTGATAGATCGGTAGGCAAAGTGTTATCAATCCGTTCAGAAATGTGGCGGTGATGAAGGGAAAGGGCAGGGCATACGGGGCTGGCACCATCGTGAATGCGATAGCCACGTGGAAAGGGGCTGCGTTTGCAATCGGGCTCACCACCACGGTGGAGGTCACTCTCAAACACTCGGACGAGATGCACCTTGAGGCGAGGATGGACACCCCCACCGACCCCTCCCTGATGCTGAGGTGTGCAGAGCTCGTGCTCGAGCGCTTCGGGATGAGGTGTGAGGGCGTGGTGACATCCAAGAGCGATATACCGATAGCAAGCGGGCTCAAGAGCTCATCTGCGGTCGCCAATGCCACAGTGATGGCAACGCTGAGGGCGATAGGGGAGTGCCTTCCCCCAGAGGAGGTGGTGAGGATGGGCGTGCGGGCAGCACTGGACACTGGGGTGAGCATCACGGGGGCATACGATGATGCGTGTGCCTCATTCCTTGGCGGTGTCGTGCTCACGGACAACAGGCACATGCGCATCGAGATGAGGGACACGCTCGATGCAGAGGTGATGGTGTACGTGCCCTCAAGAAGGCAGCTCACGAGCGAGGTGGACGTGGGGGCGTGCACGCTTCTCGCGCCGTTCGTGCACGAGGCATATGCAATGGCGAGAGAGGGAAGGTATGCAGAGGCGATGACCATCAACGGGCTGCTGTACGGTGCGGCACTGGGATACGAAAGTGATGTGGTGATGGACGCGCTGCGCTGTGGAGCGGTGGGCTGCGGTCTCTCTGGCACGGGCCCAGCATACACCGCCCTCTTCGTGGACGGCGATATGGATGCTCTTGAAGAGAGATGGAAGGAGAGGGGGGCAACAGTGATAAAGACGAGGGTGGTAAACGAGGGTGTGGAGGTGTGAGCATGGGCGAGCTTGAGGAGCTCAGGGAGAGGATTGCGGGCATAGATGCCCAGCTTATCGAGCTTGTTGCCGAGCGCACCAAGCTCGCGGAGAGGGTGATTGCCGCCAAGCGAAGGGAGGGCAGTCCAATAAAGGACGAGGAGCAGGAGGAGGAGGTGCTGAGGCGGGCAGTCATGCTGGCGGTGGAGAGGGGGCTCGATCCCTCACTCACGAGAGAGCTGTTCAGGGTGCTCATCGAGATGAGCGTGGAGCGCCAGAGGGGGTTCATGGGCGACGGGAACCTGCCCTGAGAACTCGCAGGGCGAGGTGGGCGGCGTTTGCGCCGTTGTCGATGCCCACGCACGCCACTGGCACTCCAGAGGGCATCTGCACGATGGACAGCAGGGCGTCCAGCCCGCCGAGCTTTGCGCTCACTGGCACACCTATCACGGGCTTTTCGGTGAGCGATGCCACCACGCCCGGCAGCGCAGCCGAGAGCCCAGCTATCGTGATGAACACATCGGCATCGCTGTTCTTGACGTACTCCCTGAGTTCCTCTGGCTGTCTGTGGGCTGAGAGCACCCGCAGCTCCCAGCTCACCCCAGCATCATCGAGCACCTCTATCGCCTTTTTTGCGATGCGCTCGTCGTTTTTGGAGCCCATGATGATGGCGACCTTGTGCATAGTCATGGGTGGGGCTGTGGGCTGATAACACTTTCTATGAGGCTCCTGCCGCTCATCTCCTCTGGAACGGGAAGCCCCAGAAGCTCGAGCAGCGTTGGGGCTATGTCGCCCAGTATGCCCCCATCCCGAAGCGTGCACGCAAAGCCCCTCCTTGCTATCACGAATGGCACGGGGTTGTTGGTGTGGGCGGTGTGGGGCGTGCCGTCATCCAGCATCTGCTCGGCGTTTCCGTGGTCTGCGGTGAGCACCAGCGTGCCCCCGAGGGAGAGCGTGCGTTCCATGACTCTTCCCACACACTCGTCCACAGCTTCCACAGCCCGCACCGCCGCCTCCATGATGCCCGTGTGCCCCACCATGTCGCAGTTGGCATAGTTCATCACCACCACGTCAAACCTCCCCATGTGCTCCACCACGGCGTCCGTTACCTCATAGGCGCTCATCTCTGGCTTGAGGTCGTACGTGGCGACCTTGGGGGAGGGAATCAGTATGCGCTCCTCGCCCTCGAATGGCTCCTCCCTTCCACCAGAAAAGAAATAGGTCACATGGGCATACTTCTCGGTCTCGGCGATTCGAAGCTGTGTGAGCCCGTGGCGGGATATCCACTCCCCGAAGGTGTTGATGAGGTGCTGCTTGTCGAACGCCACGTTGAGGGGGATGTCCTCCTCGTAGCGTGTGAACGCCACAAAGAACGGGTGGGCGCTCACGGGGAACTCCTTAAAGGCTCTGTCGGTGAGCGCCAGCGTGAGCTGTCTTGCCCTGTCTGCCCGAAAGTTGAAGAATATCACGGCATCCTCATCACGCATCCTGTGGGGTGCCACCACGGTTGGCCTCACGAACTCATCGTTCTCGCCCCGCTCGTATGCTCTGATGACGGCATCGTAGCCGCTCTGTGCCCTGTACTCCGAGACGCCGTTTACAACGGCATCATACGCCAGCCGCGTTCTCTCCCACCGCCTGTCCCTGTCCATTGCGTAGTATCGCCCGCACACGCTTCCCACCACCTGTCCATCGTGCAGCCTCTTTTCGAGCTCCCTGATGTACAGGTGGGCGCTCCTCGGGGGCGTGTCCCTGCCGTCCAGAAAGGCGTGCACCATCACGGGCACATCGTGCATGCGGGCGAGCTCGAGCAGCGCATACAGGTGCTCCTGATGGGAGTGCACACCCCCTGGGGAGACCAGCCCCAGAAGGTGCAGGATGGAGCGGTGCTCCTTCACCCAGCGCACAGCAGAGAGCAGAGCCTCATTCTGGAAGAACGAGCCGTCCTCTATCGCCTTTGAGATTCTCACGATGTCCTGATACACGATGCGTCCCGCACCGATGTTCAGGTGCCCGACCTCTGAGTTTCCCATCTGCCCCTCTGGAAGACCCACAGCCTCCCCGTGGGCGCAGAGCGTTGTGAACGGGTAAGAGGAGAACAGGTGGTCGATGTTGGGCGTGCGTGCGGCTGCGATGGCGTTGCCCCTCTCGCTCTCTGAGAGTCCAAAGCCGTCCAGCACCACCAGCACGAGCGGTCTCTTCAAGGGCTCACTCCCTCAAGGCCTCAAGGGACCCACGTCCTCGAAGCCCTCCCTCATGCCCATGCCCGCCTCCCTCTCCATGAGATGGGGCTTGAAGAACATCTTCACGAGGTTCTGGGCATGCTCTCTGGTGCGCGCCTCTGCGAGCCTTGCGAGCTCCACCTCGTCTTTTGCCTCGTCCTCGTGCACGAACACCTCGAGGATGTGCTTGTTGGTCATGAGCTGTGCGATTATGAGCCCCATGGACGCCTCGTGGGCGCACGTCTTGTCTATGGGCTTGGGACCCGGCATTCCAAGAGCCATCACCACATCACATCCCCTCTCCTCTATGAGCCTCTTGCAGGCAACGGGCAGGTCCTTTATCCCCGGCACGGTGATGCGTTCTATCTTCACCGACACATGGCGGCGCAGCTCGTCAATCGCCGCCCTTGCCATGTCGAACCTCGCAAATGTGGTGTCGGCAATGCCCACTTTCATGTGCATCACTCTTGGATGAACTGTTGGATGAACTGTTCGAGCTCTGCCCTTGCCTCTGGCTCCCTCATCTGCACGGGTGGATGCTTCATGAAGTATGCCGAGGCGCTCTTCAGGGCTCCACCCACGCCCCTGTCGAGGGCGAGCTTGGCTATGCGCACCGCATCGATTACCACGCCAGCGCTGTTGGGGCTGTCCTCCACGGAGAGCTTGAGGTCTATTGATGCGGGAACGTCCCCGAACAGGTCGAAGTCTATGCGCAGATAGCATATCTTGTTGTCGTTCAGGCACGCCACATGGCCATTGGGACCAGCATACACGTACGCATCATAGGGTATTTGAGAGGCTATGGACTCTGTCTTGGATGTGCGCTTTGAGGAGAGCCTCGAGCTGTCCACCATGTTGAGAAAGTCTGTGTTTCCGCCCACGTTGAGCTGGTACGTGCTCCTGATGTTCGCCCCCCTGTCCACAATCATCTGGGTGAGCACACGGTGCACGATTGTTGCGCCCACCATGCTCTTGATGTCGTCGCCTATGATTGGCAGCCTCCTTTGAGCGAACCTCTCTGCCCATGCAGGGTCAGAGGCGATGAATGCAGGTATGCAGTTCACGAATGCACACCCCGCCTCGAGCGCCCTCTCGGCATACCACCTCGCCCCCTGCTCAGAGCCCACGGGCAGATAGTTTATCAGCACGTCTGCCCTCGTCTCTTTGAGCACCTCTGCCACGTCCACTGGTGGCTGAGAGTCGTCCACCTTGAACCACTCCTCCATGTGGGGGGCTACGCCATCCAAGGGCGGTGCCTTCATCACTTCCACGTCGAGGGGCTCAACATCGCAGAACTTCTTGGTGCAGTTGGGTTTTTCGAATATCGCCTGCGAGAGGTCCTTGCCCACCTTTCTCACATCCACATCGAAGGCAGCGACGGGTCTCACGTCCCGCACCCTGTAGCCAGCTATTACATTGTGCATGAGCCCTGGGACGAGCCCGTCGTCCTCGTCCACATCCCTGTAGTAGCTCAGACCCTGAATGAGGGAGGAAGCGCAGTTTCCAACGCCGGCGATTGCAGTTCTTACCTCGGACATCAATATCTCCTCTTAGAGCGTCTCCCAAGTTAACCCGAACACAAAAGTTCACACATCGATGCAAATCGGCTATGCAAATCGGCTCTGGAGTTAATCCTCCTCTGGCTAAGCATTTAAAACTTTTGTCTATGTCCCGAGAGCAGCTGTCCCGGCCGATATCCCAGAAGCAGTGTGCTCCCTCACTCCCTGAGCAGGGGCATGCTCACGTCCACGATCTCATCCTCTGAGCGGAGTGTATCCACCCCTGGAGAGCCTCTTTACCTCATCGTAGGTCAGGGGCTCGCATATCGCTCTTTCCGAGAGGATTGTGCTGTTGCCCATGGGGTCCTCGAGGATGAGTGTCATGCTCCTGTTTCCAGAGCGGATGTCCGCTATCGTGTTCAGCAGCTGTCTGCACCTCTCTGTCTTGCGCTCATCGCCCTCTTCCGCGCTCCACCTCTCGGTGGCCCTCAGCACGTCCTCCACCCTTTCGAGCACACCCTCCACGTTGCTCACGAATGCCTCGGCATGGGTTGCTGGCTCTATCTGCACGCCCAGCTCTGGTATGCGAATGGTGCACGATGTGGAGCGCACCACCCTTGCCTTAAGGTCATCCTCTCCGAGCACGTCCAGTACGTGGCGTGAGGGGCCCCTGGAGTCGAGCAGCATGACGTCAGAAAACCTAAACCCGCACTCACATCTGGCGCTTACCAGCATCACCCCACCAAAGTAGGGCATGCTCTGCTGTGTCCAGCTGATGGAGAGCTCTCTTGCGCATGCGGGACATGGTATCTGGGTGGTAAACTCGTGCTCCATTTCAGTACCCAGTGCCCTTGAGCTTTGTGCGGTCCACCTTGACACCCGTGGGCGTGGCAATCACCTGCTCCTCGCCCAGCCCCACGATGTCCCCCCTGACGTCGGAGCATACACGCTTTAGCTCCTTTATGCTGCGCTCCAGCATGAGCTTGTCGTTCTTCAGGGGGCCGATGTTGATTATTACGATGTTTCCCTCATATATCTGCTTCTTGATCTCGGGAAGGTCGTTGATGCTGGCAAGGTCCGCCACCTTCACGTACATGGCTGCAGGCTCCTGCTCGAGCACCTGCTCATACTCTCCTATATCTATTTCCACGAACTCCTCGGGTGTGCTCTCCCTCCGCTTCTCGGTACCAAACAGCTTGTCCACAAAGTTCGACATCTCTTCCACCCTCGACAGCGCTCTTGAGCATGTATCCATCCCCATCGCCTATAAATATATACCCCTTACCCCTCATTACGTTGGCTGGATGATATCCGTGGTGTGCGTGTACAACGACGCCGAGGCGCTGAGGCGCTACCTTCTCCCCAGCCTCGATGCCCAGAGCGCACGCCACGAGCGCATCCTGATAGACAACACCACGGGCGCCTTCAGGAGCGCCGCCTCTGCCCTGAACCACGGAGGGGAGAGGGCAAGGGGCGAGTACATCATGTTCGTGCATCAGGACGTGGCGCTGCTGGGCGAGCACTGGCTCGATAGTGCAGAGTCCCTCATGGAGGGGATAGACGACCTCGGGATAGCTGGCGTTGCCGGCATGAGCGAGCAGGGCAGGAGCAACAGGGAGAGGGGCAGGAATGTAATCGTGCACGGCGAGCCCCCGATGGTGTGGGACTGGGGCAACCCCATAGAGGAGCCAGAGAGGGTGCAGACGCTGGACGAGTGCCTTGCCATCGTGCCAGCGCATGTGTTCAGAATGCTCAGATTCGATGAGCACACCTGTTCAAGCTGGCACGCGTACGTGGTGGACTACTCCCTGAGTGTGCAGCGCATGGGGCTGTGTGCGTATGCGATGCCGCTGCCCGTGCACCACGCCTCGCTGGGCGTGAGAAGAAAGGGGCTGCTCGAGCTCTTGATGTCCCTTGGTTCCTCGTATCCGGAGGACTACTATGACACGATAGAGAGGGTGCTGAGAAAGCACGCACACCTTCCAAGAATATACACCACCTGTGGGGAGTACAGCACGAGAATGCCGCTCATGCTCCAGCGCATGATGAGAGCGCCGAAGGATTGCTATCAGACCCTCATATGGCGCACGAGGGAGTGGGCAAGGGAGAGGGGCATTCCCCTTCCATGGGCACGCACCTCAGCCCAAACGTATTTCAACATAGAGCCGAGAGAAGATGGTGGTGAGAGCATGGTGGATGCCGTCCTCAAGAAGGTGAACAGGCCCACGGGCGAGCTGAACGACTTTCAGAAGAAGCACATACCCGTAATCGATGCACCAGAGCGCGTGAGGGCAGATGAGGCGTTCGAGGTGAGTGTCACGGTGGGCGAGTGGGTAAAGCACCCCAACGAGCTTGGACACTTCATAGAGTGGATAGAGCTGTACTGCGGGGATGTGCTCCTCACAAGGGCTGACCTTGGGCCAGTGCTCGCAGACCCCAAGGTGGTGTTCAGGATAAGGCTGGACGAGAGCGGGACGCTTCGGGCAGTGGCAAAGTGCAACCTCCACGGAGTGTGGGAGTCCACGAAGGAGATAGCTGTGGAGTAGCTACTGCTCGTACCTCTCTGGCAGTATTCTGGTGATGGTGGGGTGCTCTCCACACACTGGGCACTCCCTGCTTTTTTCTACCTCCACATACTCGCATCGCATGGTGAGCGCATCGTAGTGCATGAGCACGCCACGCAGGGAACACCCAAGCCCGAGCAGGTGCTTTATGCACTCCGTTGCCTGCACCACGCCAAGAAGCGCTGGCACCACCCCCATGATGCCCACCTCTGAGGAGCTGGGTATCGTCCCCTCGGGCGGCATGTTTGGGAACACGCACCTGTAGCACGGGGCATCTGGGAGCACGGTCAGGGCGAGCCCCTCGAACCTCAGCACGCTCGCATGGAACAGTGGCACGCCCGCCAGCACGCACGCATCGTTCAGTGCGAACTTCGTGGGAAAGTTGTCAGAGCAGTCCAGCACCGCATCGAACCGCTCGACAATGTCCATCTCGAAGGGGGCAAGATGATGTGTGATGGGCTCTATGTGCACATCTGGGTTGAGCTGCCCCACGAACTCGGCTGCCGAGAGTGCCTTGTTCATCCCCACCCTTCCAGCGTGCATCACCTGACGCTGCAGGTTGGTGATGTCCACAACGTCCCCGTCCGCCACCGTGATGTACCCCACGCCAGAGGCGGCGAGGTAGGGAATGGCGGCAGAGCCCAGCCCCCCTGCACCCACCACCAGCACCCTCGAGGAGAGCAGCCTCTCCTGTCCTGCCTCGCCCACCTCCTTAAGAGACAGGTGGCGCGCATACCGCTCTCGCTGGGCATCAGTAAGGCTCACGGCTCCACGGTGGAGCCCATATCACATTAAGCTTTCTGCTGCTCCACCACGCCCACCTCTATGCTCACCCCGCTCTGCTCGCAGTAGTCCTCTATCCGCCTTTTCGCGTGCTCCACCATGCCCCCGTTCGTGAGGATGAGGCATTGCTTCCCACACAGCGCCATGAGGATGCTCCTGTCTATCACGTTGGAGGCGATGTCCACGCGGATGCCCTCGGCAGCCGCAAGCCTCTTGCTCCTCGTGCCCATCGCACCCACCACGATGCCGTCCCTCATCATCCCAGTGAGCACGGAGCGCTCGTAGTGGTCAGTGTTGTATATCCAGATGCGTCCAGTGCCCTGATGGTTGGTGTCCACTGCCACCCCGGGCTCGAGGGCGTCCACGAGCTCGAGCACGCTCTTTGGCATCTTTCCCAAAGACGCAATGCCCCTTCTTGCGAGCTCCTCATATATCTCGAGCACGATTGGTCTTCGCAGCTTTGCCCTCTTTACGAGTGCTCCGTTGCCAAACACATCCTCTGGCGTGCCCTCTCCTATGACCTTTCCCCCCACCATGAGGTAGATGTAGTCGGACCACTGGTATGCGAGTTCCACGTCGTGGGTGGACACGATGATGGTCTTTCCATGGTAGTTGAGCTCGCTCAGCAGCTCGATGATTTCCTCTGCCCCCTCTGGATCGAGATTGGAGGTGGGCTCGTCGAGTATTATCACCTCTGGCTCCATCACAATCACGCCAGCGATTGAGGCACGCTTCTTCTGCCCACCGCTCAGGTGGTGAGGGGGCCTGTCTGCAAGCTCCTTCAGCCCCACGTACTCCAGCGCATAGCCCACATACCTCTTCACCCTCTCTGGCTCAAACCCCAGATTCACGGGCCCAAATGCCACGTCCTGATACACCGTTGGGGCAAACAGCTGGTCGTCGGAGTTCTGAAACACGATTCCAACCCTGCGCCTTATCTCTCGCAGGGACTTGGAGTCGTATCTGAGCGGCTCTCCATGAAACAGCACCTCCCCCTCCGTGGGCCTGAGGGTGCCATTGAGCAGCAAAAACAGCGTTGACTTTCCAGCTCCATTGGGACCCACGAACGCTATCTTCTTGCCCTCCTCTATCTTGATGTTCACATCCCTGATGGCGGGCGTGCCATCTGGATATGTGTACTTCAGCCTCCTCGTCTCTATCACGGGCACCTCACACCACCACCAACCTCACACCACCACCAACCTCACACCACCACCACGTTTTTCGTGATGTACGCAAGCGCAAAGATGAGCACCACATAGGCACACACGGTGAGCACCTGTCCTCCCTTCATGGGGGTTCTGTGCTCGAGCAGCGAGAGCTTTCCGCCATAGCACCTCGAATCCATCGCGATGTACAGCTTTTCTCCCTGCTCCCATGTCCTGATGAACAGGGTGCTGGCGAGCATTGAGAACGACCTAATCGAGCTTTTGAGGCTGCCGTAGCCCAGCCTCATTATCTGGGCGTGCCTCATCCTGATGGCTTCCTCCAGAAAGACGAAGATGTAGCGGTATATCATCATCGAGAGCTCCACCACAGAGGTGGGAACCCTGAGTGCCTTGAGCTCTGAGAACAGCTCCACCATGGGCGTGGTGAGCGCAAGAAAGAACAGGGTGCACATTCCCCCCACAGTCCTCGAGAGCACCACCGCCGCCATGTTCACACCCTCAGTGCTGGCGGAGAGCGTGTGCCCCATCACCTCCAAGGACAGCACCGCATCGCCCTGCCCGAAGAACAGCAGGATGACGAGGGCTCCAGCCGCCCCAAAGCCCAATGGGGCGAGCACCAGCTTCGCATAGAATCGAGGAGGCACCCCTCCCAGCCACACCGTTGCGATGCTCATCGACAGGGCGATGAAGAGGGGTGCGATGGGGGATGTGGACGACACCCCCACCACCAGCACCACCGCCACCAGCACCAGCTTCAGCCGAGTGCTCACGTGGCGCAAGGGGCTGTGCATTGCATAGTCGTCCAGCAGCCTGTGCATACTCACTCAGAGCTCTTCTGTCTTCCCTTGTAGTATCCGAGGAAGTAGCCTATCACGATGGCTCCGAGCGCTGCCTGAAGGGCGAACAGCAGGCTCTCTATCTCCCCGCTGGGTGGCTCCCATACGGGCTCTGCCCATGGCTGGTACGTGCCGCCCGTGATGTGTGCAATCACATCTTCCGCCTGGTCATCGGCGCCAGCCCACTCCCCACCAGTGGTGGAGGACACGATGGCAAACATCGCCACGAACACGGCAATCACGAGTGCGGCAATCAGCTCACCCTTCATGCCACCACCTCTCCCCTGAGAGCTCTCATCTTTGCCTCGTCGATGATGTGGAGCCTGACCAGCACGTCGCCCCTGAGCTGCAGGATGTACTTGAATATCAGCGCGGTGACGACGCCCTCCACGATGGCGAGTGGCACCTGTGTGATGGCGAACACGGCGCCGAACGCATAGAACGATGCGAGCACGCCCCCGACCGCTGCGGGAAACGCCAGCGCCAGCTGCAGCGATGTGACCACGTAGGTCGCCCAGTCAGCGAGCGTGGCGGCGAGGAATATCGCCACATAGAAGTTCATGTTGAGCCTCATGCATCCCTTGTACACAAGGTATGCCACGAATGGCCCGGCTATGCCCATGGAGAACACGTTGGCGCCCAGCGTGGTAATCCCGCCATGTGCCAAAAAAAGCGCCTGATATATCAGCACGATTAGCCCCAGCACCGCCGTGATGGATGGACCAAAGAGCACTGCGCCCATGCCCGTTCCAGTGGGATGGGAGCAGCTTCCGGTGACCGAGGGCATCTTGAGCGATGAGAGCACGAAGATGAACGCCCCAGCCACTGCCAGCAGGGGAAGCGCCTCCCTCCTCTCCCTCACGAGGGCATTCATCCTGTATACGCCGTAGGCAATCACGGGAATCGATAGGACATACCAAAACGCGCACCATTGAGGTGGCAAGAACCCTTCCATTATGTGCACACACACACCTCCAGTTAAAGTTGTCTTTTGATAGAACAAAGGCATTTTATTTAAGTTTTTTGTCTTTACAAAAAGTAAATTTGATTTTTGTGGGCATGGCATCGCATAGCAGGAAATCGTGATATGATATTTTGCAGCACTCTGGATGTGGGGTGATGGCTCCTAAAACGGGTGATGGCTCCTGAAACGGGTGATGGCTCCTAAAACACCTCCCTCTGCCATCCCTCACGTCTTAGCGTGCCCCTCTCAAGGGAGCGCACTGCCTCCACGGTCTGCTCTATGCCCTCGCAGAACGTGGTTGCGCTCTGGGCAATCATGAGGTTGAGCTTCTCTGGCATCATCCAGAAGCAGGCGATGATGGGTTTTTTCAGAGCATACGCATAACCCATCTCGAACACCGTGCCAGCATCGAAGTCGTCCAGCACCGCCACCACTGCCTCGCACTCCCCTATCATGCGAAGGTCGCGCTCGAACACCTGCCTTTGCACAACGAGGGGGGCATGTGGCTCAATGGGCTCGTCGTGCACTGCTGCACTCCACACCTCGTGCCCATCCCGCTCGAGCGCTGCTGCGAGGGCGTGCATGAACTCTCGCTGGTCCACTCCATGGCTAAAGCGCGTGAAGAAGGGTCCGATGAGGGTGAGCCTCATGCCGAGCCCTCCCCGAGCTCCTCCACCACCTCGTCGAACTGCCATATGCCGAGCACGAGGTTGTGCATCACGTGCTCGAGCTTTCTGTGGGGCACCCTTATCTGGCGCATACTGTCGCGCTCCCTGATGGTCACCGTGCCATCCTCAAGGCTCTCGTAGTCCACCGTGATGCAGAATGGCGTTCCCACCTCGTCGAACCTTCTGTAGCGCCTGCCTATGAAGCCCCCCTCGTCATACTCGCACCGCATGCCCACACTCCTGAGCCTTTTTGTGATGGAGCGGGCTACCTCCACGAGTGGGGGCTTGTCCATGAGCGGGAGCACCGCCATGGGGATGGGCGCGAGCTGTGGGGAGAGCCTGAGCACTGTTCGCTTCTCGCCCTCCACCTCCTCCTCGTACAGCGAGTGCTCCAGCAGGGCGTACACTATCCTGTCTATGCCATAGGAGGGCTCTATCACGTGGGGAGTTACGTACTCGCCCCTGACCTCCTCCTCACGCTCGCGTATGCTCACCACGGAGGGTGGAAGCTCGAGCATCTCCCCCTCCACCTCTATCCTGAGCATGCCCTCCTTTTCCGCCTCTTTCACCTGCTCTGGTGTGAGGGAGGAGAGCACCTCTGCGGCAGCGCCAGCCCTTTCCCTGAGCATTGGCCCCAGCTGGCTCATGTCTGGCACCACCTCTACCACCCTTCGCCTCCTCGGTGTCTCATACTCCACGAACACCCGGAGCTGCTTTCCGCTCTCTCTCTCGTGGGCAGAGAGGTCGTAGTTGGTGCGGTCGGCTATGCCCACCACCTCCACCCATCCGAACCGCTCGAGCAGCACCTCTGCATCCCAGCAGTCGGCAGCATAGTGCGCCATCTCGTCGGGAAGGTGCTGTCTGAACCGAATTCTGCTGGCATCGAGCCCTATCCTCGTGAGAAACGTCCAGCACAGCCCGATGTGGTACGCGAGAAGCTCGCTGGCTATCACGCCCCGCTCCACAGCCTCCCCAAGCGTCATGGTCTCCACCTCTCCCCTCTCCTGTGCCTGCTGTGAGTACAGGGGAAGGGAGAGCTCTGCGAACCTCTCAAAGTTGGGATGCGTCTTTTGGTCTGGGAGCACGAACAGCTCGAGCTCTGCCTGCGAGAACTCCCGAAGCCTTATCACGCCCTGCCTTGGGGATATCTCGTTTCTGAAGGAGCGGCCTATCTGCACCACGCCAAAGGGCAGCTTCTCCCTAAAAAAACGGTAGAGGCGGTCGAAGTTGGTGAATATGCCCTGTGCAGTCTCTGGTCTGAGGTATCCGATGCGCCCCCTCCCGGGACCTATGTGCGTTTCGAACATCAGGTTGAACTCCTCCACATCTGAGAGAGCGCATCCGCATGCAGGACAGCGTATGGCGTGATGCACCAGCAGCCTGCCGAGCTCGTCGCTCGAGAGGGCATCGGGCCTCTCCACCACGCCGTTTAGCAGGTGGTCTGCACGAAAGCTCTCGCCACATGCACTGCACGTGGTCATGGGGTCTGTGAAGCAAGAGAGATGCCCAGAAGCAGAGAACACCTCCTCCAGCCCGATTGTGGAGGTCTCTATCTCGTAGAAGCCCTCCTCGGTGCAGTACACCCTCCTCCACATATTCTCGATGTTGTGCTTGAGGGTGCATCCCAGTGGGCCATAGTCGTACAGCCCCGCCACCCCACCGTACAGCTCGAGGGAGCCCCATATGAACCCCCTGCGCTTGGCAAGCTCCATCACCCTCTCGTACGCGTCCATGTGCCCCTCCTCCATCTGGCTCGTATTTAACGCTATCTTCTTATATTGCTCTTTCAACGTGCTATCATGCTCACGTTCGTGGGGCTCGGGCTGTTCGATGAGCACGACATCACACTCAAGGGGCTACGAGCTGTTCAGCAGGCGGACGAGGTGTACGCGGAGTTCTACACATCGAGGCTGTGCGGGGCGAGCATCGAGCAGCTGGAGGCGCTGTACGGAAAGAAGGTGCATGTGCTCTCCCGCGAGGACATCGAGGGGCACCCCACGTTCATCGAGCGGGCACGTGAGCTGGATGTCGTGCTGCTCTCTGGGGGGGACCCGATGGTGTCCACCACCCACGTGGACCTGCGGCTGAGGGCGCACAGGATGGGCATTGCCACGAGGATTGTGCACGCCCCATCCATCGTCTCGGCGGTGTGCGGGCTCACAGGTTTGCAGAACTATCGCTTTGGCAGGTCAGCCACCGTGCCCTTCCCCTATGAGCATGGGGAAAGAAGGATGGTGTACGAGTCGCCCTACGATGTGGTGAGGGAGAACCTCGAGCGAAACCTGCACACTCTGCTGTACATGGACATCCAGAACGGGCGGTTCATGAGGGCGAGCGAGGGCGCGGCGCTGCTGCTCGAGGTGGCACAGAGAAGGGGAGATGAGGGGCTCTCCAGCCGCCTCGGGGTGGCAATCGCCCGTGCGGGCTCAGAGGATTGTGTGGTGCGGGCTGCCCCCCTCGAGGACATCGCGAGCATGGAGCTTGGGCCCCCGCTGCACGTGCTCGTGGTGCCAGCAGAGCTGCACTTCATGGAGGCAGAGGCGCTCGTTGAGTTTGCAAAAGCCCCACGGCACATTCTGGAGGGGTAGATGAGAGCAAAGGGCGTTAAGGTCGAAAAGAGAAGGGCAGAGCAGGTGCGAAGGTGGCTGCTCGAGCAGGGGCTGCTCGAGCCCTCATTAAAGCCTCACTCTGAGGGGGAGCATGTGTGCTTTCCCGTGGTGGGGCACGTAGAGGGCATGTGTGTGGTGGAGATGGAGTTTGAGGAGAGGGTGCAGAGGGCGCCCATCCCGAGGATGCACTTCGACGTGGTGGGGGACATCGCCCTTCTGGACATCTCTGGAGGGGAAGTGGGCACGGAAGAGCTCGAGAGGGCGAGGGCGCTTCTTGCGCATCGTGGCATCAGGGCGGTGTATGGCAGGCTGCCCGTGATGGGAGAGTTTCGCATTTCTCCCCTCATACACCTCGCTGGCGAGCGCAGAACACGCACCATCCACAGGGAGAACGGATGTGTGTTCGAGCTGGACATCGAGGGGGTGTATTTCAACCCGAGGCTTGCCACCGAGAGGGCGAGGGTGGAGAGAAGGACGCCGAGAGATGCCGTGGTGCTCGACATGTTTGCAGGCGTTGGTCCATTCTCCATCCTTCTGGCAAAACGCTCCAGGGAGCGAAGGGTGTATGCGGCAGAGAAGAACCCCGTGGCGTGTGAGTACCTCAGGGCAAACATAGCGCGCAACCACGTGGATGTGCACGTGTTCGAGGGGGACGTACGCCTTCACCCAAGGGTAAAGGCAGATGCCATAATAATGAACCTTCCCCACAGCGCTCCCTCTTTCCTGCCAACCGCCCTAAGGCACGCCACAGCAGGAGCACACCTCTTCTGCTACACCATCTCGCCCACAGAAACGCTCGATGAGCACGCAAGGGGGTTGTGCGCCAAGAACAATCTCGAGCTCGTGGACGTGCACGTGGTGAAAAGCTATGCCCCGGGGGTGGTGGTGGCGTGCGTCGAGATGGAGGTGCCCAAGGCAAAGACCAGGCAAAGACCAGGGCAAAGAGATATTAAATAGGGTTCTCAGAGGATGCTATATGAATGCAAGGATTTTGGTGTTGCTCGTGGTCATCATGGGGCTTGCCGTGGCGGGATGCACGCAGGCAAAGCAGGCATGGCCTGCCACCATACCCGAGGATGCGCTGAGCTCTGCTGGATGGGCACAGCAGGGCAATGTGAGCTATCAGGGCAGGGACATAGATGTGGCGGGCATAACGGTGGGCATCAACATGGCTCTCTTGTCCTATGTGGACACGACACTGCTCCAGCGGCTCCTCGAGGATGCCCAGCACAACGCCTCTGTGCTGATAGACAGCGAGTTCTCTGCCCTTCCCACCTCCACGAGGGAGCAGCTCAAGACACGGGTGAGGAGCACCATTCAGGGGGCGATCCCCACAGGAGGTGCGGCTGGCATCACCACAGTGAGGGTGGTGCTTCCCATGGGTGTGAGCGCACCCTCGAGCGTGATGGAGCGGCTCATCGATGGCGTGGTGCAGTCCTTCTCGGGCGAGATTGCGGGGCTCAGGAACCTCAGAAAGGTGTCTGAGGAGACGTTCACCACCGAGAGCGGAAGGCAGGCGATGATGAGCATATATGAGGGTACCATCGAGAGGGGTGAGATGAGCATTAACTTCAAGATTCTGGCGGCCCACTGGAGCGATGAGGGCTCCTCGGTGGTGGCAGTGGGCTACTACCCGTATGGTGATGTGAAGGTGCCCATCGAGCTCTCGACAGGTGGCATCACCAAGAAGCGCACCCTGACCGCAGCCTCGATAGACGATAACGAGATGAAGGAGAAGGTGCTCTCGCTGATGAAGAAGATACGGTGAGAGGCTTGAACTTCGTACACACCGCAGACATTCATCTGGGGTTTGTCCAGTACGGGCTGATGGAGCGCTTTAGGGACTATGCGAGGGCGTTCAGGCAGATAGTGGACTATGCCCTCTCACAGCACGTGGAATGTGTGCTCATCTGTGGGGACATGTTCCACCACAGGAGCATAAACTCCCCCACGTACGTGCAGGCATACAGGCTGCTCGCCCCCCTCAAGGAGGCGGGCATTCCAGTGGTGGCGATAGAGGGCAACCACGACCTTGCGCTCGAGAGGGACAGGTACAGCTGGCTTGCCGCCCTCGAGGCACAGGGGCTGATAACGCTGCTCAACCCCACACAGAACGGCATCATCACCCACACACAGGTGGGGGACACGAGAATATTCGGCACCCGCTGGCTTGGAAGCTCCACCGCCCACCACATTCCAAGGATTGCAGAGGAGATTGCCGCCATAGAGAAGGCAGAGCACACGGTGCTCATGATGCACTGCGCTCTGGAGGGCACGTCCATCCGGAGCGGTGTGGTGCCCATGGGGTCGCTGATGCAGCTCAAGGAGCACGTGGACTACCTTGCCCTCGGGCACTACCACATACCCTTCGAGAGGGATGGGTGGATATACAACCCCGGAAGCCCTGAGATGGTGTCCCTCGGAGACCTTGCGGATGTGCGGGGGTTCTATCATGCCACCGAGGAGGGTGCCACATTCGTGCCCATCAGCCCAAGGCCCGTGCTCGAGGTGTGCGTGGACGCCACGGGAATCACCACTCCAGAGGAGCTCTACGAGCGCATAGCAGAGCAAACGGCTGCGGCAGTAAAGGGGCAGACGCCAGACAAGCCCATCGTGGTGCTCACAATAGAGGGCACGCTCGGGCTTTCGTCCTCTGCCCTCTCGACATCGCGCATGGTGGATGCGGTGCAGGGCGTGTGCGATGCCCTCACGGTGAGGCCGAGGATGAAGACGTCCCGTCCGCAGCTCGTGCCCCTGAGGGGTGCACACGCCCTCAGGATGGAGGAGGTGGAGAGGCAGGTGCTAATGGAGCTTGCGAGCGCAGATGGAAGGTATGCGGGCATCGAGGGGCTCGCAGATGCCCTGCTCGAGATAAAGCGGCATGCAGCCCTTGGAGAGAGGGAGAGGGCACGCGCACTCATCGATGAGCTGCTTCGGAGGCAGAGGAGTGCTGATAAGGGAGATTGAGCTCACGAATGTGAAGTCATACCGCCACCAGAGGATGGAGTTCCTTCCCGGCGTGAACGGCATAATAGGGGAGAACGGGAGCGGAAAGAGCACCATCCTCGAGGCAATTGGGTACGTGCTGTTCGACTTTCTGCCCTACAGGAAGAGGGACTTTCTGCGAAGGGGGGCAAAGAATGGCAGCGTCAGGCTGGTGGTGGAGGGAGACGATGGCGCCATATACGAGATTGTTAGGGGCGTGGGCTCAAACACCACGTACACCCTCTCGTGCCCGAGAAATGGCATCGACGTGAGTGGTGTGCAGGATGTGAAGCACGTGATAGCGGAGAGGCTGCTCCCCGCAATTCCTCAAAAGCAGCTCTCGCCCATGTTCGAACAGCTGATAGGCGTCCCTCAGGGCAGCTTTTTCTCCACGTTTTTGCTCCCCCCTGCATCACGAAAGGAGCAGTTCAACCGCATCCTCAGGGTGGACGAGTACGACAGGGCATACGAGAACCTGAGGGAGGTGGAGGCGGATGTGAGGGAGGACATTTCTGCCCTGAGCCAGCGGGCAGCAGAGCTCGAGGCGCTCACGAGGGAGTACCCCTCTCTCGTGGAAGCTGACAGGGTGCTAAGGCGCATGCTCAGAGAGGGGCGTGCAGAGCTCGAAGAGTGCCGCTCGTGGGTGGACGCAACGAGGCAGTGGCTCGAGGAGCTCGAGCAGGTGGTGGACGACATCAGGAACACGAAGCACGAGATGGAGCTTGCCATGAAGGAGGCAGAAGGGACGAGAGGAGAGCTCGAGGTGGTAGGCAGGGAGTTCGAGGAGGCAAAAAAAGCGCGGGAGAGGCTAAAGCAGCTCGAGCCACAGTTTTTGGAGCACGAAAAGCTCCAGAAAGAGATTGAAAGACTGGAGGAAGCTCGAAGAGAGATGGAGGAGCTGCTGAGGATGAAGGAGCGGTGCGGTGCTGTGGCATCCGAGCTTGCAGCAAGGCTCGAGGGAAGGGAGAGGCTCGAGCAGAGAAGAAGGGCGCTCGAGGAGAGATGCAGGCAGCTGGACACAGCCCCAGAGCAGCTCTCCTCCCTCACAGCGGTGAGAGAGCGCCTCATGGAGCTTGGGCTAAGGCGCGATGAGCTCACGAGGGACATCCAGCGCACAGAGCAGCAGCTCTCAGAGCTCGATTGCCTCTCTCGTGAGCTAAAGCAGCTCGAGAGCACGCTTCTTTCCCTTCGGGAGCTCTCCAAGCAGGAAAGGGAGCTCTCCGAAGAGCTCGCAAGGGTGCGGGCGCTTGCAGCCCAGATGGACTCTGAAAAAAGGCAGCTCGAGGAGAGGATGCGCATCTCTGGCAGGGGGAGAGAGTGCCCCATACTGGAGCACACCGAGTGCCCAATGGTGGAGAGCTTCGAGCGGTACTTTGAGAGGGAGATTGCCCTCCGGGAAAGGCGCACCGAAGAGGCACGAGCCAGGATGGCGGTGCTGGAGAGAAAGCTCGCTGCGCTCGGTGAGCCCACGAGGCGTGCTGCCCAGCTGGAGGGCGAGATGGAGGAGAAGAGAAGAAGGCTCTCCCTTCTTTCGAGCCTGAGGGAAGAGCTCTCCTCGAAAAAACAAGAGCTTGCCGAGGTGGAGAGGGCGATATGGAGGGCTGCCGATGAGCTCGGCGTGCCCATCCTCGCATCCGACATCACCTCTCTGATGGAGCACGTGGAGGAGAGGGTGGAGGAGGCGAGGGCAGGGGTGGACGAGCTCAGGCGGTGCCAGATGGAGCTCTCCTCAGTGGAGGAGGAGCTCTCGGAGATGGAGGAGCTTGAGGCTCGGCTGCACACGGTAAACCAAAGGCTAAGTGGGATAGACCGCTCTCTCGAGGAGATGAGGGAGGTGCCAGAGCGACTGTCCCAGAGCAAGCGCAGGCTCGCAGAGCTGGAGCAGCCCTACAGAGAGTACATAGCCGAGATGGAGAGAGCCAGAAGGTACGAGGAGCTGCACACCCGCAGGATGGAGCTGGAGATGCGGCTTCAGGTGCTGCGCTCCAAGACAGAAGAGCTGCAGCGAAACTACGAGCAACTCGTGGAGCACTATTCTGACGAGGAGCACCTCGATGCATACCAGAGCCTCGTGCACATGGAGGAGAGGCGTGCACAGCTCGAGAGGGCAGTTGAGCTGCTCGATGACAGGCGCGCAGGCGTGCTGAAGAGGCTCGCCCACATGGAGGAGCTGGTAGAAGAGCTCACGAGTGTGCGAGAGCAACTCGAGGAGAGGGAGAGAATGCACGCCTTCGTGCAGTTCGTGAGGGAGACGCTGAGGCGGGCGGCACCACTCGTGATAAGAAGGGTGGTGAGGGACGTGAGCGAGGAGGCAAACCAGATATTCTGCGAGGCGATGGGCAGCTACACCCAGCAGCTCATATGGTCAGACGATGAGCGCTCGCTGTACGACATCCAGCTCAGGGAGGGAGCGGAGGTCAGGAGCTTCAGGCAGCTCAGCGGTGGGGAGCAGATGTGTGCCTCCATAGCGGTCAGGCTCGCCCTGCTGAAGATGCTCTCGGACAGCGATGTGGTGTTTCTGGACGAGCCCACCGCAAACCTCGATGAGCAGCGAAGGGAGAACCTGTCCGACGAGGTGCTGAGCATCAGGGGCTTCGAGCAGATATTCGTGATCACGCACGACGACTCGTTCAGCGACAAGTACGACCACACGGTGCACCTGCGAAAGGTGGATGGTGAGAGCGTTGTGAGCAGCTCTAAGCGAACACCTTTCTGAGTGTGTTCTCTGACCTCTTCTCCCCAACCCAACATGGGAGCTTCGGTTGCGGTAGACCGGAGGTAGACCGGAGGTAGACCGCATACGGCTCGGTCAGAGAGCCATCCATTGCGGGGCTTCCTTGCGGAAGGAGTGTGAGGTAGGCATTCACCCGTGAGGTAGGCACACCCCCATGTCCTTTGCCTCTGGAAGAATGCTGTCCTTCACCACCCTGCCACGACCACTCCCGTGATGGCTATCGTTATCACCAATCACTGTGGGAGCAGCCTGAGACGTCGAGCTCATAATACTTACGATGCGGCTTTCGCAAAACGCTTTATTAAATGGACACACACAGAAAAACGGAGAGGCTTATGCAGGAGCAGTCCGAGTATCTCACACTTTCGGATATCGAGCTTGCTGGCAAGAGTGTGCTCGTGAGGGTGGACCTCAACTCCCCCATGGACCCGAGGGGGGTCATACTGGACGACATGCGATTTAGAAGCCATCTTTCCACCCTGCGGGAGCTGTCGGAGTGCAGAGTGGTGCTGCTGGCACACCAGTCGAGGCCGGGAAAGCGAGACTTCACCACGATGGAGCCCCATGCCAGGCTACTCTCGAGGCTGCTTGGGAAGAGGGTGGTGTACGTGGACGACATCTTTGGCTCCCATGCCCGCTCCAGCATAGAGCGGATGCAGGATGGGGATGTGCTGCTGCTGGAGAACGTGAGGTTCTACTCGGAGGAGACGCTGAAGCGCTCGGCAGAGGAGCACGCCACCACCCACATGGTCAGAAGGCTTGCCCCCTACTTTGATGTGTTCGTGAACGATGCGTTCTCGGTGTGCCACCGTCCCCACCTCTCGGTCATAGGGTTCACGCCCCTCTTGCCCTCGGTTGCGGGAAAGGTGGTGGAGAGGGAGCTGCACTACCTCGGCAAGGGAGTGCAGAGCGATACTCCAGTGCTGTTCGTTCTTGGAGGGGCAAAGGCAGAGGACTCGCTTAAGGTAATGGAGAACATCCTCGGGAGAAACCCAAAGAGCAGGATACTCACTGCTGGGCTCGTGGCAAACCTGCTGCTGCATGCGAGGGGCATCGACCTTGGAGCTCCAAACGTGGAGGTGCTGAGGTCCACGGGGCTGCTGGAGTATGCCGAGCAGGCAGCAGAGCTGCTGCAGCAGCATGGTGGGAGAATAGAGCTTCCAGTGGACTTTGGTGTGGACAGAGATGGAGAGAGGGAGAATGTGCGTGTGGAGGAGCTGCCAGTGCCATATCTCATAAAGGACATCGGGATAGAGACGATGGCCACGTTCTCCGAGAGGATAGAGAGTGCGCAGGTGGTGGTGATGAACGGCCCAGCTGGTGTGATAGAGGAGGAGGAGTACAAGGTGGGCACGTTCGAGCTGCTCAAGGCAGCCACCAAGGCGGGCTGCTCCCTCATCGGGGGAGGGCACATCTCTGCTGCGGTGGACGATGCAGGGCTTCGCCACAGGCTCACCCACGTGAGCACTGGGGGCGGAGCCGCCATAGAGTTCCTGAGCGGAGAGAGCCTCCCGGGCATCGAGGCGTTGAAGAGGGCTGCACAGCGGCACAGAAAGCAGAGATAGCATGCGGGTAGTGGTCGTGGGAGGCGGCATTGCGGGAGCCGAGCTGATACGGTGTGCGAGCGCACATGAGGCGCTGGAGCTCGTGCTCATCGAGCCAAAGCCCCGTATAGAGTGTCAGGCGCTCTATCCAGAGCTTTTGAGCGGGAAGGTGAGCGTGGAGGACATCACCGCTCCCCTGAAGCCCTTTTGCGAGCGGGTGGGTGCAACGCTCATCAGCGAGCGGGCGATATCGCTCGAGGAGGGGGTGGTGGTGTGCGAGCGCAGCAGAGTGGAGTACGACGTGGTGGTGGTCGCCACGGGTGCCACCCAGAACTACTATGGCATCAGGGGAGCAGAGCGCGCATTCTCAATACACACCCTCGAGCATGCCCTCAGGGCGAGACAGTTCATAGAGAGCCACAGTCCAGAGAGAATAGTCATCGTGGGCTCTGGGCTCACTGGTGTGGAGACCGCATGCGAGCTTGCCGAGAGCCTCGATGCCACCATATACATCGTGGAGATGATGGACAGGGTGCTGCCCACGTTCCCAGAGCGCACGTCCTCGCTGGTGGGAAAGACGCTCGAGAGCAGGGGGGTCAGGGTGCTCACATCTCTTGGGGTGTGTGCAATCGAGGAGGAGGGTGTGGCGCTCTCCGATGGCTCGGTGCTGGAGTGCGACATGGTGATATGGACCGCTGGCATACGACCCAGCAGCTTCGTGGAGAGCCTCTCCCTGCCCAAGCGCAATGGCTGGCTGCTCACCGACCGTTATCTCAGGGTAAGGGAGGACGTGTTTGTCATCGGGGACAATGCATGGGTGGAGGTCGATGGAAAGATTGCCACCAAGACGGGGATGGAGGCAGAGCGGCAGGCAAGGCACACCGCGGAGAACCTCGCAAGGCTCGAAAGGGGCACACCCCTCTTTCCATACAGGGTGAGGGCGAGCACTGACAGTCCGGTGGCACTCATCTCCACTGGGTGCGGGTGCGCCGTGGGGGTGTATGGGAGGATGTGCATCACCATGCCCTCGAGGCTGATATATGCCGTGAAGAGCTGGATAGACAGGTCGTTCATAAGGCGGTTCAGGTAGCCTCCAGGGGAAGCCGTGGTGTTTCCATAGAAGCTATTTATCGATGGGCGTCGAGTGTGGGGCGTGGAGCGCTATTTTAGGCTACTGGAGGATGAGCTCAACAGGGCGATTGCCATAGCGAGTGCCGCAAAGCAGAGGGGAGAGGACCCAGAGACCCACTGCGAGATTCCGCCAGCCAAGGACATCGCCGAGAGAGTGGAGAGCCTGCTCGGGATAGGGGGCTTGGCACGGCACCTGCGCGCTCTTGAGGAGCGGTTCTCGTCCAGAGAGGAGGTGGCGCTCCAGCTGGGCGTGGACATAGCCACTGGAAAGGTGTGCGAGTTCCCATCGAGGCTGCAGGCGCTGGAGAGCGGCGTCAGGGCTGCGGTGGCACTGCTCACCGAGGGGGTGGTGGCTGCTCCCTTGGAGGGCATAGCGAGGATAGAGATAGACAGGAACGACGATGGCACCGAGTTCGTGCGCATATACTATGCTGGACCCATCCGCAGTGCTGGGGGAACGGCACAGGCTCTCTCGGTGCTCGTGGCAGACTACATCAGAAGGCAGCTTGGCATAGACCGCTACAAGCCCCGCGAGGAGGAGATAGAGAGGTATGTGGCAGAGATACCCGCCTACGAGCGGCTCGTGAATCTGCAGTACCTGCCCACTGAGGAGGAAATACGCACCATCGTGAAGAACTGTCCAGTGTGCATCGATGGCGAGGGAACCGAGAGGGAGATGGTGGAGGGCTATGCCTACATCCCTCGGGTGTCCACGCCCTACATCCGTGGGGGCATGGCACTCGTCATCGCGGAGGGCATTGCCCTCAAGGCTCCAAAGCTGAAAAAGTACGTCTCCAAGCTGCACCTCGATGGCTGGGAGTTCGTGGACAGGCTGATTCACGAGCCTGCGGCGCCCTCTGCAGAGGACGAGGAGGAGGGCAAGGTGGGCATACAGCCGAGGATGAAGTACATGCAGGATATGCTGGCTGGAAGGCCCGTGTTCTCCCATCCCATGGCGAGGGGAGGCTTTAGGCTGCGCTACGGGCGCTCCAGAAACACGGGGTTTGCGGCAGCGGGCGTGCATCCAGCCACCATGGCGGTGCTGGGAGAGTTTCTGGCTTGCGGCACCCAGATGAAGGTGGAGCGTCCGGGAAAGGCGGCTGGCATCGCCCCAGTGGACTCCATAGAGGGGCCCACCGTATTGCTGCATGACGGAAGCGTGGTCAGGATAGAGAGCTATGAGCAGGCTGTGCAGCTTCGAGGCTCGATAAGGAAGATACTGGACGTGGGCGAGATACTCATCAACTACGGGGACTTTCTGGAGAACAACCACCCGCTGGTGCCAGCTGGGTACTGTGTGGAGTGGTGGGAGCAGGAGCTCGTGCGGGCTGGAGGCAGCGTGCCAGAGCATGTGGATGAGGACACTGCATGGCAGCTCTCCGACCAGTGGGGCATCCCGCTGCACCCAGCCTACACGTTCATGTGGCACGACATAGCGCCAGAGGACGTGCTCTTCCTTCGGGAGTACCTCGCCCCCTTCTTCCAAGAGGGGACTCTGCGCATCCCCGTGGGCACCGACGGCGACTTTCGCAGGGCAAAGCACCTTCTGGAGCTGCTGCTCGTGCCCCACACCGTTGAAGAGGGATATGTGGTGGTGCACCATGCCACGACGCTCTACCGCTGCCTTGGCATCGGCAAAGACGCCCCACCATCCGAGCCACCATCCGAGCCACCATCCGAGCCACCATCCGAGGACACCCTCTCCCTCGTGAGCCAGCTCTCTGGCGTGCCCATCAGAAACAGGGCTCCAGTGCGCATCGGGGCGAGGATGGGAAGGCCAGAGAAGTCCAAGGAGCGCAAGATGCAGCCGCCCCCCCACGTGCTGTTTCCGCTCGGAGAGGCTGGGGGCAGGGGAAGGCTGTTCAGGGAGGCACTCGATAAAGGGGGCACCATCGAGGTGGAGGTGCGCACGATGGTGTGCCCCGAGTGCGGAAAGCAGAGCTTTCGGGCGCGGTGCAGCTCGTGCGGGGTGCGCACCCAGCCAGTGGGGCGATGCGCCATCCATGGGCTGCAGGTGGGCTCTGACGTGTGCTCGGTGTGTGGACAGCCCACGAGGACGTATGCACAGCAGAAAATCGACCTGAGGAGCTACCTCGGAGAGGTGCTTCAGAGGCTGGGTGAGCGGGAGCCCCCAAACCTCAAGGGAGTGATAGGGCTCACCTCGGGCTCAAAGGTGCCAGAGCCCCTCGAGAAGGGTGTGCTGCGGGCAAAGCACTCCCTGAGCGTGTTCAAGGACGGCACCATCAGGTACGACATGACCGACCTTCCCCTGACGCACTTTATTCCGAGGGAAATCGGTGTGGATGTGGAGACTCTGAGGAGACTGGGATACGAGCACGACATCGAGGGCAAGCCCCTCACGAGCGAGGAGCAAGTGGTGGAGCTCTTCGTTCAGGACATCATCGTTCCCCATTCATGCGGGGACTATCTTCTCAGGGTATCGAGGTTCGTGGACGAGCTGCTCGAGAAGTACTACGGGCTGGAGCCCTTCTACAACGCCTCGTCGAGGGAGGACCTGATAGGGCACCTCGTGATTGGGCTTGCGCCCCACACCTCTGCTGGAGTGCTCGGACGCATCATAGGGTTCACGAGCGCATCGGTGGGCTATGCCCATCCCTTTTTCCATGCGGCAAAGCGCAGGAACTGCGACGGCGACGAGGACTGCGTGATGCTGCTCATGGACGGCCTGCTCAACTTCTCGAGGCGGTATCTTCCAGACAAGCGGGGCGGAAAGATGGATGCTCCGCTGGTGCTTACCACCTTCATAAATCCCCTCGAGATAGACTCCGAGGCGCACAACATGGACGTGGATGCCAGATACCCTCTGGAGTTCTATGAGGCGACGCAGAGGCTTGTCAGCCCGAAGGAGCTGCAGGGCGTGGTGCACACCGTGAAGGACTACCTCGGAACTCCGCACCAGTACACGGGCTTTTCGTTCACCCACCCCACATCGAACATCGCATTGGGTCCCAAGAACAGCGCCTACAAGGTGCTGGGAACGATGGCAGAGAAGATGGAGGCACAGCTCGAGCTCGCAAAGAAGCTCAGGTGTGTGGACGAGCGGGATGTTGCCGAGCGCATCATAAAGTCTCACTTCCTTCCGGACCTGATAGGCAACCTGAGGGAGTTCTCGAGACAGGGGGTGAGATGCGTGAAGTGCAATGCCAAGTTTCGCCGCCCACCTCTCTCTGGAGTATGCACCAAGTGCGGTGGTGGGCTCACCCTGATGGTGCACGAGGGCTCGGTGAAAAAGTACCTCGAGATGTCGCTCAAGGTGGCAGAGCAGTTCAACGTGTCGAGCTACACCCGGCAGAGGCTGAGACTCATTGCAGAGGACATCGCCGACATGTTCGACAACGAAAGAACGAAGCAGGTTGACCTCTCGGAGTTCATGTGAGGCTCATGCGAGCTATATCGAAGTCCACCTCGCCCCTGCCAAACCTCTTAACGAGCGCCTCAGCATGCCCCTTAGCCTGTCCAAATTTCTAATGCCCGCTCGCCTTCATTATCTCGGATGTTAGCTGGTCGAGTATCGCCTTTCGTAGGGCGTTTGCCTCTGGGCTCGTCCTGTCCCGAGGCCGCTCGATGTCCACCCTGAACTCCCTCTTCAGCCGTGCAGGGCTTGCGGTGAGCACGAACACCCTGTCTGCGAGGAATATCGCCTCGTCCACGCTGTGCGTCACGTACAGCACCGTCTTGTGCTCCTGCATCCATATGCGTATCAGCTCCTCCTGCAGGATATTCCTCGTCTGGGCATCGAGCGCCCCGAAGGGCTCGTCCATGAGCAGCAGCTTGGGATTGGTGGCGAGCGCCCTTGCGATGCCAACCCTCTGCTTCATGCCACCAGAGAGCTCGTGGGGATAGCTGTTCTCGAACTTCGAGAGCCCCACCATCTCGATGTACCTTCTGGCGATGCGCCTTCTCTCCTGCTTCTCAACGCCCAGAATCTCCAGCCCGAACTCCACGTTCTTCAGCACCGTCCTCCATGGAAAGAGCCCGTACTCCTGAAACACGAACCCCACGTCCCCACCCCTGTAGGAGAGGGGCTTGCCATCAAGCAGTATCTTTCCTTCGGTGGGCTCCTCAAGCCCGCCAATCATGCGCAGGATGGTGGTCTTGCCGCACCCGCTGGGGCCCAGAAGGCACACGAACTCGCCCTCGCTCACGGTGAACGACACGTCCTGCACCGCCACGAAGCCGTCGAACCGCTTGCTGACGTGCACCAGCTTCAGCTCCACTTGATGAGCCTCCTCTCGAGTGCGAGTATACCCTCGTTCATCGCATAGCCCACCATTCCGATGGCTATCATGCCGCACACGATGGCTGCCGAGCTGCCCCCTATGGAGTACATGTTCCATATGAACAGCCCCACGCCGCTCGAGGAACCTCCTATCATCTCGGCAGCCACCACACACATCCAGCCCACGCCCAGCCCTACCCTCGCACCCGTGATGATGCTGGGAAGGGCGGCGGGCAGCACCACCTTGCGTATAATCTGCATCTGTGTGGCTCCCGCTACCCTTGCCACCTCGATGTATATTCTATCAACAGACTTCACGCCCTGTATGGTGTTGAGCAGGAGCGGAAAGAACGCCCCCACGAACACCACGAATATCTGCACCATCGAGGTCACACTCATCTGGGTGCCGAGCAGCTCCATGAGCACCTGAAACCATCCAGCATCCTTGAGCCCCCTGAACAGCACGAACGCGAGCGGAATCCACGCCAGTGGCGGGATGGGCCGAAACAGCTCGGTAATCTGCTCGAGCACATCCCCGGCGATGCGCGACCAGCCCATGAGCACGCCCAGGGGGATGGCGAGCGCAAATCCGATGAGCGAGCCCTTGAGCACCACCAGTATAGAGGCAAGCGTGTGCTCCTGAAGGGTTCTGCCGAGGATGGGCTCCCCCACCGTTATGAGCTGCACGAACGTCGTCCCCGTCTCCAGAGGGGTGGGAAGCTCCCTCACGAACACGCCGAGAAGCTCCCACAGTGCGAGAAACAGCACGAGCGAGGCGGTGCGCAGCACCCTGCTTCGGTGGGCTCCGCCCAAGGCGGTTGCCTCCCAGAAGGTGTAGAGGGCTTTCATCGTACCTCAACCCGCAAGCGAGGACAGAAACTCATCCATAGTGTGCATTCCCGGGGGCTGGCTCACTATCCACCGAGCAGCCGCCACCGCACCTGCAGCAAAGGTGCTCCTCGAGTGTGCCTGATGTCGAAGCTCTATGCGGTCTCCATCTCCAGCGAACAGCACCGTGTGGTCGCCCACGATGTCCCCGCCCCTGATGGCGTGCACACCGATCTCGTCTCCCCTCGGGGATATGCCCTCTCTGCCATATACCAGCTTCCGCCCTCCCAGCACTTCGGACACAATCTCGGCGAGCCTCTTGGCGGTTCCACTCGGTGCGTCCCGCTTGCCCCTGTGGTGCGCCTCCACGATTTCCACGTCGTATGCGGAGAGCAGCCTTGCCGCAACCTCCACGAGCCTGAAGAACGCATTGACCCCGATGGAGAAGTTAGGCGAGAGTATGCACGGCACCCTGCCCTCCACGAGCTCTGTTAGCTGCTCCTTCTGCTCCTCGGTGAACCCAGTGGTGCCCACCACCACTGCCACACCACTCAGCGCCGCAGCAGCCACGTTCTTTATTGCCGCATCTGCCCTCGTAAAGTCTATGAGCACATCTGGCTTCATCCTTGGGAGCAGATTGGATATGTCCGCGCCATCGGACACCTTCACACCCTCACACACGCTCTCGCCCACCCCCACCACATCGAGGGCGAGCACGAGCTCCATGTCCTCTGCCTTCAGCACGCCATCTATCACGAGCCTGCCCATGCGCCCGCGCGCACCTGCCACCGCCACCCGTATCAACAGCACACCTCCTAAATCAGCGCGAGCCTTTCCATCTCTGCCCGTAGCATCGCCTCGTGCTCCTCGCTCAGGCTCGCGAGGGGAAGCCGAAGGTGTCCTGCCGCCAGCCCCATGAGCTCGCATGCCCTCTTCACTGGAATGGGGTTTGTCTCGATGAACAGCGCCCTTATGAGGGGTGCAAGCTCATAGTGTATCCTTCGTGCCTCCTCGTATCTGCCCTCCAGCATGGCAGATGTGAGCGATGACACCATCGAGGGGACGACGTTGGCAGCCACCGATATCACGCCTATCCCGCCAAGCACCATGATGGGAAGCGTGAGGGCGTCGTCACCCGAGATGACGAAGAAGTCTTCATCCTGAGTGAGCTCGATTATGCGTGATACCTGTCCCAAATCTCCGCTCGCCTCCTTCACCCCAATGATTCCCTCATGGGAAGCGAGCTCTGCCATCAGCTCTGGGGGTATGTTCAGCCCTGTTCTGGACTTGATGTTGTACAGCACGATGGGGATGTCGCACTTTTCTATCTCCTCATAGTGTCGGATGAGCCCCTGCGGGTTGGGCTTGTTGTAGTACGGAGTTATCACGAGCGCGGCATCCGCTCCCACGTCTGCAGCAAACCTCGTGAGCTCCAGCGCCTCTGCAGTGTTATTGGAGCCAGTGCCCGCTATCACGGGCACCGAGGAGTGTTCGACGGCGGTGCGTATCACCTCCTTGTGCTCCTCGAACGTGAGCGTTGCGGACTCACCAGTGGTGCCACACGGCACTATCGAGCTCACGCCCCCCTCTATCACATAGTCGATGTTCCGCTTGAGCCCTTCGAGGTCCACCCTGTCGTCCTTGGTAAAGGGCGTGATGAGCGCCACCGATGCCCCCTCAAACATATTCATCCCTCACACTGCCTGTGCCCGCTCACCACTTGCCCTGCCCAGCTTTCTGGTGATGTAGCCTGCCACCCGATTGCGAATATGCTTGCTCTTTATGGTGGTAAGCTCCTCTACCTTTCGCTTGTTGTGCTCGAAGCTCGAGCTGAACTCCGAGCCATACCTCCTTATGAGCGCCTCGCCTATCGTCTTGATATATGCTGGCCTTATGTTGCCCATACGACCACCTCAATCCTTCACGTCTTCCATAATGCTAATAAGCCTTTTCACTACCGAGCACGCCTCGTGTACTCCTTCCCGAGGCTCTTTCTGTGGTATCTGTCCATGATGATGTTCTTCTTGAACTCCCTCTTCAAGAGCTCCTCCAGCTCATCATCTACATTCTTGTCTTCATCAGCAGCCATGCCCTCTCGCCTCCCTTGGCAAACCTATGCAGATACTATGGTGTCTGGTTTTTCCAGTAGTCCATCGTGCCTGTACACCACAGGATACCGCCCCCATCATCGGCTGTATGGCATACCAAGCTATTTGAAGCATGTACCATCCCCGGCATGTACCACCCCTTCATGGGCTACAAATGTATTTAAAGAGACGTGGCGAGAGGGTAGCAGTGTTTGAATGCCGCACTGTGATGAGCAGGGCGTGAATGGGTGCTCTCCTGGACCCCCTGAGCCCAGGGAGCGAGCAGAGACCCTGGACGTGAGCATCATAATCCCAGCATACAACGCACACGACACGCTCCCCCTCGCCGTGAGCACGGCCATCGAGCATCTCTCGCGCATGGGGTGCACGTACGAGGTCATCATTGCAGAGGATGGCAGCACCGATGGCACGGACGAGGTGGCAAGAGAGCTTTCCTGCACACACGAGAACGTGGTGCACCTGCACTCTGAGGAGCGGCTGGGGAGGGGCAGGGCGCTTGCGAGGGCAATCGAGCTGTCCCACGGGGATGTGGTGATGTACATGGATGCCGACCTCGCCACCCATCCCTCCCACATCAGAGAGCTCGTGGAGAGTGTGCTGCAGGGATGTGATGTGGCAACGGGCTCTCGGCTGGTGCAGGAGAGCAGTGCCCAGCGGAGCACTGGAAGGCTGCTTGCCAGCGTTGTCTTCAACACGATGGTGAGGGTGCTGCTGGGCTCGAGGGTGCACGACCACCAGTGCGGGTTCAAGGCATTCAGGCGGGAGCGCATACTGCCCCTGCTCAGGCAGGTGAGGGACGCACACTGGTTCTGGGACACCGAGGTGCTGGTGAGGGCGCAGCACAGGGGCATGAGGGTGTGCGAGATACCCGTGCGCTGGAGGGAGGGCACCGACACGAGGGTCAGCTTCGCACGGGACATCCCCTATATGGCGGCATCCATACTGAGGCTGTTCTGGCAGATGAGACTCTCTGGACGGCTGGGGCTCAAAGGCAGGCTAATCCTCTCGGTGTGTCTCATGGCACTCATATTCTTCGCAATGCTCTCGAGCGTGGATGCCACAGCCGTGGCGTCCGCCATTGGCTCTGCCTCGCTTGGTGTGCTGGTGCTCGCCTCCCTCGTTTATGCCAGCTCATATCTCGTGCGGGGCATGAGGTACTCCCACATCCTCTCCTGCGTGGGCGTGCGGCTTGGCACGCTGTTCCTGAGTGAGGTTGTGTACATCAGCCAGCTCGCCAACCTCGTGTTGCCCATGAGGCTCGGGGACCTCACGAGGATGTACGTGCTAAAGAGGATAAGGGGCGTGAGCCTGCCCGATGGCTTCTCCTCGGTTGCCATAGAGAGGATATACGATGTGATGGCGCTGGGGGTGCTGGGCGTGCTGGGGCTGCTCTCGGTGAGCACGGCACATCGGTGGATGCTGTACCTCACCCTCACAGCCCTCGGGCTGTGCATCGTGGCAGTGATCGTGCTCCATGCGCTCTCTCACTCGCAGCTTGCCGAGAGGCTCGCTGGGACACTGCTCTTTCGCCACAGGGGGGCGGCACTCAAGGTGCTGGGCGACGTTGCCCGCACCTCCACCCATCCCGCCACCCTCGCAAGGCTCCTCCTGCTCTCGCTGGGGATATGGGCGTTTGATGTCGCCACGTGTGCGCTCGTGCTGCTCTCCCTTGGCGTGGGTGCTGGCATGGGGCTCGTGGCGCTGGCAGTGGCAATGGCAAACATCGTGAAGGTGGTGCCCCTGACGCCTGGCGGCATAGGGCAGTACGAGGCAGCGCTCGCCGCCGTGCTGGCGCTCGGAGGGTTCCCGCTGGTGGTGTGCATCTCGGGTGCCATCCTCGACCACCTGATAAAGAACGTCATCACACTGCTCGTGGGTGGGACGGTGTTCACACGCTACAACCTCAGATGGAAGGAGCTTGCGGCTCTGGGGGATGCGGCATGAGGGTGGCGGTGGTTGGAGCAGGGCTCTCGGGCTTGAGCGCTGCCATAGAGCTATCGAAGAGCTGCGAGACCGTGGTGTTCGAGCGAAAGTCCTACGTGGGCGGCACAGTCGCCACATACCCCACGCTCGCCGACCCCGTGGAGCGGTACTACCATCACTGCTTTCTTGGCGATGATGCGCTGCTTGCACTGCTGGACGAACTCAACTTGCGCAGTGCGCTGCGCTGGAGGCTGGCAGGCGTGGGATACATGCACGCTGGAAGGGTGTACCCCATGAACACGCCCCTCGAGATACTCAGGTTTCCCACCCTTTCCCTGCGGGACATTCTCAGGATTGCGGCATTCGTGCTCACAGCAAGGCGCGCAACGCCAGAGCCTCTGGACGATGTGGCGTGCATCCCCTATCTCGTGGAGCGCGTGGGAGAGCGGGCATATCACGCCTTCTTTGCTCCCCTGCTGGAGAGGAAGTTCGGGAAAAGGGCGGATGAGGTGTCGGCTGCATGGCTGCTCACGAGGATAGCGCTGCGCTCCCATCGCACGCTGCGGGGCGAGCGGCTGGGATACCTCGATGGGGGCTTTGGACGGCTGCTCGATGAGATGGTGAGGTGCATACGCTCCCGTGGAGGAGTGATACGCACGTCGTCTCCCGTGGAGCACATATCCCCCGTGGATGGAGGTGTGGAGCTGTCGGTCGGAGACAGAAGGGAGCGCTTCGATGCCGTGGTGTGCACCTCTCCATCGCTGCTGCGCACCCTTGGCATTGGCACCTCAATATCGTATCAGGGGAGCGTGTGCGTGCTGGTGGCACTCAAGAGGCGGCTGCTCAATGGCATATACTGGCTCAACATGGACGAGGACGCACCCTTTGGGGCGATGATAGAGCACACCAACCTCATCCCAAAGGAGCGCTACGGGCATCATCTGGTGTATCTGACCTCGTACCATGAGCACGATGAGCCAGAGATGACCCTTCAAGAGCACGAGATAGCAGAGCGCTATGTGGAGGCGCTGAGGAGCCTGTTTCCCCTCGGCCGGGAGGACGTGCTCTGGAGCAGGGTGCAGAGGGATGCGTTCACCTCTCCTGTGTATGATGTGGGCTACCTTCGAAAGGTGGTGCCCTACTCCACCCCAGTGGAGGGGGTGTATGCTGCAGGGGTGTTCTCTCCGCACAACTATCCAGAGCGGTCGATGAACGGCTCGATAGCCGCAGGAAAAATGGCCGCCCACACGCTGCTCAGGGAGCAAGCGCCCTGAGACACTCTCCCAGCTCCGAGGGGACGATGTGGTTCACGCCCAGCGTTCTTGGGTGAAGGTCTATCTCCACCATCACGTGGTGGTAGCCCATCTCGCGCAGTGGCTCCACCTGCCTTGGGCCATTGGTGATGGCGAACAGCTCCATATCGAGCATCCCAACATCGAGCGCATGGGGCACACCGCACACCACCGCATAGTCATAATCGCAGTAGCGCTCGGAGATGACGCGCGATGCCACCTCCCCTGCCACGGCATACTCGTCCAGCCCGCCAGTGAGGTGGTGTATGTGGACCCCACACTCCTGCAGCTCCCTCGTTATGTCCAGCGCATACCTTCGGATACGGGAGAGCCCCACATCGCTCCTCAGGTTGGCGATGTTCACCACCCGAGCGCTCGTCTTTGAGGCGACCTCGTTCAGTGCCAGCACGATGTCCGCAAAGCTGTATGCAGTCTCCTTCTTCGCATTGAGCACCACCACCCCCCTCTTTCTATCGCGCATGAGGGAGAGCAACCTCCTTGCAGCCTCGTGCTTGAGGTCTCCCCTCGATGGTGGCAGGTAGTCTCTGCTCGCAGCCCCGTGCTCACGCTCTATCTCAGATGCCCTGAGCATGAGCGTGCGCTGACGCTCCAGCTCCTCGTCCGAGAGCAGCCCTGCATCCCTTGCCGCCTCGAGCGTCATGATTACGCCCGTGGTGTTGTCCGGATAGCCCGCATGCACGTTTACCACCACCACGGGCACGTCCAGCTCAGCCTCCCTCACGGCAGCGCTCATGTCCTCGCCTATAATCATGCTGGCGCACGTGCCCACCACACCAATCGCACTGGGGTTGAAGCGCTCCTTGGCATGTCTTAATACCTCCTTCAGCCGCTCTGCCCCACCAAAGATGAAGGCGGTATCGTCCAGCGAAGTGGTGAGCACCTTTATGCCATCCTCCTCGAGAAGCCTTGCATGCTTGAACGAGCATCCGGGGGGACCATGCAGCACCACCACGTCCACGTCGAGGTCTCGCAGTGTGTACAGCGCAGCCACAATGGAGCTTGGTCTTGGATGCAGGATTTCGGCAGCCATCGGGCTTAAATCCGATGCACCCCTATATAACGATGATGCGGGCGATGCTGGAGCACAGGAGACGCATCATCGAGCACTCGCTCGAGCGGGCGAGGGCGCTCTCCGAGGAGGACATTGCCAGAGAGCTCGCCCCTTATGAGTGGAGGTGCATGCGGTGTGGAAGGTGCTGCAGTGCACGCTTTGGGGACAACACCGTGCAGCTCTCAAGAGAGGAGGCGGAGGCGATCTCACGGCACATGGGAATGCCCCTCCACGAGCTCATCGAGCCCTCGCCCCTGCGCATCGGCTCGCTGAGGCTGGGATGGGTGCTGAGGCGAGACAAGGAGGGGCAGTGCGTGCTGCTGAGGGAGGGTAGGTGCACTGCTTATCCTGTTCGACCGATGCTGTGCGCCACATATCCGTTCTGGCTCAGAGAGGAGGGAGACGGGTTCGAGCTGGAGTGCGGCGAGTGCGAGGGGCTGGGCATGGGCTGGGCCACGAGCCCGCTGGAGCTGGCGGGTGCCCTGAAGAGGAGGCTGGTGTGCGAGCTCGAGGAAGAAAGATGCATGCTCTGCCACATGCTCACGTCCAATGTGCACGAGGGTGTTGTGGACTCCCGCGGGATATGGCGGCTCTAAAGCTGCTCGAGCACGCCCCGCAGCAGCTCCATGTACTCTGCTTTGAGCGCATAGGAGCGCCTTTTGCCGTTCGTGCTCACCCTGAGCAGCCCCATCCTCGATGCGAGCAGCCCCACCATGGAGTTCACGCTCTGCTTAGAGACGCACATGCCCCGCTCCCCGAGCTGTGTCAGGATGTGCTCAGTGGTGAGCTCCTCACCACAGGCAAAGCTCTCGAGCACTGCCCGCCTTATGCCCCTCGGGTCGTTGCCCACATACCGCATCAGCCGCTGGAGAAGCTCCTCGTTGCCCGACATGCCCCGTGCCCCCACCCCTCATATACCATGCGCTCCCCATGTTAAAGCCTTTCCCTCTCCACCACCAGACCATCGAAGGTGGGATACCTCTCTATGAGCTCTACCTCGTACTCGTCGCTAAGCCGCTCTGCGACCCACCAAGCACACTCCACACCTCCCTCGGTGCGCTCCATGGGCTCTGGCGCAATCCGTCGTGCTATCTCCTCCACATCCCCCCTCACGAGCCCGTAGAGAAGCGTGCCATCCTCGGTGATGTGGTCAAACGGCCTCGCACACCTTCTCGCCGTCCTGAGCAGCCGTCTTCTGAGCTGCACCGCATCCTTGAACACCGAGGAGCAAAAGTGCATCCGTATCCGCTTCACCCTGCCCTCAAGCGAGAGAGCCACCTCCCTCGAGCCAATGGCTGCAAACGTCTCCTCGTGTGCCAGAAACCCCCTCCTCCTTAGGGCATCTGCACACGCATCGCTGAACTCCAGCTCGTTCAGGTTGAGAAAGCACTCGAGCCGTGTGCACAGCTCCACCACGGGCTCGAGGTTGCCGTATGCGGGCACCTCCACCCCTGCCTCGATGCCCATGTCCAGCGCATGTGCGAGCGAGCGCTCGTAGGCTGAAAGGCGCTCATAGGCGTGCTGAGGTATGTGGATGCGCAGCTCGTCCAGACCTGCAGAGGCGAGCTGCTCCAGCTGTCCAGCGGAGGGCGCGAGGGCGGTGTACATATGGATGTGGAAGCGCTCCCCAAGCTCACGCTTTAGCCCCTCGATGTAGCTCGACGTCCTCTCCATCACCAGCAGCGGCTCGCCCCCAGTGATGCCAGCACCGAGGGCATCCTGTGCATCCGCCTCCTTCAGCACATCCTCAAGGCATGCCACGGGACGCTCGTTGGCATACATCACATCCCCCCTTCTGTGCTCCGAGAGGGGGCAGTAGAAGCAGCCCATGTGGCACATGCCCGTGATGAACAGCACGAGCTTTGCCCCTCGCATGCACAGCGTGCACCCCTCTGGCAGGTAGCTCCAGAACGAACCGCTCTCGTCCTGCATCACACAATAACATCTGCTCAAAGGTTTTATAGTGTGCGTCCCCTATCTCCTCGTGATGAGAGATGCACTGGGCATAGTGTTCGGAGAGACGAGCACCCACAGCTTCAAGGTGGCGCTCGCAGATGCGAGGCGTGCGAGGCGAAGGGACTATGTGAAGGTGTGGCACGATGTTGATGGCTGGGTGCTCTGCCAGATAGCGGGCATCACGCGCTCTGATGAGCGGTTCACCGAGGAGAGGGTGTTCGAGCAGCACGAGGGTGAGCCAGAGAGCGGTGAGAGGGTGGTCGCCCACGTGGAGGTGGTGGGCTCGCGCGGGCAGGACGGCGTGCTCAGAGTACCCACCATACCCATCTCGCCGGGTGAGAAGGTGTTCAGGGCTGACCCAGAGCTCATAAAGGAGACGCTGGGGCTCGTAAAGGGCGAGCTGTACATCGGAAAGCTCGACGGACACGACATAGAGGTGAGGCTGGACGCCAACTCCTTTGTGCAGCGGCACTGCTCCATACTCGCCATGACCGGGAGCGGAAAGTCGTACACTGCGGGCGTAATCATAGAAGAGCTGCTCGAGCAGGACGTGCCGCTGCTCATAATAGACCCCCACGGAGAGTACTCCTCGCTGAGGCACCCCTCTGAGGAGATGGGGCTCGAAGAGTTCGGTGTGAGCCCCAAGGGTTACGGGGATAAGATAACGGTGCTCACCCCAGCGAGCCTCTCGGTGAACCCAGAGGCTGACGGGGTGCTCAGGCTAAGGGGCCACTCGCTTGGCGTGCAGGACATCGTGAGGGTGCTGGGCGAGAGCCCCACCAACACCCACGTGGGCATCCTGTACGAGGCAATCAGCAGGCTGAGGGCAGAGAGGGACACATATGACCTGCAGGACATCATAGGGGAGGTTGCGGCAAGCGAGAGCAAGGCAAAGTGGGCAGTGCTCGCTCTCTTGGAGCAGATTGCGGACAGCGAGCTGTTCTGTGGAGAGGCCACCCCGATTCAGAGCCTCCTGAAGCGGGGAAGGTGCACCGTGATAAGCATGGTGGGTGTAAAGCCCAGCGTTCAGCCGCTGGTGGTGTCCATCGTGTGCACCGAGCTGCTCGAGGCAAGAAAGCTGGGGCTGGTGCCCCCCGGCATGGTGGTGGTCGAGGAGGCGCACAACTTCGCACCAGAGAGGGGGTTCGCTGTGGCACCGAGCACCGACATCCTGCGCACCATCGCCTCAGAGGGACGAAAGTTCGGGCTCGGGCTCATGGTAATCTCCCAGAGACCTGCACGGGTGGATAAGAACGTGCTCTCCCAGTGCAACACCCAGATTATACTCAGGGTGACGGGCAGGGTGGACCTGCAGGCGCTCGCCAAGGGGCTGGAGGGAATGACCTCCGAGCTGGTGGAGGACATCAAGAGCCTTCCCATGGGCACTGCCATCATCTCATCGAGCAGCCTCGAGAGACCCATCATGGTGAGGATACGCAAAAGGCGCACAAGGCACGGCGGCGCCTCGGTGAGCATCGTGGGCTCGAAGGCAAAGAGCCCGAGAAGGCGAAGGGCGAAAAAGCCAGTGGAGGCAGTAGAGGATGCCCCACCCGGTGCACATCCACCCGATGCACAGCCCCCGAGGGGAGGCGTGCTCTCCAAGCTGTTTGGAACGAGGAGGTAAGGGCTGGTGCAGGGGCTAAAATCCTTCATCGCCTTTGAGTTCGACATAGAGCACGGAAGATACGTAATTCTGGGCAGCATCGATGGCCTGCTCGCAGTGCTCGGGGTGGTGATTGCCACCGCGGGCATCTCGAGTGACCCCAGCATCATAGTGAGGGCTGGGATTGGAGGGGGGGTGGCGCTCGCACTCACCAATGGCGTGGGCTCATATCTGGCAGAGGGGGCGGTGGAGTATGGGAAGCTGTGCGCGCTTGAAAAGCCCATGCTGACGTCCCTCAGGAACACGAAGCTCGAGCGCCAGACGAGGCACAAGATTCTGATAGACTCGGTGGTGCACGGCATCTCTTCACTCGTGGGCTCCATCGTGCCCATAGCGCCCTTCGTGCTCCTTCAGGAGGGTGCGCTCTACGTGTCAATCGCCATAAGCGTGCTGGCGCTCAGCGTGCTCGGCGTGTTCTCCGGGTATATATCGAGGCAGAGCATAGTGCTGTCGGTGGTAAAGATGGTGGGGCTGGGCATGCTCATCGTGGTGCTGCTCGGAAGCCTCGGGCTCGTGCACTAACATACAGCGCACATCGTTGTGTGATGTGGGGATTTATTATGAACCGAACGATGCTGGCTCTGCTCGTGGTGATGCTGGCACTTATTTGGAGTGGCTGTGCCACCACGACAGAGACCCCCAAGACGCTTACAGAGGCAGACAATGGCACCACCCTGAACCTCAAGCTGGGCGGAACACTCACGCTCCGCCTCAGCGAGAACCCAACCACTGGCTTTTCGTGGAGCATCACCACCACCGACGGCCTCGTGGTGGAGAGCGATAAGTACGCCCCTGAGCACACGGACAGGGTGGGTGCTGGAGGAGCTCACGAGTGGGTGCTCCGTGCCACAAAAGAGGGCACCCAGAGGATTACGGGCATATACAAGCGGCCATGGATGAACACCACTGGCACTGAAAAGACGTTCGAGCTCACGGTAAACGTCTCCTGAGCCCCCGGTGCGGATGGAAGATGGGTTGCAGGATAGGAGTGGGGCTGGTGTGATTTGAACACACGATCGACGGGTCTCTCCGAACCGAGCATCAGTGCTCCAACGGCTCCTCATGGGCTACCCCGTCGAGCAGCCTCGGCAGACCCGTTGCTCATCATCAATCCGCTGGAGCCCGTCGCCCTGCCTGGCTAGGCCACAGCCCCACGCAACTGCCCTGTTGCACCCTGTTGCACGTATATGATATAAGGGTTTCTCCACGTGCCGCAAACTGTCTCCACGTGCCGCAAACTGGTGAGGCAGGCTCGCCTTTATATCCTCTTGGAGCAAGGCAGTTGCATGGACTTAGAAGGATATGCGAGGCGAGCCATCGAGAGAGGGGAGAAAGATGTTGCCAAGAGGCTCGCTGAGAGGATACTCGAGATAAAGGGCGAGAAGACAACGAGAGAGGGCGCCAGAAGGCTGGCGGAGGCGGTGGTGCTCGAGGTGAAGAACGCTCTCAAGGCAAGGGGCGAGCTGTTCGAGTACCACCGCTCTGGTGTGAGCATGGGTGAGTTCGGTGTGGGTTCGAGGGGCAGGGGCGACTTCTATGTGCACAGGCTGCTCTCAGAGGTGATAGGCAGCACAGGGGCAGTGGTGGACGCCACCCACATGGACGACTCTGGTGTGGTGAGGTATGGCGACCTCTACATCTCACTCACGGTGGACGGCATCCACTCACGGCTCTCCGAGTTTCCCTATCTTGCGGGCTTTCATGTGGCAAGGGCTGCCCTTCGGGACATCTATGTGATGGGGGCAAGGCCCATTGCGGCGTTCTCGGACATCCACGTGGCAGACGACGGTGACGTGTCCAAGGTGTTCGACCATGTGGCGGGAATATCTACCGTGTGTGAGCTCATGAACGTGCCCCTCATCACGGGCAGCACGCTGCGCATCGGCGGGGACATGGTGATTGGTGAGCGGATGACAGGGGGTGTTGGGGCGGTGGGCGTGTCCACGGGCATCACACCACGAAGGGCTGCCCGCCCCGGCGATGTGCTGATGATGACAGAGGGGGCTGGAGGCGGCACCATCACCACTGCGGCGATATACAACGGCATGCCACAAGTTGTAGAGGAGACACTCAACCTCACGTTCTTAAGGGCGGCAGATGCGCTTTTGCAGAGCGGGCTTGCGGACAGGGTGCACGCCATGACGGACATCACCAACGGCGGGATACGGGGCGATGCCGAGGAGATATGCGCAGCGTGCGGGCTCGGGATGGTGCTGGACGAGCAGAGGATAAGGGAGCTGGTGAGCCCGCCAGTGCTTGAGATGCTGGAGAAGCTTGGGATAGACTACCTCGGCGTGTCCTTAGATGCGCTGCTGCTCATCGTGCCCGGAGAGCTCGTCTCTTCAATAGAAGAGCTCATGGACGATGTGGGCGTGAGGGTGGGGGTGATTGGCAGCGTGGACGATGGCAGCGGACCGAGACTGCTCGTGGACGATAGGGAGCAGGAGCTCACGCCACGCTTTCGGGAGTCGGCATACACCCCAGTGAAGAGAATGGTGGGCGAGGGGGCCCCCCAGAACGTCGAGGAAATGAGGCGGAGGGTGGATGAGGCGGCAAGGGCTGCCCTATCCAAGAAGCGGGCAGTGATGGAAAGGCTGAGGGGGTGATGGGCTCGAGGAGATTCGAACTCCTGACCTCTGCCATGTCAAGGCAGCGTCATGACCAGCTAGACCACGAGCCCCCTTATCCCAGCTTCCCCTTGGGCAGAGCAGGGATGAAATTACACAGTCTTGGATAAAAGTATTTTGGTATGGAGCTACCATGTTTTCACCCAATCCTCTTTGCTATTTTTCTGTGTGTTGCCCACTCCGTAGGCAATGCAGTCGATATTTATAAGCATCCACATTATTGGGGATCGACGACAGAGGGGGTCTGAAAGGAGGTGTGGGAAAAGATTAAATAGAGAAATAAGGGAAAATAGGGCGTGGTTGAAATAAGACCAAAGTGGGATTGAAAG